>CAZOCQ010000175.1:0-6735 GCA_964578335.1 uncultured Desulfobacca sp.
GATTCCAGATATTAAGAAAATATTTGCAGAAATTTGGCGGCGAGCCGGCGCTTGGTTGAACATGCCGTCAGAAATTATGGTGCGTGGATCAAACTCTACCGAAAATAGTCCACCATCGCTGCAGTCAAGGCCGCTATCGTATAGTCTTTTGGCTCGATTTGCGGGGTGACTCCGTATTCCTTCAAGGTGGCCGAAGTGATCGGCCCGATGGAAGCCACCACCGCCTTAACGGCCAAGACCTGGAAACGCTCCCGCCCCAGGAGTTTGACGAAGTTGTGCACCGTGGCCGAACTGGTGAAGGTGAGGAGGTCCGCCTGGCCCTCTTGGAAAGCGGCTTCGGCTTCCGGAGGGATTCCTTGGGGAGGCCGGGCCTTATAGACCGGGGCCACCTCCACCTGCGCCCCCAACCTCAGCAGGCCCTGGGGCAGCACTTCCCGGGCGATCTGGGCCCGGGCCAAAAGGACCCGGCTGCCGGGGGCCATATGCGGAGTCAGGGCTTCTAGGAGCACTTCGGCCTTAAAGGCGTGAGGCACCACGTCGGCCTTAAGGCCGTAGGGCCGCAGCGACTCGGCGGTGGCCGGGCCGATGGCGGCGATTTTGGCCCCGCCCAGGGCGCGCACGTCGCGGCCCTGCTCAAACAGCCGGGCCATGAAGGCCGCCACCCCGTTGGCGCTGGTGAAGACCACCCAGTGATATTGCGCCAAATTCTTGAGGGCTTGATCAAAGGCGGTAAAATCGTCCGGCGGGCCGATCTCGATGGTGGGCACTTCCAGGCAGCGGGCCCCGGCGGCGCTTAAAAGCTCCACCAGCCTGCTGGCCTGTTGCCGGGAGCGGGTCACCACCACGGTCCGGCCCCACAGGGGCCGGGTCTCCCACCACTTCAGGCGCTCCCGCAGCGCCACCACTCCGCCCACCACCAGGATGGCCGGCGGCTTAATGTCGGCCTCTTTGGCCTTTTGGGCCATGTCCGTTAGAGCGCCGGTGACGGTGCGCTGCAGCAGCGTCGCCCCCCGTTCGATGACCGCCGCCGGGGTCTGGGGATCGCGGCCCTTGTCCACCAGTTGCCGGCAGATCTCCGGCAGGTTCTTCACCCCCATGAGAAAGACCAGGGTGCCGGGATTTTTCCCCAGGGCCTCCCAGGGGATGGTGCTGGCCTCCTTGGTGGGGTCCTCGTGGCCGGTGATGAAGGTCACCAGGGTGGTGTAGCGCCGGTGGGTCACGGGGATGCCGGCGTAGGCCGGCACCGCCACCGCCGCGGTGACGCCGGGGACGACCTCGAAGGGGATGCCCGCGGCGGCCAGTTCCTCGGCCTCTTCGCCGCCCCGGCCGAACACAAAGGGGTCGCCGCCCTTGAGGCGCACCACCGTCAGGCCGGCCTTGGCCCTGGCCACCAGCAGGTCGTTGATGCCCTCCTGGGGCACCGCGTGGGCTCCGGCCTTTTTGCCCACGTAAATGATCTCCGCCTCCGCCGGGGCCTCCTTCAGGAGCTCCGGGCTGGCCAACTGATCGTAAACCACCACCTGGGCCCGGCGCAACACTGCCAAACCTTTGGCCGTTATCAATCCCGGGTCACCGGGTCCGGCGCCGACTAAGTAAACCATGTCTTTATCTTACCACACTTTTTTCGGGTCTGGGGCTTTTATCCCGTCATCCCCAGCGCCTCCCAGGCCAGGGCCACGGCCTCCGAGGCGGTGGCGGCGTATAGGAGGCCGCGCAGGTTCCAGGCGGTTTGCAAGGCTACCACGGGTTTGCCCAGTTTGAGGGCGACGGCCGCCTCCGAGATGGTGCCGTAGTCGCCGTCCACCGCGATGAGGGCGTCGGCGGAGTGGGCGAGGAGGACGTTGCGGGCGTGGCCCAGGTTGGTGGCGATGCTGTAAGTCAGATAAGGGTTGGCCCGGCCGCGGTCGGCGTCCGGCAAAATCCCCAGGCTCACCCCGCCGGCCTCGGCGGCGCCCTGGGCCGCGGCGGCCATCACCCCGCCCAGGCCGCCGCAGAGCAGCACGGCCCCCCGCCGGGCCACTTCCCGGCCCACTTCAGAGGCCAGGGCGGCGAGCTCCGAGGCCACCGCACCGCCGCCGATCACCGCAATATAAACCTTGGGCATAATGCCGGTCCTTTCACCCATAATGGGAAGAGCTTGGAAAAAATTGAGGTTATTATAAAATTAACGGTAAGAAAATAGGCAGTTAATTTCCTGTCCTCCGGGACTCCGCCATGCATCCCAGGTTCGGCAGCTTGCTCCTTCTGCTTTTGGGCCTCGCCTTGCTGGCGGCCGCCTGCGCCAGCGCGCCTTATACCGGCCGGCGCCAGTTGCTGCTGATGTCCGAAGGCGGGGAAACCTCCATGGGCGCCCGGGCCTTTCAGGAACTGCGGCGCCGCTATCCGGTATGCGGGGACCCGGCCCTCAACGACCAGGTGTTCCGGGTGGGCCGCCGCCTCGCCGCCGCAGCCCAGCGCCCGGATTACCGCTGGGAGTTTGTGGTCCTGGTCAATGACAAGGAGGCCAACGCCTTCTGCCTGCCCGGGGGCAAGGTGGGCATCTTCACCGGCCTGTTGAAGTACACCCGGGATGAGGCGGGGCTGGCCACGGTGATCTCCCACGAGGCGGCCCACGCCCTGGCCCGTCATGCCGGGGAGCGCCAAAGCCAGGCCCTGCTGGCCCAATTGGGCGGCCTGGGGCTGGGGCTGGGACTGGGGGGCGTAAGCCCGGCGGCCGGACAGGCCATTTCCCAAGGTTACAGCCTGGGGACTCAGTACGGCATCTTGCTGCCCTATTCCCGCGCCCAGGAACTGGAGGCGGATAAGATCGGCCTCATCTTGATGGCCAAGGCGGGCTACGACCCGGCCCTGGCCCTGGACTTCTGGCGGCGCATGATGACCGCCCCGGAAAATCGGGTGCGTCCGCCCCAGTTCATGTCCAGCCATCCTCGCGACGAGAACCGCATCCAGGCTATGGCGGAGTTTCTGCCGCAAGCGCAGAAGTACTATGTCCCGGCGGATACGCCGTCCCCCCACCCGTCTCCCGCCCCGGACTACGACTCCGCCCCCGATGACCTGGAATTAAAGCCCATGGATAACCGGAGCCGAACGGTCCCTAAGCAGCCGCCGCCCGGCGGACAGTGGACGCCCTTACCCAAGAAGTAAGGCAATTTAATCCTGCGCCAAGTGAAGCAGTTGTTATTTATGTTAATCTTCATGCGCTGGCCTCACTTGACCTGGAAGTGAGGGCTACTGTTTAGCGCCGGCAGTGGAGCCCGGAGTTCCTTTGAAAGTTGAACAATATTTCTTGCCACTAAAAAAAAATTATATACTTGTCGACAAAACTGTGCTAAGGTGCTTTTAGAATATTTTAAGCTGGAGTAGTAATATGATTGAAAGGCGTGCCCACACCCGGGTGTACATCTCCTTGCCCATGGAATACCAGGTGCAGTTCGAGGATTCGGCGGACTCCTGGGCCAGCAAGGCTACCTTAAAGAATATCAGTCAAGGAGGACTGTATTTCGAGTGTGAAAACCTGCCCCAATTGAAGCGAGGCAGCATCGGCGATTTCACCTTCAACACCATACCGCCCAGGTACAGCTTCATTAACAGCCCCATCAAGGCCCAGGCGGTGGTCAAACGCATCGAGTCGGGGATCGCCGGATCGTCGAAATTTGGCGTGGCGGTGCAATTCTTGACAGGACCGCTTTTCGGTGCTCAGGCCTAGCCAAATTTACCGGTTTCTCCGCTATTAAAGATGATAGCGTCGTATGGAAACCAAGCGAGAGCATATCCGCATTTATGTCTCCATGCCCTTGGAGTATCGTGTCCAATTGGACGGCGACGGAGACACCTGGGCCAGCGAGGGCGTCCTGAAAAATATTAGTCAGGGTGGTCTCTATTTCGAATGTGAGACCATGCCGCAACTGAAACGGGGAGACTTGGCGGAGTTCACCTTCAGCACCAATCCCCCCAACTTCAGTTTTATCCACAGCCCCTTGCGGACCCAGGCGGTGGTAAAGCGCATCGAATCTCGGGTGGCGGGCAAGGAAAAATTTGGGGTGGCGTTGCAGTTTCTATCAAACCTGCCTGACGAGTAACACCCTAACATCGGCCCTCTTAGTGGTGAAAATTGCCGAATTCCCCCAGGCTGGCAACCAGCGTTGCCGGCCTTTAGTTGTTGGCGCGTCAAATTTTCCGAAACCAGAGATTCTCGGCAGACCAGCCTCGCGCTCTTCCCCTTCCTTAGAGACTAAAGACCGCTTCCCCCTTAATCCAGCGGGCCGCCGGGTCCGGTTGCCGGAAATAATCGGCCAGGGCCTGGGCCAGATCCAGGTGGCCGGACTGGCAGCCCAGGGACCGGCAGCCGGCCGCCAGCCCCCGGGCAATGGCCCGCACCAGTTCATGGCGCTGGGAGTAATAGGCCCCGGTGGTCAGGTCGCCGGCCAGCAGCGAACTGGCGCATTTGTCGGCCTCCAGGGAGTGCATGCCCCGGCAGACCAGGGGTCTGACCGGGTAAACCAGGCAGCGGCGCTCCTGTAATAAGGGGCAGGGGAGTTCCCGGCGGTTGGCGGCAATCTCTCTTTTACTTTTGCCCGCCTTGGCGGCCAGGGCCCGCCCCACCCGCGCCAGCAGCCGGTCTTGCTCTTCCGGGGGAAAGTGGCGCGCCACCGCCTGGCCGATGACCAAGGCCTCCGGCGGGGTCACCTCCACCTGGCTGTAGCAGCAGTAATCGCACTCCGCGGTGCAACTGAGGGGCCGGGGCAGGTCGTTTTCCTTCTCAAAATGGGCCAGGGCGTGATCGGCCCAAACCAGGGCGCTGAAGCCCACCTCCACGGCCCGCGCCGCGGTCCGCCCCCCGTTGATCACCTCTATCACCGTCTCTTTTTGCCGCTGGGCCACAGCCTCAAAGGGCGGCGGCAAGGACCGGGAGGAGCCGGGAAGCGGTGATTTGTTCCCAGTCCGCCCCTTCTTTTTGGAGGCTTTCTTCTTCATGGATGAGTTGGAGATAATAAAAAGCGGGCGGACCCGCAGGCCCGCTTTAGGGGCATTGAGAGATTCGGTCGGGGTTAGATCAGCCGCAGATCGGCGCCGCTCCGGCGCCCCCGGTCCACGGCCGGCCCCCAAACTCCGCCCCGGCGCAACTCTTCCGGAGAAAGGCGCCGCAAGTCCTCCTGGGGGAAAGCCGTAGGCCAAAACCACAGGCGCCACCAGGGCCGCTGGGCCAGGCGGGATCTTTGCACCAGACGAGGACGGCTCCGTTTGAAATTGATGACGTTATTCATAAGCTGCTATTCAAAATCAAACTAATCAATAGTTCAGGCCCTGTCGAGGGCAACCGGCGGACCCGGTGGCCGGTCAATCTTCCGCCGCCGGCCGAAAGGACTACAGCTAATGATACTATACTTTAAATTATATTCAACAATGTGGCCGGCGAATTTCAGGTTCGTTGGTTAAATAATCTCGGCTTTTTGCTCCATAAACACTTCTAATGTTACCGGCTTCGACCAAGTTGGGCAAGGGGAAATACTCACCTCTTTTGCCAAAAGGTCTCGAGAGGTAAAATAGCGGCATGCGCCTCATCGGCCACCTGGACATGGATGCCTTTTTTGCCGCAGTGGAGGAACTGGACCACCCGGAATGGCGCGGCCGGCCCCTGGTGGTGGGAGCCGATCCGGCGGGAGGTAAGGGCCGCGGGGTGGTGGCCACCGCCAACTATGCCGCCCGGCAATACGGCATTCATTCGGCCCAGCCCATCTCCCGGGCCTGGAAGGCCTCGGAAGCGGCCCGGCGCCGGGGTTTGCCGCCGGTCGTCTTTGTCCGGGGCCGCCACCGGCGCTATTCTGAGGTCTCGGCACATATCATGGCCATCCTGCACCAATTAGCCCCGGTAGTGGAGGAGGCCGGTATAGACGAGGCTTATTTCGACCTGAGTTTCGCCGGCGACTATGAGGAGGCCGTGGAGATTTGCCGGAAAATCAAATCGGAGATCAAGAGCAAGGAAAACCTAACCGCCTCCATCGGCCTGGGTCCCAACAAGCTCATCGCCAAGATCGCTTCGGATTTCCGGAAGCCCGACGGCCTGACGGTGGTGCGGGAGGAAGAAGCGGAGACCTTCTTGGAGCCTTTGCCGGTGCGGAAGCTTCCCGGCATCGGCCCCAAGACGGAAAAGTTCCTGGCCGGGCGGGGGATTAAACTGGTCCGGGACTTAAAACGCTTTTCACCCCGGGAACTTGAGGAGATGTTCGGCAAGTGGGGGCCGGAACTCTATGAACGGATTCGCGGCCGCCATTTCAGCCCGTTGGTGACCGAGTGGGAACCCAAGTCGGTGGGGGAGCAGGAGACCTTTGCTCAGGACACCCTGGACCTGAATTTTATCTTTACCCGCCTCTGGGTCATGTGTCACGAAGTCTTCAAGCGGCTGCAATCCGAGGATTTTAAGACCTACCGCACCGTGGTGGTGACGGTGCGCTTCGCCGACTTCGACACCAGGTCCCGTTCCCATACCCTGCCCGCACCCAGCGACTCCCCCCGCACCCTGCGTTTTGAGGCCATGAGACTGCTGATGCCCTTCCTGGATAAACGCGAGAACCCCAAAAATAAACTCATCCGCCTCATCGGCGTCCGGGTGGAGAAGCTGGGGAAATAGGGGCGGAGAAGTTTTTGGGGGGGGGGGGGGGGGGGGCGGCGCCGGCCGCCCGCCCCCCCCCCCCCCCCCCACCGCGCGCTGCCTTTTCCCATTCGGCTTCGCTGGGC
>CAZOCQ010000176.1:0-6695 GCA_964578335.1 uncultured Desulfobacca sp.
CGTTCCGCCAGGGTTTGGGTGAGGACGTAGAAGACCGGCACGAAGGGGATGGCCAGGAGCGTGGAGGCCAGCATGCCCCCGAAGACCACGGTGCCGATGGCCTGTTGGGAGGCGGCCCCGGCCCCGCCGGCCTTCATCAGCGGCACCACCCCCAAAATGAAGGCGAAGGAGGTCATGACGATGGGCCGGAAGCGGCGGCGGGTGGCCTCCACCGCGGCGTCGGCGATGGACAGGCCGCCTTCGTGCAGCTCCCGGGCGAACTCCACCACCAGGATGGCGTTCTTGCTGGCCAGGGCGATCATCAACACCAGGCCCACCTGGGTGTAGAGGTTGTTGTCCAGGCCCCGGGCCACCAGGGCCAGGATGACGCCCACCAGGGCGATGGGCACCACCAGGATCACCGCGGCGGGGTTGAACCAGCTTTCGTATTGGGCCGCCAGGACCAGGAAGACCAGGGTGATGGCCAGGGCATAGATGAAGTAGGCCTGGTTGCCCACCTGCTTTTCCTGGTAGGCGGTGGCGGTCCAGTCGTAGGAGACGCCCGGCGTGAGGTTATATTTGGCCGCCTGTTCCATGAGGTTGAGGGCCTGGCCGGAACTGAAGCCCGGGGCGGCGGCGCCGAAGATGGGGATGGCGGGATAGAGATTATAGCGGGTAAGCAGTTCGGAGCCCAGCACCCGCTTGATGGTCAGCAAAGTGCCCAGGGGCACCATTTCCCCTTTACTATTGCGGACGTAGAGGTCCTTGATGTCCTCCTGGCTCAGGCGGTAGGGCGCGGCGGCCTGGACATAGACCTGGTAGGTCTGGTTGAACTTGTTAAAGAGGTTCACATAAGAGGAGCCCAGGTAGGCCTGGAGAGTGTCGAAGACATAGTTCAGGGGAATTTCCAGCGATTGCGCCTTGGTGCGGTCAATGTCCAGGTAAAGCTGGGGGCTGCGGGGATTAAAGGTGGTGGCGAGCCCCGCCAGGCCGGATTGGGCCCGGGCCGCCTCCATAAGCCCAATGGCGTTTTCCGTCAGGACTTCCATCCCCACGCTTTGCCGGTCCTCCACCATCATCTGAAAGCCGCCGGACTGGCCCAGGCCGCTGATAGGCGGCGGCACCAAAACGGCAAACTCCGCCTGCTCCAGGCCGGCCAGCCGCTCCTCCAGGTCAGTGACGATCTTCTCCTGGCTCAGGGCGGCGCCGCGTTTGTCCCAGTCCTCGTAGATGGTAAAGGTGGTGAAGATGTTGGAAACGTTAGCCGTGTCCAGGATGGAGAAGCCGCCCATGGTCACCCATTGGGCCACGCCCGGAGTCTTTTTCAGCACCCCGGAGACCTGGTCGGCCGCCTCCCGGACCCGGGGTTGGGAGGCCCCTTCCGGCAAAATGCCCACGATGATGGCGTAGCCCTGGTCTTCCTCAGGCAGAAAGCCGGTGGGGTGCAGGGAGAAGAGCAGGCCGCCCAGGCCGATAATCATCACAAACACCAGGGCCATGAGTTTGGGACGCTGCACCATCCAGCGCACCAGGTGGACATAGGCGGCTTCCACCACCCCATAGACTCGGTTGAAGCCGCGGTAAAAGGCGTTGGGCTGTTTGTTGGGGTCGCGGGGGCGCAGGTAGAGGGCGCACTGGGCCGGCTTCAGGGTCAGGGCGTTGAGGGCGCTGATGACCGCGGTGGAGGCGATCACCAGGGCGAACTGGCGGAAGAGCTGGCCGGTGATTCCCGGCATGAAGGCCGCGGGCAGAAAGACCGAAGTGAGCACCAGGGTGATGCCGATCACCGGGCCGGTCATTTCGCTCATGGCCTTGATGGCCGCGTCGTGGGGCGAGAGTCCCTGTTCGATATAGTGCGACGAGTTTTCCACAATGACGATGGCGTCATCCACCACAATGCCGATGGCCAGGATCAGGGCGAACAGGGTCATCAGGTTGATGGTGAAGCCCAGGAGGGCAATGGCCGCGAAGGCCCCGATGATGGTCACCGGCACGGTGGTGGCGGGCACCAGCGTAGCCCGCCAATTCTGCAGGAAGACCATGATGACGATGAGCACCAAGATGCCGGCTTCATACAGGGTGTCGTACACTGCGTTAATGGCCTGGCTGATGAACTTGGTGGTGTCGTAATAAATGGCGTATTTCAAGCCGGCCGGGAACTGCTTGCTCATTTCGACCATGGCCTTGCGCACTTCCTGGCCGACGTTGATGGCGTTGGCCTCCGGCAAAGAGTAAATGACGATATGGGCGGCCTTATTTCCGCTCAGGCCCGAAAAGTTGCTGTAGGACTGCTGGCTCAGTTCCACCCGGGCCAGGTCTTTCACCCGCACGATCTGGGCGGCCTGGTCCGTCTGGCCGCGCACCGTCTTGACGATGATGTCTTCGAACTGGCCCACGTCTTCCAGCCGGCCCAGGGCGTTGATGGTGAACTGAAAGGCCTGGTCCGCGGGCACCGGCGGCCCGCCCAACTGCCCCGCCACCACCTGGACGTTTTGGTTCTGGATGGCGTTGACCACGTCCATGGTGGTGAGCTGGTAGTATTGCAGTTTGTTGGGGTCGAGCCAAACCCGCATGGAGTAGGACCCGGCGCCGACGATCTTGACCTGGGCGATGCCGGGGAGGCGGGCCAGAGGATACTGGAGATTAATAATGCCGTAATTGGCCAGGAAGGTTTCGTCGTAGCGGTTGTCGTCCGAGTAGAGACTGACCACCTGCAGGATGTTGGTGGAGACCTGCCGCACCGTCACCCCCAGGGCCTGGACGGTCTGCGGCAATTGGGACATGACCCCGTTGACGAAATTCTGCACCAGGGCCAGGGAGGTGTCGAGATCGGTGCCCACCGCGAAGGTGACGGTGAGGATGTAACTGCCGTCACTGCCGCTGGTGGAGGACATGTAGATGGAGTTCTTGACCCCGTTGACCGCCTGTTCGATGGGAATGCCCACCGTGGACGCCACCACATCGGCGCTGGCCCCCGGATAACTGGTGGTCACCTGGATGGTGGGCGGCACGATGTTGGGATACTGGGAGACCGGCAGATTGAACAGGCAGACCAGGCCCAGAATGATGAAAATGATGGCGATGACGTTGGCGAAGATGGGCCGGTTGATGAAAAAGGTGGAGATCATGGCGTGGCCTATTTTGACTCAGGTTTGGGGGCCGCGGCTTTGGCGCCTTTGGTCTCAGGCTTGGCGCCGGGCTTTTCGGGAGTCACCGGCCGGCCGGGGATGGCCCGCAACAGGCCGCTGACCACCACCCAATCGCTCTCCTGCACGCCTTCCAGGATCACCCGGTCCGTATTGTCCTGAATGCCGAGTTTGACCCCCCGGCGCTCCACTATGTTCTTGTCGTTCACCACCCGGACAAAGGGACCCATCTGGTCATAACTCAGGGCCGCTTCCGGCACTAACAGGGCCTCCCTGGTGTCGGCGATGGGCGCCCGCACCCGGACGAACAGGCCCGGCAGGATAATGGCCGCCGGATTGGGCAGAAGGCCCCGCAGTTGCAGGCTGCCGGTGGTGGGATTGAGGGTGATGGCGGCGAAATCGAGGTAGCCTTTATGAGGATAACCCTTCTCATCGGCCAACCCGACAAACACGGGATATTTTTTCTGGGAGATATTAGCCTCTTCATCCCGATCCGGTTTCTTGCCCCGGACCCGGAGCAGGTCCTGTTCGTTGATGTTGAAATAGACGTAGATGGGGTCGATTTGGTTGATTTCGGCCAGGACCGTATCCCCGCCGGCCCCCACCAAGTTGCCCACGTCCTTGAGGTGGCGGCCCATGCGGCCGTCGAAGGGAGCGGTCACCTTAGTATAACTCACGTTGAGTTTGGCCATGATTACCTGGGCCTCGGCGGCCATGACCGCGGCCCGGCGGGAATCCCGTTCGTAGTGCCAGCGGTCCACGTCGGTCTGGGCCGCGGCGTCCTGCTTCACCAGCCGGGAGTAGCGGTCAAATTCGGTCTGGGCGTGCTCCAGTTGGGCCTTTTCGGCCAGCACCGAGGCCTCCGCCTTCTGGAGCTGGGCCTGATACTGTTCTTGTTGGATGAGGAACAGCAATTTGCCCTTCTTCACCGTCTCCCCGTCCTGGAACAGGATTTTTTCCAGGAACCCCTCTACCCGGGCCACCAGTTTAACGGTGTTGTAGGCCACGGCGTTGCCGGTGAAATCCAGGTAATCGGTGACCGGCTTTTTCACGGGGTGGCTCACCGTCACCTTGGGGGGCGGCGGCGGCTGATAGACGTTGCGCTCGCCGCAGGCCAGGGACGCGACCAACAGCGCCGCGGCCAGGGCCAGGGCGGCTTTGGAGGCGCCGCGGCGAAATCTAGTGGGGCCTTTCTTTTGCTCAGCCATTGTTTAAGTTCCTCAGGTTCGATTCCTTATCGGGCCCGTAGGGTGCGTCTTATGCGCCATTGTTGGCGCGTGAGACGCGCCCTGGCCAGGACTTCCCCCCCTCACCCCAGCCCTCAATGCTGTTGACTTAGGGGTTTGGTTGATGGTCCGAAATTATTAGCCGCATATAATTGCTTGCTCCTGCAAAAGGGAGGTTTAAAGTCCCCCTTTCCTAAAGGGGGATTTAGGGGGATTATCAGGCGCTTATATAATCCCCCCTGACCCCCCTTTAGAAAAGGGGGGCAAAAAAACCTACAGTTCTTGAGTCTTTTCCCTCAAGAGGAAGGCCATCATATTTATGCAGCGTCACCATAAATTCTTAAGTCAACAGCATTGACCCCAGCCCTCTCCCTCCGCCGGGGGGAGAGGGGGCAAAACCGAAGCCCCGTCTTGATCCCCTCTCCCCCAATGGGGGAGAGGGTTAGGGGGAAGGTAGGGGTGCGTCCCACGCACCATTTTCGGCGCGTGAGACGCGCCCTACAAAAGAACTGGTGCGCAGGGCGCACACACTCACCACACCGGCGGGCGGACCTGGTATCTGGGCGGTTCCGGCACCCCGGTAAGAGCCACCGGGGTGAGTAATTTGCCCCAGTTGGTGCGTTTGGCCATCTCCGTCTTTACGGAATCCGGCACAAAATCCTGGCCCTCGCGCAACTGCCAGCCGCCGCCCAGGGCCCGGTAGACCCCCACCAGGTTGCTGGAAATCTCCCCCAGGGTGCTGGCCAGGCTGTCCTGCTGAGTCAGCAGGTTCTGCTCGGCGGTGAGCACCGTGGTGAAATCGGTGATGCCCTCCCGGTATTGCAGCATGGCCAGTTCCACCGACTTCTGGGCCGCGGCCACCGCTCCGCCCAGCTTTATGGCCCGCTCCTGGGACTTCAGGAAGGCGATGAGGAAGTTCTCCACTTCCTGCTGCGCCTGGAGCACCGTGTTCTGATAGGCGATGAGCAGTTCCTGGAACTTGGCGTCCTGGAACCGCACCTGGTTGGTGATCTGGCCGTAATTAAAGAGATTCCACTGGAAAGACGGCCCCATGGTGCCGGTGCGGCTGCGCCAGTCGAACATGTTGGCCAGGGTGAAGGGGGACACGTCGGCGGCCTGAAAGCCGAAGGTGCCGCTCAGGGAAAAGGCCGGGTAGAGGTTGCCTTTGGCCACGCCGATCTGGGCGCATTGGGCCGCGGCCCGCCACTCGGCGGTGCGGATATCGGGCCGCCGGCGCATCAGGTCCGCCGGGATGCCGATAGCCACCTGGGGCGGCGGGGCCGGAATGGCCGATTTGGCGCCCAAAAGATCGCCCAGGTCCCGGGGCGCCATGCCCATGAGCACGCAGAGGCCGTTTTTGGTCTGGCGCACCTGGCTTTCCAGGGTGGGGATGGTGGCCTCGGTGCTTTGCAGCACGGTCAGGGCCTGCTCCACGTCCCGCAGGGAGGTGGTGCCGCCTTTCCAGCGGGCCGTGGCGATCTCCAGGCTCTTCTTCTGGACCTCCACGTTCTGGCGGGCGATGTCCAGCCGCTTTTCCAGGGTGCGCAGCAGGATATAGTTCCGGGCCACGTCGCCGGTGAGGGTCACCAGGGTATTGTCGTAATCGCCCACCGCGGCCAGCAGGCCGGCGTCGGCGGACTCCACCGCCCGGCGGAACTTGCCCCAGAAGTCTATTTCCCAACTGGCGGTCAGCGCCCCCTGGTCGGTGGTGAAGTTGCCCGGCGTGCCCGGACCGGAGAGGGGACTCGTTTCGCTGATGCGTTGTTTCTGGAGGGAGCCGAGGCCTTTCTGGCTTTGGGGGTAGAGGTCGCCCACGGCCACGCCCAGTTGGGCCCGGGCCCCCAGCACCCGCACCCCGGCAATCCGCAGGGGCAGGTTTTCCCGGTAAGCGGTCTGGATGAGGTTGTCCAGCACCGGGTCGTTGAAGCTCCGCCACCAGTCCCGGTAGTCCTCGGGCCTGGCGCTGACCTGTTTATAGCCCTCCGCCTCCAGCCACTGGGGCATGATCTCGGCTTCGGGTTTGACGAAGTCCGGCCCCACCTTGACGCAGCCGGCGGGCAGGAGGAGAAGGATCAGCAAGCATGCGGCAAATCCGTGGTTTCTCATAAGGCTCCGCCGGCGGCCCGGCCGCCTGCCCCAGAAGTGCGGGCAGCAGGAAATCTTTCCTTCGTCATCCTTTATAATGGATTTTTCGGTTTTCTCCAAAGATAAAGAACGGAAAATGGGTTCAGACTAGCGGGCAGATTAAGGTGAGACTGCTCCGGCCCTGAAGGAAGGGAAGAGGGCGGCGCGGGCAGATTTTAATCCGCACCGGCGAGACGCCTGGGCCACCGGCAAAAGGAAA
>CAZOCQ010000177.1:0-6620 GCA_964578335.1 uncultured Desulfobacca sp.
TGCGGCTACCAGGTGCTCCAGACGGCGCTGGGCTGCCCCATGGACTGCAGCTACTGCGTCCTCCAGGGTTACGTCAATGTCCCGGCGATTACCCTATTTGTCAACGTGGAGGATTTGCTGGCGGAACTGGAGTCCGGCTGGGCGGCAAATTCCGGGGAGGTCTGGCGCCTGGGCACCGGCGAGTTCGGCGACAGCCTGGCCCTGGACCGGCTCATGGGCCTGCACGAACGCTTGCTCCCATGGTTTAAAGGCCGTCGGTCCGCAATCTTGGAGATTAAGAGCAAGCGGACCGAGATTGACGACTTACTCCCCCTGGGTCCCAATCCCCAGGTGGTCTTCGCCTGGTCCCTCAACCCCGAGGAGATCATCCGGGCCGAAGAGAGGTTCTCTTCCCCCCTGGCGGCGCGGCTCCAGGCGGCGCGCGCCGCCGCGGATGCGGGCTTCCGAGTGGCCTGGCATTTCGATCCGCTGATCCATTTCCCCGGCTGGGAGGAGGCCTACCGGCGGACGGTAGCCCGATTGGGTGAGATGGCGCCCTCCCGGAGCATCGCCTGGATCAGCCTGGGGGGGCTGAGGTTCATGCCGTCCCTGCGGCCCCTAATCAACCGGCGGTTCCCCGGTTGCCGTCTGGCGGCGCAGGAGATGGTACGGGCCCCGGATGGCAAACTGCGCTACTTCAAGGGCCTGCGGGTGGAGATGTACGGGCGCCTGCGGGAATGGTTGGCCGCGGCGGCGCCCGGCGCCCATACTTATCTCTGTATGGAAAGTCCCCGAGTCTGGCGGGAGGTCTTCGGCTTTGTCCCCACCTCGGAAGCCTTGGCCCGAGGACTGGACCGCCGGGTCACTTCCTCCGACTAAGGAGCAGGACTTTTGGGGGTTTTGCCCGATTTAGGCGGGCGATTCCCCTCGGCTGCGTCCTTGGGCGGAAAAAGTTCCATTAAACGCAGACGCACCCCGTGGGAGGTGAGGTGTTCCTGCTCCAGCAGGCGTTTAATCGTCTTGATCCGTTCCAGGTCCTCCATGGAATACTCCCGGCGATTGGAGTCAGTCCGGGAGGGGTTGAGACAATCATGGAAGGATTTTTCCCAATAACGCAAGGTGGACTTGCGCACCCCGGTGAGGTGGGATATCTGGTCGATGGTGAGCATCAACTTGGTGGAAAATTGCTTCAGATTCATAAAATTGGTCTCCTTTGGTGAACGGGGCCGCGGCCGAGTCGTGTTGCACTGCCCTAATGTTGAGCCGGGGTCGGGCTCAACTGCTGACGGGTCTCTTTCAGTCCTTAAGACCCGGGGCAGAAAATCCCTTTCCGACTCCTGACGCCTTTCCTTGAGGCCCTTAAATTAACAGGCTTCTGGGCACCGTTTGGAATGAATTTCCATTCCGAATGAATTAACCAGACAGACATTGCCTTTAAAATAACCTGTTGTTTACTTAATCGATTATTCCTTAGATTTACTTTAATAAATTTTCATTTTTTTTCAATAGGGAAAAATTGAAAATAGCTAATATCTTCCTTCAGTCCAAGATTGGAGGGGCAAGTTATTTCAGCGGCGGGAGGATCAGACAGGCGGAGATTGGAACCATGATTCGAAAACTTATCAGTAAACTAAAGGTTCATTCCATCAAAAAAATAAAATGATGCGCTCCGAAGCCGGAGAAGATATGGATGGATAAAGGGCAAGTTTAAATTCCCCAACTCAGGGTTTATAATTTTTCCATGACCTGGCGGGATTTTGGAGACTTCGGTGATTGAGCTGCAAAAAGTGAGCAAAGTTTACCGGCGAGGACCTGAGCAAATACAGGCCCTCAAGGAGGTGGACCTGCAGATCGCCGCGGGCGAGTTTGTGGCGGTCACCGGTAAAAGCGGCTGCGGCAAAAGCACCCTGCTGCACGTCGTCGGCGGTCTGGAACCGGTCAGCGCCGGCCGGGTGCTCCTGGACGGCCGGGACCTGGCGCAGCTTCAGGAGCCGGAACTCACCCGCTTCCGCCGGGACCAGGTGGGGGTGGTCTTTCAATCCTTCAATCTGTTGCCACTGCTGACTTTACTGGAAAACGCGGCCCTGCCCCGGGTGCTCCGGGGCGCGCCGTTTCCCCAGGCCAGGGAGGACGCTCGGCGTTGGCTGGTCGAAGTGGGCCTAGGGGCGCGCCTGGAGCACAAGCCGCACCAGGTCTCCGGCGGCGAAATGCAGCGGGCCGCCATCGCTCGGGCCCTGATCAACGACCCCGCCGTGCTCCTGGCGGATGAACCCACCGGCAACCTCGATTCCCTCACCGCCGCTCAAATCCTGGACCTCTTTGTTCACCTGCACCGACAGTGGCGCAAAACCGTGGTGCTGGTGAGCCACGCCCCGGAGGCCGGGAGCCGCGCCGACCGGGTGCTCCGGATGCGGGACGGCGCCCTCCTGCCATGAATCGCTGGCTTTTTCGCCTCTCCTGGCGCCACCTGCGGCAGCATCCCGGGCGCACCCTCCTCTCGATTCTGGGCATCGCCCTGGGCACCGCGGTCTATCTGAGCATCTCCCTGGCCGCGGCCAGCGCCGTCAGGAGCTTTCAGACCGGAGTCACCGCAGTGGCCGGCAAAGCCCAGTGGCGAGTCCGCAGCCCCGGGGCGCCGCTTGACGAGGACCTCTTGGCCCGGCTGCGCCGTTTGCCGGAGGTCAAGGCCGCAGCCCCGGTGCTGGAAAGCGTCCTGGAGCTGAGCGGCCCGCGTCAAGACCCCGTCCTGCTCCTGGGGATCGATCCCTTCTCTGAAAAAGACTTCCGGGATTACGAACTTGACCAGGCAAACAGCCTGGGCGAAGGGGCCTGGGTTGACTTTCTCACCTTGCCTGACGCCGTGCTGGTGAGCCGGCCCCTGGCGGCCCGCCTGGGTCTGAAGGCGGGGGACTTCCTGCCGGTCTTGGTGGGTCCGGCCCGGAAGAGCCTCCGGGTCGTCGGGGTTTTCCATTCCCCTAACGGCCTCTACCCCCTGGACGGCGCTGTATTGTTGATGGATATCGGCGCGGCCCAGGAACTGTTGGACCGGGTGGGCCGCCTGGACTATCTCGACCTCTTGGCCCGCGGCGACCCGGCCCAACTTCCCGGCCGCCTTAAAGCAGTGCTCCCGCCGGGGGTGGAAGTGGCGCCGCCCGGCGACCTGGCTTCCCGCACCGAGGGCCTGGTGGCCGCCTACCGCCTCAACCTGGCGGTGCTCAGCGCCATCGCCCTGTTTGTGGGGATGTTCCTCATCTACCAGTCCGTCACCCTCTCGGTGGTGCGTCGGCGCCGGGAGATCGGCCTCTTGCGCACCCTGGGCATGACCCCGGCCCAGGTGCTGCTGCTCTTTCTGGCCGAAGGCGCGGTCAGCGGCCTGGCGGGCGGCGCTTTGGGCCTGCTCCTGGGGGTAAGTCTGGCCCGGGGGGTCCTGGCGGTGATGACCCGGAACCTCAGCTCCCTCTACATGCCGGTGGCGGCCCAGGAGGTCTGGGTGCAGGGCGGGCTGCTGCTCCAGGCCTGGGGCCTGGCGCTGGCGGCCACCCTAATAGCGGCGCTGCTCCCGGCCCGGGAGGCGGCCCGCACCCAGTTGCGGGCCGTCTGGCACCGGGAGGAACTGGAGGAGAAGCTGGAGGCCAGGGTGGGGGTCGTCACCCTGTGGGGCCTCCTGTGCCTGGCCGGGGCCGCGGCCCTGGCGTTCTGGAAGGTGAGCAGCGGCGTCCCCTGGCCTGGCTTTGTGGCGGCCTTCCTTATCCTCCTGGGATTTGCCCTGCTGACTCCGGTCTCGTCCCGTTTCCTGGGAGAGAGATTGGCGGGATTCTGGCAAAACTGGCCCGCCGCCGGGCTGGGCTGCCGCTACCTGGCCGGGTCGCTCAGCCGCAGCGCGGTCTCCGTCGCCGCCCTGGCCTGCGCCCTGGGGATGCTCATCGCGGTCACCGTGATGATCGGCTCCTTCCGCCGGACGGTGGACGACTGGGTGAGCCGGGCCATCAGCGGCGACATCTTTTTCGGCCCCGCGGTCTTCTCCACCGCGGCCTACGACCACTACCTGCCGCCGGAGATCCTGCCGGAGTTGCAGCGGGACCCGGAAATCGCCGACATCTACCTTTACCGCTGCGTGCGGCTGCCTTTCCGGGGCCGGGATATCCTGGTGATCGGCGGCAGTTTTGACGTATTGGCCAAACACGGCGGCCTCTGGTTCAGGAAAGGGGAGACGCAAAAGATTATGCAGGAGGTGGGCCGGGGAGGGGAGGGGACAGGGGTTAGGGGTCAGGGGTTAGATTACCGAAAACCGAAAACCGAAAACCGAAAACCGTCCCTACCGTCCGTAGTCATTTCCGAACCGTTGGCCGAAGCCCTGCGACTCAACGAAGGCGACACCCTCACGCTGCCTACGCCTTCGGGGCCGCAGGAACTCCGGATCGCCGGAGTCTTCTACGACTACCGCACCGACGGCCCCAGCGTCTGGATGGACATCGCCACTTTCCGGCGTTTCTGGCGGGATAGCCACCTGAACGCGGTGCGCCTCTACCTCCAGGACCCGGCCCGGACCCGGGAGGTGCAGGCCCGGCTCCAGGAGACCTACGGCGGCCGCTACCGGCTGCTGGCCCTGTCGCACCGGGAATTGCGCCAAGGCATTCTGCGCATCTTCGACGAGACCTTTGCCCTGACCTACGCCCTGGAAGGGGTGGCGGTGCTGGTGGCCATCTTCGGCATCATCACCACCTTCCTGGTGCTGGTCATGGAGCGGGAGCGGGAGCTGGCCCTGCTCCAGGCCATCGGGGCCTCCCGACGGCAGATTCTTACCATGGTGCTCACCGAGTCGGGTCTAGCCAGCTTCTTGAGCTTTATTCTGGGAGCGTCCTGCGGCTCGGCGCTGTCGCTGCTGCTCATCAAGGTCATCAACAAGCAGGCCTTCGGCTGGACCATCCAGCTTTACTGGGTGCCGGGCATCTACTGGCAGAGCCTGTTATTAGTGCTGTCCCTGGGCCTGGGCGCCGCGGCCTACCCGGCCTGGCGGGCCATCCAACCCCATTTGGCGGCGATCTTGAAGGAGGAATGATTTAACCACAGAGGACACAGAGAATCTAAGCTGGGGGTAGAAGGGGAAAAGGGGAAAAGGTATAAACTTCTGAGAGGTGCGTCTTTCCCTTTTACCCTTTTCGCCTTTTTCCCCGTTTTACTCTGTGCCCCTCTGTGATCTCTGTGTCTCTGTGGTAAGTCATTTTGCCCCAAAGGGCGAAAATCCGGGCTGGGGTGACAGAATAGACTCCCGGTGATATGCTTAAAATATGTTGCAACGCACTTTTATCCACCTGCCCGGGGTGGGGCCGCGGCGGGAGGCCCGGTTCTGGCGCCAGGGGCTGGAAACCTGGGGGGACCTGCTGGCCGCCTCCCGGGTCCCCGGCCTGCCCTGGGAGCAGGTGTCGCACCTCAAGGAAGAGTTGCGGGAGTCCGTCGAACACGTGGACGACCCCGGCTACTTCGGCCCCCGGCTGCCGGCTGGCGAACACTGGCGCCTGTTCCGCGCTTGCCGGCCCCGGGTGGGTTATCTCGACATCGAAACCATCGGCACCGTCTGGCCGGGGCTGCTGGTCACGGTGGTGGGCCTCTATGACGGGGTCAGCCTGCGCCAGTTCGTCCAGGGCTATAATCTCCAGGAATTTCCCAAGGTAATCAATGATTTTGACCTGTTGGTGACCTTCAACGGCACCCAGTTCGACCTGCCGGTGCTGCGGGGCTATTTCCCGGACCTGACCCTGCCGCCCCTGCACGTGGACCTGCGCTTTCTCCTGGCCCGCCTGGGCTATAAGGGCGGCCTCAAGAAGATCGAGCCCCGCTTCGGCATCCAGCGCCCGGCCGCGGTGGACGGCATGGACGGCTACATGGCGGTGATCCTCTGGCGGCGCTACCAGCGGGGCGACCGCACCGCCCTTAACCTGCTTCTCCAATACAACCGGGAAGACGCCATCAATTTGGAGTCGCTCATGGTGCAGGCCTTTCAGATGCAGCAGGAGCGGCTACTGCCGGGGAACGGCTTAAACGAAGAGGCGCAGAGGGCGCAGAGAGCGCACAGAGGAATGTAGGGCGGCCTGTGGCCGCCAAAAAAGCACAGGCTGGAAGCCTGCGCTACCAGGAAATCCGGGGGCACGCTGTGCCCTATTTTTTTCGTTGACCTCTGCCCTGCCAAGGTGCAAATGAGTTGTGCTGCCAATGCCTGCTATCGTAAGATAGATATGATAAAATAATTAAAATTGGGGTAATTATGCTCTTCTCACGGATGCTCATTCCAACCTTGAAAGAGACCCCGGCGGAGGCCGAGGCGGTTTCCCATAAATTGCTGTTGCGGGCCGGGATGATCCGCAAGGTCACCTCCGGGATTTACAATTATCTGCCCCTGGGCAAGAAGGTCCTGGCCAAGGTGGAGCGCATCGTCCGGGAGGAGATGGACCGGGCCGGGGCCCAGGAGGTCCTGATGCCCGCGGTGCAGCCGGCGGAGCTCTGGCGGGAGTCGGGGCGTTGGGGGGTGTACGGCAAGGAGTTGCTGCGCTTCCTGGACCGCCACGAACGGGACTACTGCTTCGGCCCTACCCACGAAGAGGTGATCACCGACCTGGTGCGCCGGGAGGTGCACTCCTACCGGC
>CAZOCQ010000178.1:0-6535 GCA_964578335.1 uncultured Desulfobacca sp.
TTGGTAGAGCGGGCCTCCGTGCCCGCCAAACCTGGGATACAGGCTGGAAGCCTGCGCTACCAGAAAGAGCTGTTCAGAACAGCCTGCTTCATTTTCTGCTGATGGCCTACTGCTTACTTTGCAAATGTATCACACCACCGGCATCCGGGCCGCGGCGCCCCGGCCTTTGCCGGGCCGGGTCAGCTTGCCGGCCTGGAAAGGCGAGCGGGTCAGGGCGACGTTGAGGACTTCGTCCACGTCGGTCACCGGCACAAACTTGAGACGACGCTTGACGTTGGCGGGAATCTCCGCCAGGTCCTTCTTGTTGGCCTCGGGGATAATGACCTGCTTGACCCGGGCCCTGAGCGCGGCAATGGCCTTTTCCTTCAAGCCGCCGATGGGCAGGACCTTGCCCCGCAGGGTAATTTCCCCGGTCATGGCCACGTCCCGGCGCACCGGGATCTTGGTCAACGCCGAGATCAGGGCGGTGGTCATGGTGACCCCGGCGGAAGGCCCGTCCTTGGGGGTGGCCCCGGCGGGCACGTGGATGTGGATGTCCAGCTTTTCATAAAAATCGTCGGGCAGATTCAGCAACTCGGCCCGGGAACGGGCGTAGCTCAGGGCCGCCTGGCCCGATTCCTTCATGACCTCACCCAACTGCCCGGTGAGCTGTAAGTGGCCTTTGCCTTTCATGAGGGTGGCTTCCACCGCCAGGGTTTCCCCCCCCACCTGGGTCCAGGCCAGACCGGTGGCCACTCCTACTTCGTCTTTCTCCACCTCTCCTTCCGGCAGAAACTGGGGCGGCCCCAGATAACGGTGCAGGTTGCCCCGATTGATGGTAAAGGGCCCTTTCTCGCCTTCGGCGATCCGGCGGGCCACCTTGCGGCAGAGGGCGCCGATCTGTCGCTCCAGGTTCCGCAACCCCGCTTCCTGGGTGTAGTAAATGATCACCCTTTTCAGCACCTCCGGGGAAATCTTCAGGTCTTCGGGGTGGAGGCCGTTTTCCTGGAGCTGCCGGGGCAGCAGGTAGCGCCGGACGATCTCCTGCTTCTCGTCTTCGGTATAGCCGGGCAGGCGGATGATCTCCATACGGTCCCGCAGGGCCGAAGGGATGGGATCCACCAGGTTGGCGGTGGTGATGAACATCACCCTGGACAGGTCAAAAGGCACATTGAGGTAGTGGTCGCTGAAGGAATGGTTCTGCTCCGGGTCCAGGGCCTCCAACAAGGCGGCGGAGGGATCGCCCCGGAAGTCCATGCCGATCTTGTCCACTTCGTCCAGCAGAAAGACCGGATTATTGGAGCCGGCGGTTTTGAGCCCCTGGATGATGCGGCCGGGCAGGGCGCCGATGTAGGTGCGGCGGTGGCCCCGGATTTCCGCTTCGTCCCGCATGCCGCCCAGGGAAATCCTGGTGAACTTGCGCCCCAGGGCCCGGGCGATGGACTGGCCCAAAGAGGTCTTGCCCACCCCGGGAGGGCCCACGAAGCAGAGGATGGGGCCTTTCATCTTTTTGTTGAGCTTGCGCACGCTCAAATATTCCAGGATGCGGTCCTTCACCTTTTCCAGGTCGAAGTGATCCTCATCCAGGATGGCCTTGGCCTCCTTGACTTCCAGCTTGTCCCGGGTGCCCTTGCTCCAGGGCAGTTCCACCAGCCAGTCCAGGTAGGTGCGGACGATGGAGGCTTCGGCGGCGTCGGGGTGCATCTGCTCCAGGCGAGTCAGTTGCTTAAGCGCCTCTTCTTCGGCCTGCTTGGTCATGCGGGCCCGGGCGATCTTGAGGCGGTAATCCTCCATCTCCTTGCTCTGTTCGTCGATGTCGCCCAGCTCCTTTTTGATGGCCCGTAACTGCTCCCGCAGGAAGTACTCCCGCTGGGTGCGGTCCATCTCTTCCCGGGCCTGGTTTTGGATCTTGGCCTGGATGGCTGAGACCTCCATCTCCTTGCGCAGGAAATCGTTGACCTTGATGAGGCTGCGGATGGGGTCCACTTCCTCCAGGACCATCTGGGCTTCGTCAATTTTAAGGCGCAGGTTGGCGGCCACCAGGTCGGCCAGATGGCCGGGGTCCTCGATGGACTCCAGGATGGCCAAAAGGTCCGGGGACATAATGCCCTTCAAGGTGAGGATCTTTTCCGACATCTCCCGGGCGTTGCGCATGAGGGCCTCGGCCTCAGGGGAGATTTCGGCCACGGCCGCTTCGGGGATCACCTCCAACCCCACCCGAAAGTAGGGCCGCTCCTGGACAAACTCCTCGATGCGGGCCTTGGCCTTGCCCTGGACCAAAATCTTCAGGCGGCCGTCCGGGAGCTTCAACATCCTGAGGATGAGGCTCACGGTGCCCACCGAGTAGATGTCTTCCGGTTCGGGATTCTCCACCGCCTGGTCTTTTTGGGTGGCCAAAAACAGGAGGCGGTCCTCGGCCAGGGCCGCTTCAATGGCCATCACCGAGGTCTCCCGCCCCACGAACAGGGGCAGCACCATGTTGGGAAACACCACCACGTCCCGCACCGCCAACAGGGGCAGGGAGGACGGGATGCTGATTGCTTCTGATTGAGTTTCGATTTCTTCGTCTCTGCTAGCCATTTTATCTCCAGAGATTTATTTTGCGGATGGAATGGCCGGGAAAAACCGGCAAAGTGGCCTGGGGAGCTGAAATGACCTGATTTAGCATCAATTTAAGAGTGATTTTAATTTTTCAGCCCCGCGGTTCAGGGCCTTATTTTCCCGTTTAATATATAATAATCTCTTAGATGCCGAATAACAATTGTCGAGGATAATTTAGCAGATATGTTTTCGGATGACCCCCTGATTTCTACCCCGGCCGCTTCACCACCAGGAATGCCAATCCGCGTAGAGGGCATAGACTTTCCGGCGGTACTGCCGGGCGAACTCCTCATTCACCGCATAGGCCGGGATGCCCTTGATGGCCGCGGCGTGTTGCACGTGGGCGTTTTCTTCCTCCAACAGCAGCAGGTGCAGGCGCACCGGAGCAAACAGGCCGGCCAGGTCCTCCTGCAAACGCCGACGCCGGGCCTCCCCTTCCCAATAATCCACCGGATGCTCCAGGAAAACCACACCCAGGTCCAGATCGGATTCCGGCGCGCCGGTCACCGGTTGGCCATTCAGCAGCAAGGGGCCCAATTCCTGCTGGGAACCGAAAAAGTAAGCCAGTCCGACTCCCCGTTCCCGGAGAATTCTGAGGAAGGAATTTTGCCGGTGGCTAACCCCTTGATAATTCAACCACCAATCCTTAAATAAAAAGATTTAAGTGGCAAAATACTATGGCGCTTTAGGAAGCTATGGTATAGTATGCCGATTGAGAAGACAATGCGGGGGGACAAGATTTTGGGGGGAAAATCGGTAGTTGCCCGCAGTCACGCGCAGGAAGCGCCGCCAAAGATCTTTATCAGCCGGATTGAACGCGCCGTGCGCCGGGCTCAGGCCGCCTTGCTGGGGATGCAGCACTCCGAAGGCTACTGGTGGGCCGAGCTGGAATCCAACGTCACCATCACCGCCGAATACCTCATGCTTCACCGCTTTCTGGGGCTGGACGAGGGGAAAATCCCCCGCCTGGCGGCCGATATCCTGGCCAAGCAATTACCCAACGGCGGCTGGTCCATCTGGTTCGGGGACGGCGGCGAACTCAGCACCACCGTCGAAGCCTACCTGGCCTTAAAAATCGCCGGATTGCCGCCGGACGACCCGCGGATGGCCCAGGCCCGGGAGTTTATCCTGGCCCGGGGCGGGGCCTTAAAGACCCGGGTATTTACCCGCATCTTCCTGGCCCTGTTCGGCCAGCTCAGTTGGGACGGCATCCCGCTCTTGCCGGTGGAATTCATCCTGCTGCCGCCCTGGACCGGTCTCAGCATCTACGAGTTCTCCAGTTGGACCCGGGCCACGGTGGTGCCCCTGATGATCGTCATGGCCCAGCGCCCGGTGCGGCCGCTGCCGCCGGAGCAGTCGGTGTCCGAGCTCTTCCTGGACCCCAGCGAACCCTTCGAACAGCATCGGGTGGCCTGGAAACGCCGGGGTTCGCTCCTGGAAAACCTGTTCGTGGTCACGGACCGGATTTTGAAGCTCTATTACAAGCTGCCGTTGCCCTGGCTGCGCAACTACGCCCTGAAAAAGGCGGAGCGCTGGATTCTGGAGCACCAGGAAGAGAGCGGCGACTGGGCCGGCATCCAGCCGGCCATGCTCAACTCCGTGCTGGCCCTGGTCCTGCGCGGCTATGATGTGGAGAGCGATCCGGTGCACCGGGGTCTGCAGGCCCTGGAGTTCTTCGAACTCCAGGAAGGCGAGTGCACCCGGCTGCAATCCTGCATCTCGCCGGTGTGGGACACCGCCCTGGCGTTGCGGGCCCTGGCGGCGGCCGGTCTGCCGCCCGCAGACCCGGCCATGGTCAAGGCCACCTCCTGGCTGCTCTCCAAACAAATCTTCAAACCGGGAGACTGGTGCATTAAATGCCCCGACCTGCCTCCCGGCGGCTGGGCCTTCGAGTTCGTCAACAACTGGTATCCCGACGTGGACGACAGCTCCATGGTGCTGGTGGCGTTGAAGGAGGGTCTGGCCGATACCGCCAAACCTCAGGCCGCCCTCCAGCGGGGCATCAACTGGTGTTTGGGGATGCAGTGCAAAAACGGCGGCTTCGCCTCCTTCGACAAGGACAACACCAAGGAATGGCTCAACGCCATCCCCTTCGGGGACCTGAAAGCCCTGGTGGACCCGCCCACCGAAGACATCACCGGCCGCATCCTGGAGATGATGGGCGCCTTCGGCCACGGCCTGGACCATCCCGCCGCTCAGAAGGCCCTGGCTTTTCTGCGGCAAAGACAGCACCCGGACGGCGCCTGGTGGGGGCGCTGGGGAGTGAATTACATCTACGGCACCTGGTCGGTGCTGGCGGGGCTGGCGGCCATCGGCGAGGATATGCAGCAGCCTTACGTGCGCCGGGCGGTGGCCTGGCTCAAGGAGTGCCAGCTGCCCAACGGCGGCTGGGGCGAGTGCTGCGAATCCTATCCTAACGCCGAAATGATGGGCCAGGGCGTCTGCGGCGCCTCCCAGACCGCCTGGGCCTTATTGGGGCTCATGGCCGCCGGAGAGGCCGATTCTCCGGAAGTGCAGGCCGGGGTGGAATACCTGCTGCGCACCCAGACGCCCGAAGGCCGCTGGCATGAGGACCATTTCACCGGCACCGGCTTTCCCGGCCATTTCATGATCCGCTACCACCTCTACAAGGACTGCTTCCCGTTGCAGGCCCTGGGGCAGTACCTCCAGGCCGTTAAGGCCCGGGAAGAGGAATAAGGCGGTTTTCGGTTTTCGGTTTCCGGTAAAAGCGCGTTAAGCTAACAAAGAGTTGCATTGCATAAGAAAACAGTCTATTCCCCGGATGCCATGGTATCTGGGAGGATGGGGTTGCAGGGGCGGTTCTTGAACCGCCCTGCTTAATTTTAGGGCGGCTTCACTGAACTTTCCGCCATTCATTTTTTGGCAAGATTGCTTTTTTTGGAATATTATAGTTTTAAGTTCGATTCCATTTGGCTGGTAACCAAGCCTGACAGCGTCTAAAAATGACCGAAAACCGAAAACCGAAAACCGAAAACCGGTCCCTCACCCTGGTCACCGGCGGCAGCGGCTTTGTGGGCCGGGCGGTGGTAGTAGAACTCCTGGCCGCCGGCCGGCCGGTCCGGGTCCTGGCCCGGGACCCCAAACATCCGGCCCTGGAGGGCCTGGCGGTGGAGGTGGCGGAAGGGGACCTGCGGGACCCAGAGTCGCTCCGGGCGGCCCTGGACGGCTGCTCCCGCCTCTTCCACGTGGCCGCCGACTACCGCCTCTGGGTGCCGGACCCGGCGGCGATGTACGCGGTTAACGTCGAAGGCACCAAGAACCTCCTGGCCGCAGCCCAGGACCAGGGGGTGGAGCGGGTGGTCTATACCAGCACCGTGGGGGCCCTGGGCAATCCCGGAGACGGCGCCCCAGGCGCCGAAGACACCCCAGTGAACCTGCCCGACATGGTGGGCCACTACAAGCGCTCCAAGTTCCTGGCGGAACAGGCCGCCCTGCAGTTCGCCGCCGCCGGCCTGCCCCTGACGGTGGTCAATCCCAGCACCCCGGTGGGTCCCTGGGACTGGCGCCCCACCCCCACCGGCCAGATGATCGTGGATTTCCTGAAGGGGCGTATGCCGGCCTACCTGGAGACCGGGCTGAATCTCATCCACGTTAATGACGTGGCCCGGGGCCATCTGTTGGCGGAGGCCAAGGGACAGGTGGGCGAAAAATATATCCTGGGGCATGAGAACCTGAGCCTGTCACAGATCTTCCAGTTGTTGGCGGAGATCAGCGGCCGGCCGGCTCCCAAGGTCAAACTGCCTTACTGGCCGGTGCTGTTCATGTCCTATATCGACCAGTTCCTGACCGGCAGCCTTCTAGGGAGAACGCCCCGTATGCCGGTGACCGCCATCCGCATGGCGCGAAAATTTATGTACTTCGACAACACAAAAGCGGTAAAATATCTGGGGTTGACCCTGACGCCGGTGCGGCAGGCGTTGGCGGACGCGGTGGA
>CAZOCQ010000179.1:0-6514 GCA_964578335.1 uncultured Desulfobacca sp.
CGCCGCATGGCCGCCACGATCTTGGTGACGTTGTTCCTGAACATCTCGATATAGGTGGGCGCGGCGCCGTCCGGCTTCGATAAGGCGTCCGAATAAAGCTCGCCCCCCAGGGTGACGCCGCTTTCCTTGGCCACTTGCTCCATCAGGCGCGGATCGCTGACGTTCTCGATGAAGACCGCGGTGATCTTTTCCCGGCGGATTTGTTTGATAAGCTGGGCGATGCCGCCGGCGGAGGGTTCGCTCTCGGTGCTGACCCCCATGGGCGACAGGATGGTAAGGCCATAGGCCGCCCCCAGATAGCCGAAGGCGTCATGGGAAGTAATCATCCGGCGTTTCGCCGGCGGTATGCCGGCGAATTCCGCCCGCACCCATCGGTCCAGTTCCCGGAGCTTATTCTTATAGGCCTCGCCGTTGGTCTTGTAGGTGGAGGCGCCGGCCGGGTCCACCTGGCTGAGCGCCCGGGTGAGGTCCTCCACATAGATCAAGCCGTTGCGTAAATCCTGCCAGGCATGGGGATCAATCTTGTGCTCATGGTGATGCCCGGCGCCGTGTTGGTGCCCATCTTCCGCCATCTCCCGGGGTTTAATCCCTTCACTGACCACCACCACCGGGCCTTTATAGCCGGAGGTCCGGACCAGGCGGTCCATCCAGCCCTCCAGCCCCAGGCCGTTAATCACCACCAGGTGGGCCCGGCTCAGGGCCTTGGCGTCCGCCGGGTTCGGCTCGTACACGTGGGCGTCGCCGTTGGCGTCCACCAGGGTGGTGACCTCTACCCGGTCGCCGCCGACGTTTTTGGCCAGGTCTCCCAAGATGCTGAAGCTGGCGATGACCCGGATTTTGCCCTCGGCCCGCGCCCCGGTTACTCCCGCGGCCAGGCAGAGAATCCAAAGAAGAACCGCAATCCTGGTGCTGCAAGTCATAATCTATCTCCAGTTTGAAAAAGTTCTAGCCGCCCAAATGGAGGTCGGCCCGGCGGCGGCTGTAGATGCTGCCGTGCGCCCCGAAGATGACGGACACCAGATAACAGAGGCCGGCGGTGAGGATGATGGAAGGCCCGGAAGGGAGGTGGGCATGAAAGGACAGCAGCAGGCCGGCATAGCCGGACAGCATGGCGATGACCACGGCCGCCAGGGCCAACGACCAGACCTGCCGGGCCCAGAAGCGGGCCGAAACCGCCGGCACCATCATCATGCCCACCGCCATCAAGGTCCCCAAGGCCCGGAAGCCGGCCACCAGGTTCACCACCACCAGGACCAGGAAGGTGAAGTGCATCACCGCGCCCCAGCCTCCCACTGACTTCAGGTAACCGGGATCGAAACATTCGACCATCAGGGGCCGGTAAATAATCGCCAGGATAAACAGCGTCACCGTCGAGATGGCGGCCACCAGAATCAGGGCGGCCTCATCCACCGACAGAATGGTGCCGAAGAGCACGTGGATGAGATCAATGTTGCTGCCCCGCAGGGAGACGATGAGAACCCCCAGGGCCAGCGAGATCAAGTAAAAGGCCGCGAAGCTGGCGTCCTCCAGGAGGGTGGTGAGGCGCGAGACCGCCCCCGCCAAAAGAGCCACCGCCAGCCCCGCCAGGATGCCCCCCAGGGTCATGGAGTAAAGGGAGAGGCCGGAAATCAAAAAGCCCAGGGCCACCCCGGGCAGCACCGCATGCGACAGGGCGTCGCCCATCAGGCTCATGCGCCGCAGCACCAGCAGCACCCCCACGGGGCCGCAGCCCAGGGCCAGGGCCAGGCAGGCCACCAGGGCGTGGCGCATGAACTGGAAGTCCAGAAAGGGAGACAGAAAAAAGTCGTAGAGCTGGTTCATGTCCCGCCCAGACAGCAGACCTCGGCCGTCTCGTCCCAGGCCTCGGAGATGCGCCGGGCCCGCTGCAAATTCTCCGGGGTCAGGATCTCGGCCGTCTCGCCCCAGCCGATGGGCTCCCGGGCCAGGAGCAGGGTCCTGGGAAAAAAGGCCCGCACCTGCTCCAAGTCGTGCAGCACCACGATGATGGTCCGCTGCTCGGCGTGCCAGTGGTGGACCACCTCCAGGAGATCGGCGGTGGTCCGCGCATCCAGGGTGGCGAAGGGTTCATCAAGGAGAATGACCGGACAGTCCTGGAGCAGCAGGCGGGCGAACAAGACCCGTTGAAATTGGCCGGCGGACAGGTTGCCGATGGCCCGGCGTTCAAAGCCCTCCAGGTCCACGGCGGCCAGGGCCTGCCTGGCCTGCCGCCAATCCTCCTGCTGCAACCCTCTGAACATGCCGACGCGCTGCCAAAGCCCGAGCGCGACGGTGTCCAGCACCGTCACCGGGAAGCTGCGGTCAATCTCCGCCTGCTGCGGCAAATAAGCCATCTGGGAGGTGCGCAGCCGGCCCTGGGCGATGCGGCCCCCCAGCGGCGGCAGGAGGCCGGTGAGCCCCTTCAACAGGGTGCTTTTGCCGGCGCCGTTAGGGCCCACCACCGCGGTCATGGAACCGGCGGCGAAGACCCCGGAGAGGTGGTGCACCGCGGGATGCCGGTCATAACCGAGGGTGAGGTCATGTAAAATAATGTCATCCATCAGGCCGGTCCTAAGAAAGCCAGCCCAAGGCCCAGGCCACCGCCAGCCACAGCAGGCCGGCGGCCGCGGCCGCGGCCAGCAGCCGGGCAAAGATGCTCCAACCCAGGGGGGAGAACGGCTCAGCCGCCCGCGAGGGCGGCTCACAGACCTCCGCCCTGCCGCGGTTGAGCAGGGTTTTCTGCAAAGGGACGCTTTGATCAATGCGGTCAGGGGACATGGTGCACCGGTCTTTCTGCTAAGAGGGCTTCATATTCGGCCTCCAACTGTCAGGCCGTCAAAAGAGGATATTGCAACTCGGTTGCCTGGTATCTCATTCCGTGTCCCGGCACTTGTGGCACAGGCCCTCCACCCGAATCTCAATGTGATCGGCCCGGTTGCCCACCGGCCCCTGAAGCTCGCTCCACATGCGGGCCAGGGGCACCGGGGCCAGGCATTGAATCTCCCGGCAGGTCTGGCATTGAAAATGCGGGTGGGGCGGGTGGTGTTCGCAGGCCAGTTCATAGTGGTTGACCCGGCCCTCCAAAGCCAGGCGGCGCACCATGTCCCGCCGGGTAAACTCCTCCAGGATGCGGTACACCGTGACCTTGTTCACCCGCTGCCGGGCGCGCACCGCGGCCAAAATCTCCTGGGCCCGCAGGGCCCGGGGGGCGGCCCCCAGGACTTCCAGCACCGCCAGGCGCACCTTGGTGGGCCTTAAACCAAGGCCGAGCAGCCATTGGCGAAAATCGCACTGATCGCTCATGCTTAACTAGTAATCACAAATCAACTCAGTTGCAATAAATTTTTTTCAAGGCTGCTCATGTGAAAACCCTTTAATCAACCATCGCTTCGAGGGGGATGGGAGTATAGAACGGAATAATTTTGGCAAGCGCTTTAAAACCGGGGGGCCGGGTGACCTTATCTCCCCCCCAGACAGGCCAGCAGCCGGGTCCAGAGCTGTTCCCGGCCTTCGCGAGTGAGGGCGGAAAACCAGGTAAAATCACCAGGGGCCACCCCCAGGGGGGCCAGGGCTTCGGCCAGGTGTTTGAGCTGCCGGCTGCGCTCCCCCTGCTTCAATTTGTCCGCCTTGGTGAGCACCGGGAGGACCGGCCGCCCCCTTTCCCGCAGAAACTCCCAGAGAAACAGTTCTTCGGGACCCAGCCGGCGCCGGCTGTCCTGGAGCAGGACCACCGCCGCCAGGTTCGGGCGGCTCCCCAGGTAATCCAGGATCAGCCGCCCCCAACTAGCCTTGAGTTCTTTGGAGACCGCGGCGTAGCCGAAGCCCGGCAGGTCCACGAAGTACCAGCAGTGGTTGATGAGGAAGAAGTTGAGGGCCCGGGTGCAGCCCGGGTGGGAACTGGTGCGCACCAGCTTGCGGCGCCCCAAAAGGACGTTGATCAGGGAGGACTTGCCGACGTTGGAGCGCCCCAGGAAGGCGACCTCCGGGAGGTCAGCGGGGGGCAACTGGGTCGCCTGGTGGACGCTGAGGCGGTATTCGGCGGAAGTGATCTTGGGGATGGTCATGAACAGTTCAAAGTTCAAGGTTCAAAGTTCAAAGTTATGGGCGCAGGGTGAGGTCCGCCATTGAAAAGAACAGCCGGGGGCGGCTGTTCCCCATTTTTCCCTCTCGGGAGAAATCAGCAGGGCGGCTCAAGAGCCGCCTTTACAGGAATTACCGGCCGTTGGCGGCCTGGGCTTCCGGTTTGTCCTCTCCGCCACTCAGGATATAGGCTTCGATGAAGCCGTCCAGGTCGCCGTCCAGGACGGCGTCCACGTTGCCGGCCTCGTGCTTGGTGCGATGGTCCTTCACCAGGCGGTAAGGCTGCATGACGTAAGAGCGGATCTGGCTGCCCCAGGCGATCTCCTTCTGGGCCTCCTGCAGCTCCTGCTTCTTCTCTTCCCGCTTGCGCTTCTCCAGGTCATAGAGCCGGGCCCGCAGGAGCTTCATGGCCAGCTCCCGGTTGCGGTGTTGGGAGCGCTCCGTCTGGGAGGAGGCCACGATGCCGGTGGGCAGGTGGGTGAGGCGCACCGCCGAGGAGGTCTTGTTGACGTGCTGGCCGCCGGGGCCGCTGGCCCGGTAGGTGTCAATGCGCAGGTCCTTTTCCTGGATGTCCACCTCGATACGGTCGTCAATCTCCGGCAGCACCTGGACCGCGGCGAAGGAGGTGTGGCGGCGGCCGCTGGCGTCGAAGGGGGAGATGCGCACCAGGCGGTGGATGCCCGACTCGCTCTTCAGATAGCCGAAGGCATAGGGGCCGGACACGGTGAAGGTGACGCTCTTGACCCCGGCCTCATCACCCTCCAGCATATCAATGGTTTCGGACTTGAAGCCGTGGCGTTCGGCGTAGCGCAGGTACATGCGCAAGAGGATTTCGGTCCAGTCCTGGGCCTCGGTGCCGCCGGCCCCGGCATGGATGGTGACGATGGCGTTGAGCTGGTCTTCCTCGGCGCCCAGCAGCAGTTTGAGCTCCCACTCCCGGAAGGAGCCGGCCATTTTCGCCAGTTCGGAGGCCACTTCCTTGAGGGCTTTAGGGTCCTCCTCCTCCACCCCCAGGTCCAGGAGGACCTCCAGGTCCTCCAGTTGGGATTCCTGCTGTTTCCACTCCTCCAGGGCCTGGAGCAGGGCGCCGCGTTCCTTGAGGATTTCGGCGGCCCGGGCCTGGTCGTCCCAGAGGTCCGGGGCCGCCATCAGCTCTTCCAGGTGGCGCAGCCGGACCTGTTTGCCTTCCAAATCAAAGATGACCTCGGATAATTTCCAAGCGGTCTTTAAATTCCTTTATCTTGCCCCGGAGTTCAATGACGTCGGGTAACATGGTCTCCTCCGATAAGTGCGGTTTTCGGTTTTCAGTTTTCGGTTTTCGGTGAAGAAATCGGATTAAAATATTGTAGCCTGGCAACCGAAAACCTGGGGCAGGGTTTGTCTCGAAATCCCTTCCGGCAGGGGCGGCTCTCGAGCCGCCCCTACGCCCTTCCCCATAAATAATTTTATCAGAAAATTACGAAAATGGAAATTTGCCGCGCCGCGGTTCAACCAAAAAGTAAAGCTCCGGTCAATACCGCCACCTCAAGGATTTCATTAGCCGCTCCCAGGGCGTCGCCGGTGACTCCCCCCAGGGTCCGGCGGAAATAGCGGCTCAACAGCCAGACCAGGCCGGCGGCCCCGGCCCAGAGGATCAGACCCCTGAAGCCCAGCAACAGCACCGCCAGCAGCAAGGCGCTAATCGTGGCCCCGCTGGCGATCCGCTCACTCACCCCGCTGGTCATGGCCTGCCCCAGGCCGCCTTCCGGGCGGGCGTAGTCGGAGAGATAAGCCAGCAGCACCATGCCCCCGCGGCTCAACACCGGATACAGGATGATCGGTCCCCGCCAGCCCCGGTCCGCCAAGGCCAGAAAGAGGCTGAATTTTGCCAGCAGCACCAGGATGAGGCCCAGCACCCCGAAGGCGCCCACCCGGGAGTCCTTCATGATGCGCCGGCGCTCCTCGGGGGTCCGGCCGCCGCCCAGCCCGTCCAGGGTGTCGGCCAGGCCGTCCAGGTGGAGGGCGCCGGTGAGCACCACCGTGAGGCAGAGCAGCAGGGCCGCGGCCGCCGGGGGCGGCAGCGCCTTCAGCAACCCGGTCCAGGCCCCCACGAAAATCAGACCCAGAACCAGCCCCACCCAGGGGAACCAGAAGAGGGAGCGGGCCAGGTCCTCGGGGGCGGCTTCCCCCCGCCAGGGCCAGGGCAGCTTGGTGAGAAAGGTGAGGGCTAAGGGGAAAGTGCTCTTCATCTAACTAATGAGTTAGTCGCTGAAATTGGATTGAGGACCTGGTTAGATATTCAAACTTTTAGGGGAAACGGGGAAAGGGGTAAAAGGGGAACAGTCCGCGTGGGCCATTAGCTCATCCGCAAAGGAGGAAAAGCCATGTTCCCCCTCACCCCGGCCCTCAATGCTGTTGACTTAAGAATTTATGGTGACGCTGCATAAATATGATGGCC
>CAZOCQ010000180.1:0-6508 GCA_964578335.1 uncultured Desulfobacca sp.
ACCTGGTTGCCGGACGCCCATACTGAAGCTCCCACCGTGGGCTCGGTCATCCTGGCGGCCGTCCTCCTGAAGATGGGGACTTACGGCTTCCTGCGCTTCAACATGCCCCTGTTCCCCCAGGCGGCCCATTACTTTGTGCCCCTGTTCAGCATCCTGGCGGTCATCGGCATCGTTTACGGCGCCCTGGTCTCCATGATGCAAAAGGACCTGAAGCGCCTCATCGCCTTCTCGTCCGTGAGCCACCTGGGCTTCGTCATGCTCGGGTTGTTCACCTTCACCCTCTCGGGCATCCAGGGCGGCATCATCCAGATGATCAACCACGGCCTCTCCACCGGCGCCCTCTTCTTGATCGTCGGCATGATCTATGAACGGCGGCACACCCGGATGATCGCCGATTTCGGCGGCCTGGCCACCCCCATGCCCATCTATGCCACCATCTTCATGATCGTCACCCTGTCCTCCATCGCGGTGCCCGGCACCAACGGCTTCGTGGGCGAGTTTCTCATCCTGTTGGGGGCTTTTAAAACCGCCCCGGTCTATGCCGTCATCGCCGCCACCGGCGTCATCTTCTCCGCCTGTTACATGCTCTGGATGTTTCAGCGGGTGGTCTGGGGCCAATGCACCAATGAGAAGAACCAGGCGCTCACTGACCTGTCCCTGCGGGAGATCGCCATCTTTGCGCCCCTGCTGTTATTCATCATGTGGATCGGGGTTTATCCCAGCACCTTTTTAGATAAGACCAAGGCCACCACAGCCAACTTCATAACCATGATGGATAAGGCCAAGGCCACCCAGGTCACCCAATCCCAGGTCTTCAAGGGGGTGGCGAAATGACCATCAACATCCCTAGTTTCCATCTGAACAGCATCGGGCCGGCGCTCATCCTGACCGTCACCGCCGTGGTCATCCTGCTGCTGGACGCCCTCTCCCCCCGGGGACGCAAGGCCTACTTCCCGCAGCTCAGCCTCCTGGGCCTGGCCGCCGCGGCCCTGCAAACCTGCCTCATGTGGGGGCAGAAGGCCCATACCGACTTCGCCCGCATGATCTACGTGGACAACTTCACCCTGTTCTTTTACCTGGTCTTCATCCTGGGCAGCGCCCTCACCGTGATGCTCAGCCGGCAGTACCTGGAAGACTACGGCAAGAACCTGGGCGAATATTACGCCCTGGTGCTCTTCGCCACCGTGGGCATGATGCTCATGACCGCCGCGGCGCACCTCATCATGCTTTTCCTGGGTCTGGAGGTCATGTCCATCGCAGTCTATGTCCTGGCGGGGTTGTTTCGGGAGGACGCCCGCTCCAATGAAGCTTCGCTTAAGTACCTTATCCTGGGCTCCTTTTCCAGCGCCTTTCTGCTCTTCGGCATGGCCATGCTCTACGGCGCCGCCGGCGGCACCCTCTACCTGGATGAACTGCCTAAGGTCCTGGGAGCCAAATTTACCCAGCCCCTGACCCTGGCCGGCATCGCCCTGCTCTTGGTGGGCTTCGGCTTCAAGGTGGCTTCGGCCCCCTTCCACATGTGGACCCCGGACGTCTATGAAGGCGCCCCCACTTCGGTCACCGCCTTCATGGCGGTGGGGGTCAAGGCCGCGGCCTTCGCCGCCTTTGCCCGGGTCTTTTTCCTGGTCTTCCTGGACATGAAGGGCGACTGGACCATGCTCGTCTGGGTCCTGGCCGTGGCCACCATGACCATCGGCAACGTCGTGGCCATCGCCCAGACCAACATCAAACGCATGCTGGCCTATTCCTCCATCGCCCACGCCGGCTACCTCCTGGTGGCCCTGGTGGCCGCCAACCAATTGGGCGCGGTCAGCCTGCTCTACTACCTGCTGGCCTATACCCTGATGAACCTGGGAGCCTTTGGGGTGGTGATCCTGGTGGGGCGCAAGAAGGACAGCTACCTCAATATCTACGACTACTCCGGCCTGGGCTTCCAACATCCGGCCCTGGCCGCCAGCATGGCCCTGTTCATGTTCGCCCTGGCGGGCATCCCGCCCACCGCCGGTTTTGTGGGCAAGTTCTACATCTTCTCCGCCGCGGTGCAGGCCGGCTACATCTGGCTGGCCATCATCGGCGTGATGAACTCCCTGGTCTCGGTTTTTTACTACCTGAGGATCACCGTGCTGATGTACATGAAGCCCGCCGAAGCCGACCTGGGCCCGGTGAGTTTCTCCCCCGGCCTTACCGCGGTCTTGGCCACCACCGCCGCCGGCGTCATGCTCATCGGCATCTTCCCCGGGCGCCTCTACGACCTGGCCATGAACGCGGTGAAGATCTTCCCGGGCCTGTAATCTTTACTCCTGACCAAACCTCCAGGGGAGCTGCGGCTCCCCTTTTTTTTGCAATAAACTTCTGTGTTCTTTAATCTCGTTCCCAAGCTCTGCTTGGGAACGCCATTTTCCGGCGAAGCTCCAGCTTCGCCACCCTGGTAATGCACCTGGGCGCCAAGCTCCGGCTTGGAAAAATCGGTTCACCCGCGGTAGGCCGGGCTTGGGCCAAGCAGAGCTTGGCCGGAAAGCCGGGTTCCGAAGCCGGAGCTTCGGAACCAGTTAAGAAAAGAGTGGCGGAGCCTCGGCTCCGCCACTTTACTTTTTTTGGAGATTACTTTAAGATTTATAAAATGTAAAAATCTATTCTGAGGGTTCTCAAAGTGAAAAAATTAATTATCTCCCTGATATTGAGCAGCCTAGTGTTGCTGCCGGTGGAGGCCCCCGCCCAATCCGAGCAAACCCAGGGCCAGCAATCAGCTTCACAAACCCGTAAGGCGGGCAGGAGGCCAACCAAGCAGCAGCAGATGGAGCAGAAGCAAAAACAGATGCGGCAGCAACAACAATTGATCGAGAAACAGACTCAAATCCAGAAAAATTATTACGATACGCAAAAAGGCGCGATACGCAAAATCCAATAAGCCCGATGACACCCTTAGGAGAAGCCAAAAAAGGCAGAACCCGCGGTCGGCCCTGCCTGGTTTTACCCTTTTATGGTGAATTGCCGGGGTATAATCTCGTTCCCAAGCTCTGCTTGGGAACGCCATTTTCCGGCGAAGCTCCAGCTTCGCCACCCTGGTAATGCACCTGGGCGCCAAGCTCCGGCTTGGAAAAATCGGTTCACCCGCGGTAGGCCGGGCTTGGGCCAAGCAGAGCTTGGCCGGAAAGCCGGGTTCCGAAGCCGGAGCTTCGGAACCAGTTAAAAAACAGGCAGGGCCGGCAACGCCGGTCCTGCCTCTCTCATTCTGCCTTAATCGGTTTTCTCGACTACTTCTTGAATCTTCTCCGCAAGCCCAGCAGTCCCAGCAGCCCGCTGCCCAAAAGCAGGACGCTGGCGGGCACGGGAGTAGGGAACGGATTCGGCACCACATAGTCCTGATAATCGGTGGCGCCTGCCGTGGCGGGACTATGCAAAATCACATAGGCCGATTGATCAAAACCGCCGCCCATGCCGGCCAGGGCGGCAGTGTAAATGGCGGTGACGTTGGCGATAAAAGTGGGGTTGGTGCTGGAAGTAGGGCTGTTTAAACGAAAATCACCGGCTGACAAGTCAAAGGCACGGCCATATTGCTTATCCCAGGTCAATTCCCAGACCGCCACCTGAGCCGCGCCAGCCAACGCCGCCGAGTATCCCTGACTAAGAATCCAGGCGGCGGCTTCAAATCCAGAACCTTCGGAGATGGATTGCACTTCATAGGGGGTAAAAGTGGCCTCGGAATAATGGGGGTCGATACAGAAGCCGCTCACCAAGGTCGTCGGGGCGGTTTCATACTTGATCATGTAATTCCCGGCGGTTGTGCCTATGTCAGGTCCAATTCCGGGTACGTAGATTTTGACGGAAACACCATTCGCCACGCTGTTTTCCGCCACCGAGACAATGGTGGCCGAGGCCATCCCCGCGGCAAAGACCATGGACACTATTAGCGCACCAGCTGCCAGAAGTTTCAACATATCAACGCCCTGGTTTTCCTTTCCCGGTAAGTAGAATCCTTGGAGAATTTATTAGCATGGATTGTGCCAATTCCCCTGGTGGGAAAATGATTAGGTTTTTAAACATTAACCGAACTCCACGCCCCCGGCCCTAAAGAAAGGCAGGACCGCCGCGGTCCTGCCTGCGCTGTTGCCTAATTTGCCTAAGCCGCCGGCGTTGATAAAGCCTCGGCGACTATTAAAGCCCCACTCTTACCTGGACGGCTTTCTCTTCCGCCGCAGCCCCGCCAGGCCCAGGAGGCCGCTGCCCAGGAGCAGGACGCTGCCGGGCAGGGGCACTGGATTCTGGGCGGCGGCGGCCATAAACTCGTTGGCGCAGTTTCCCGAACCCACGGTAAAGTCGAAATAATTCCAGTTGCCACCCGCATCGAAGCCCTGGGGAAAGATAACCTTGATGACATAGGTGGTGTCGGTGCCCGCGGTCCAAGCGACGCTGGCCTGGCCCAGGACGCCGCTCACCTGGTTGATCACGGTGTTGGGCGCCGGCGCCTGCGGATCCCTTACCCCCTTGGGGGCATACTGGCCGGTATAGGTTGACCCGGTATTGCCCCAAAAATGGCTGGAATCGTACCACGACGACACGGAGTAGATCTTGCCCAGATTGGCGCCGCTCATCTTGATGCCGGTTTCAAAAACGCCGTCCCGGTCGCGGTCCAGGGCGATGTCCGCCTGTCCGGCGTTATCGCGTCCCGCCTGGCGATAATTGCTGTAAATCTGCATCATCTCCAGGCTGCCGTCGCTGGACCAGGTGACGGTCACTCTTTTGATATCCCACTGCGTCGGGTTGCCGGAGATGGGGGTATCGGTCCAGTCCGCCCCGGTGGGTTTGTTCTTCTTATAGGGCCGCATCCAGGTGTCATCGTCAATCGTCACGGCACTGGCCGCGGCGCTACCCGGAAATCCCCCCATAACCACCATCAGCCCGGCAAAGATTATCACTAATCTTAACATCTTAGGCATTGGCGCTCCTCGGCGCTGGATTTGGTTAATTGCGCCAATTTAAAGCATATATTGTGCCAGATACCAGGTTTTCCCGGAGAAATGACTAAGGGTTTTCCTGATTATTTACCTAAGGGATTCCCTATCAGGAATTTCCTGAGGAAATGGAAGACTATTCCAAGGATAGGAGGGGAAAATGATTAAATATTTCTTAAATTAATTAATTATATTGGTAAATTTCATTAATATGAACATTGCTTGTTTTATTCCCCAAACACTTTTTAGGCTTTTGTTTATGTTTCAGAACGCTTTCTTGAAACCTGTTCCACAAAAAAATGTCCAGAAGAGCTGCCTCCGCTCTTCTGGACTTAGGTGCATAACAGATTGAAAATAGCCTGGTTTTAGGCGGCCTTCCTGGTGCGCTTCTTCAACCGGTTGGCCTGGCGGCGCAGGATGTCGATCTGCTTCCGGGGTCCGCCATTGGCGATGGCCTCCAGCTTCCGGTTGCGGGCGGCCCGAGCCTTCTCCTTCAGGTCCCGCATGCTCACCTTTTCGGCCCCTTTGCCTTCGTCCTTAATGCCCTTCACCTTTTTGATGGCGCTCAACAGCTCCTCTTTGTTCATGCCGTGCACGCCGCTGATCTCCCCCAAATCCAGGGCGTATTTGCGCAACTCCGTGGCGGTCATCCGGTCCAGGGGTTTTTCTTTCTTTTCCTTGCGTTCCTTCTTGGCCATGATTTACTCTCCCGTGGATATCTCAAGATAAGGGCGGGGGAACCCCGCCCCTACCCAATATGCGCATGATTAAGGCGGGCGGGCGCCCCGCCGACTCGTTCTACAGTAATAATAACTTTAACTATATTTCCCTAATTCCTCAACCCTAAAAGCCACTTCTCCCTCTGGTCTTACCGAAAACCGAAAACTGAAAACCGAAAACCATTCCTCAACCTTTCTCTTCCAGCCTTTCAGCCAACTTGATAAACGGCTTCACCAGGTCAATGGGGATGGGAAACAGGGTGGTGGAGTTCTTCTCCGCGGCGATCTCCCGCAGGGTCTGGAGATAGCGCAGTTGCAGGGACATGGGCTCCGAGGCCAGCACCCGGGCGGCGTCGGCCATCTTTTGGGCCGCCTGGAATTCGCCCTCGGCGTTGATCACCTTGGCCCGCCGTTCCCGCTCCGCCTCCGCCTGCTTGGCGATGGCCCGCTGCATTTCGATGGGCAGGTCAATGGACTTGACCTCCACCAGGGCCACCTTGATGCCCCAGGGGTCCGTATGCTTATCCAGGATTTCGGCCAACTGGGCGTTGAGCTTCTCCCGTTCGGCCAGCAGATCGTCCAGCTCCACCTGGCCGCAGACGCTGCGCAGGGTGGTCTGGGCCAGCAACTGGGTGGCGGCGTAGTAATCCCGCACCTCGATGACCGCCTTCAATGGATCAATCACCCGGAAATAGACCACCGCGTTGACTTTTACCGTGACGTTGTCCCGGGTGATGACGTCCTGGGAGGGCACGTCATAGGTCACCAACTGCAGGTTGACTTTCACCAGTTGGTCCACCATGGGAATCAGGATGATGAGGCCCGGACCTTTGGCAA
>CAZOCQ010000181.1:0-6434 GCA_964578335.1 uncultured Desulfobacca sp.
ATTGGAAAAGGAAGGTCGTGGCGATCCACGCGGCAATGGACGGGGAGCATTATCGCCCCAGCACAAAAGAAAAGGATTTTAGGATTCTGCCCTTGTCTGTTGAGGTAATGGAAGCCTTGAAACTTTTGCCGCGGTCGATTTCTGGATTCGTTTTCACCTACAACGGGAAGCCCTTGAGAAAGGGATTAGTAAATTCAACTTGGCGGGCCGCTGCAAAGAAAGCGGGAATTGATGTTTGCTGCTATCAGGGAACCCGACATTCTGTAGCATCCCAGCTTGTGAATGATGGAACCTCATTAGAATTAATTAGCAAACTCTTGGGGCACAAAACCGGGGTATCGACTCGCCGGTATGCCCATGTAAACGGGGAAAGTCTGCGTGATTTAGTGGACCGTCAGCAGACCGTCAGCAGCAACAAGAAACGTGGTATCTAACTTATCTAAAATAAAGGGAAACTAATCTATAATTTATTGGTTCAAATCCAGTACCGCCTACCAGCAAAATTCAAGGGGTTACGGTGGCAAGCCGTAACCCTTTTCTTTTTATTGGTCCTGCAACTGTAGATTTTCCCGGGCCAGGCGGGCGGCCAGGGCGCGGGCTTCGGCGAGTTCGGCGGGGGTGGGGCGGTATTTGCACTGGAAGCCGTCGTGGACCAGTTTGAGTTTCATGGTGGTGAGCATCTGGTTCATCTGGGCCACGGCCTGGCCGCTCCAGCCGTAGGAGCCGAAGCAGGCCACCGCCTTATTAACGGGGCGGAGGCCCTGGAGGTAGGCGAGGAATTCGCCCAGGGACGGGAAGATGGTGTTGTTGAGGGTGGGGGAGCCGAAGAAGAGCAGGCCGGCGTCCAGGACGTCGGTGACGATGTCGCTGTAGTGGGTGCGGCGCAGCCGGTAGATCAGGGTTTCGGCGCCGGCGTCCAGCAGACCCTTGCTCAGGGCCTGGGCCAGCATTTCGGTGCTGTGCCACATGGTGTCGTAGATCACCAGGGCCTTGGGGAGCACCACGCCCGCGGCCCATTTTTGGTAGGCCGTTAGGATGGGGGCCGGATTGCGGAGGAGGAGGCCGTGGTCCGGGGCGATGAGCTTGAATTGGAGGCCCAGTTCCCCGATGGTCTTGAACAGCCGGGTGATGAGGCTGCCGAAGGGCATGAGGATATTGGCGTAATATTTCTTCACCTGGTGGAGGTAGGCGGAGTCGTCCTCCACCTGGTCGTCGAAGCGTTCGCCGGAGGCGAAGTGGGCCCCGAAGGCGTCGCTGGAAAAGAGGAGCTGCTCCTCCTTGAGGAGGGTCATCATGGAGTCCGGCCAGTGGAGCATGGGGGTCTCCAGGAACATGAGGTTCCGCCGCCCCAGGGAGATTTCGGCGCCGGTTTTGACTTCCTGGAAGGGCCAGTCGGCCTGGTAATGACGGGACAGGCCGGCCTTGCCCAGGGGGGAGCAAAAAAGTTTTTCGGGCTTGACCCGCTCCATGACTTCGGGCAGGCCGCCGGAATGGTCCATCTCCACGTGGTTGGAGACGACATAGGAGATTTTTTCCGGGGGCACGATCTCCGCCACCCGCTCCAGCAGCTCCGGCACAAAGCCTTTTTTCACCGTGTCAATCAGGGTGATCTTGTCGTCCAGGATGAGGAAGGCGTTGTAGGTGGTGCCTTTTTCGGTGACGTAGCCGTGAAATTCCCGGATATCCCAGTCAATGGCGCCGACCCAGAAGACGTTGGGGGCGAGTTGGATAGGCATGTTGACTCCAGTAGTCAGTAGTCAGTAGCCAGTAGTCAGAAATCAGATTGCCTGTTCTTTCTTGAAAAAACTGACAACTGGCCACTGGCCACTGCCCTTAAAGTCCTTCTTTGACCAGTTCTTCGACGATGGCCTTCTGTTTTTTGCTCAGGTTGGCCGGGGTTTCGACAATGATGCGGACGAACTGGTCGCCCCGGGTCTTGCCGTTGGCCTGGGGGAGGCCATAGTTTTTGAGCCGCATCTTGGTGTGGCTCTGGGTCCCCGGCGGCACTTTGAGGCTCATGGTCTTGCCGTCCAGGGTGGGGACCGTGACCTTGGTGCCGAGGACGGCCTCGGTGAACTTGATGCGCCGGTCCACGTAGAGGTCGTTGCCTTCCCGTTTGAAGACCGGATGCTCCAACTCCTTCAGCTTGACGTAGAGGTCGCCGGGGGGGCCGCCCATGGGACCGGGGCCGCCTTTGCCGCTGACCCGCAGTCTTTTGCCGGGCAGGGAGCCGGGGGGGATTTTCACCGAAATCTTGTCCATTTGGCCGTTCTTGGGCACGGCCACCAACTTTTCGGTGCCAAAGGCCATTTCGTGGAGGGTGATGGGCATCTCCACCTGCAAGTCCTGGCCCTTCAGGGGCGGCATCTGGGTCTGGGGGCCAAACCCCTCCTGGTCGCCGAAACGAAAGATGCGGGTGCGGGGCTGGCGGCCGCGGCCGCCGCCCAGACCGCCGAAGAGGCGGCTGAAAATGCCCTCGGAGAGGCCGACGTCAAACATATCGCTGAAATCGAAGCCCTTGAAGATGTCTTCCTGGCTGAATTTTTGCCGGAAGGCCTGGGAACCGAACTGGTCGTATTCCTGGCGCTTTTCCGGGTTACTCAGGACGGCGTAGGCTTCGCTGAGCTGCTTAAACTTTTCCTCCGCGACCTTTTTGTCCCCCTTGGCTTTGTCGGGATGGTACTTCAAGGCCAATTTGCGGTAGGCTTTTTTGATGTCGTCGGGAGAAGCGTCGCGTCCGACTCCCAAAATCTGATAATAATCCATCTCCGCCATGGGGAAATTCTCGCCTTGATCAGAGGATAATTTGGCATATTATAAGTTTCGGAGGATTTTTGTCAACCGGTCTTTCCGTATAACCTTCGTATTTTATTAGAAAATCCTTCAAATCTGATTTACCCTGGGCCATTTCTTCCTTGATATATTTTTCCCTTTCTGATAACTAACACAAATTATGCGGTAGAGCCTGTTATAATCCGGCGGCAAGCCGGGTATTCCCATGTTTTTAAGGAGGTTGGGCATGACGGCTTTGGTTGGCGGACTGGTTGCGGTGGCCCTGGGATTAATCGGTCTGGGGGTATGGTGGCGGGATTTCCTGACCCTGATCCTTGGGGGTGTTCCCCTCTTGCTCCTCTTGGGCGGCGCCCTGGCAGTCTATCTGGGGTTCGAGGAGACCAAGGATAAGTTTTTCAAGAAATCGGAAACCCCGGCTTACGAGCCTCCCAAGATGGCTGAGGCCGAAGTGGAACAATATAAGGCTGAAGTGGAGACCTTGAAGAAAGAAATCGAGGATCTCAAGAAGAAAAAGTAGCGCCGGTGGTGCAAAGCCGCGACAACGCAGGGGCGGGGGCAACCCGCCCTTTTGTTTGCAGCCCGGGAGAATTTTCCGGGAGGCCGCGGCCGGTGCACCGAGTTTTTTTCTGCGCTGGCAGGGTTCACCATCTTGACGCCGGCGGTGCCGCGGGTTATATGAAACTATCACACCTTTAGGCACGTAGCTCAGGGGGAGAGCACTACCTTGACGCGGTAGGGGTCCGGGGTTCAAATCCCCGCGTGCCTACCATGAAATTTTAAAGGGTTACGGTTTGCGACCGTAGCCCTTTTTCATCTTTTGTGACCAATTTATGACCGGTAAACCAAAAATGGACGCCGGGGACACGATAAATAAGGTAGTGAAAACACGATAAATGATATAAAAAAAGTTGAAAAAGGTGGGGTTTTACTAAGTATGGGTAATTAATTATATTTAAGAATGGCGTTAGACTATTACCCGATAAAATTATGGAAGATCGCAATTTATCCCGTTTTACCCCGTGGGGGCGGCAGGTCTGGAGCCTGCTGAAAGATACCTATTCTGAGTGGAGCAAAGCCAAGGCCCAGGTATTAGGAGCGGCCCTGGCTTTTTATACTATTTTTTCGCTGGCGCCGATTTTCATTATTGTGGTGGCCGGGGCCGGATTTTTTGTGGGCCAGGAATCCGTCCAAAGCTATATAATCGAGCAATTGTCAGACTTTGTTGGGTTACATAATGCCGAAACCGTTATGCAATTCATTAATGATAGTTACAAGTTTGGTTCAGGCATCAGGGCAACCATAATTGCATTTATCCTTATCTTGGCAGGTTCGACTACAGCATTAGTAATGCTAAAGGATGCTTTAGACACCATTTGGGATATAAAGATAACTAACCACGGATTAATTGCCAAGATTAAAGATAGATTGCTGTCATTGTTGATTGTGCTATTTATTACCATTATTGTATTTTTATCTATGTTGTTAAATTCAGTCATGACAGCGGTTAGATTAATCGTGGATAATTATATCAGTCTACCGTATGGCGTTATCATTTTGAGCAATGAAGTGTTTTTAATAGGTATGCTCACTTTATTGTTTACCATAATATTTAAGGTTTTACCTGATGTAGAAATTTCCTGGAAAGATGTTTGGATGGGCGGCGCGATTACTGCGATCTTATTTGCCTTGGGGAAATACCTGCTGGGCTTATACCTGGCGAGAAGCGTGGTCAGTTCGGCTTACGGGGCCGCCGGCTCGCTGGTGGTTTTTCTCCTGTGGGTCTACTATTCCGCCCTTATCCTGTTTTTCGGGGCGGCCTTCACCCAGGTTTACGCCAGAAGATACGGTTCCGAAATAATTCCCAAAAAACCCAGAATTACCGGAACATGATCAGAATTAATAATTAGCACCCCTTCTCCTGATGGGGGCAAAGGATGCGGCCACATGCGGTCCATGCAAATTTACCCGGAGTGTGAGGATTGCCTGCGGCGCCTGGTGGAACTCACCGTGGCCCAGGCCACCTCGGACCCGGAGTTGCAGCAACAGGCCCGCGGCGCCGCCCTTAAGATCATCGCGGCTGAACTTAACCCGGAGGCCATTCCGGCCTGCATCGCCACCCGGTTTCACCACGCCATCATGGCCCTCACCGGCAACCCTGACCCCTTTGCGGCCCGCAAGGTAGCGGAGACCGCTTATCTGAGCCGCCAGTACGCCAACCTGACGACCGCTTACGGCCGAGATCTGGAGTCCCTCCTGAAGTTGGCCGCGGCCGGCAACGCCATTGATTTTTTCCGGGATGAGGCCGAAGTGACCCGGGAACTGGCCAACCGGGTGGAATTCGCCCACTCGGATTCGGAGCGCTTCCGCCGGCGGCTGGAGGGACCTCCCGGTTTGCTCCTCTACCTGGCGGACAACGCCGGGGAGCAGTTCTTTGATTACCCGCTGGTGGCCGGCCTGAGGCAGTGGGGCTGGCGGGTCCTGTACGTGGTCAAGGCCGGGCCCATCCAGAACGACCTTACCCGGGACGACCTGTATGCCTCCGGCCTGGGAGAAGCCCTGGAACCCCTGGCCGACACCGGGGCCTGCACCGTGGGCCTGACCCTGGCCGAAATCGGTCCGGTTTTCCAAGAACTCTTTGAGCAAGCGGAGATTATCATAGCCAAAGGCATGGGGCATTTTGAGACCATGAGCCACCTCTCCGACCCCCGGCTCTATTTCCTGCTCCAGGCCAAGTGCACCCCGGTGGCCGAGGCCCTGGGACTGCCCCGCGGGGCCTTCGCCTTCTGCCGGCCCCCGGCGATTTAGCTTGACACCGCCGGGTCCACCGGATAGCATAAAGATGCTTACAGGCCCCTTCGGGGTTAATAGGGAAGACGGTGCAAAACCGTCGCGGTCCCGCCGCTGTAATTGGGGACGAAACCGGCAAGCGCCACTGGAGCCAGGCTCCGGGAAGGCGCCGGGATTAGGGTGATCCAAGAGCCAGAAGACCTGCCTGTGAGAGGACGGCGCCGGGTTGCGTATTACGACCCTGCCGGCCGCTTGAGGACCAAGAAGACGGGTGCAATCCTCAATTCTCTGTTTCGGGAGAATTGGGGATTTTTTTTGGGGGGGAGCTTTGTCGTTAAAGCCCGCCTCCATCGGGCTGAAGGTTGACAATCATAGAAGTCAATTTCATGAGGTTTTGGTTCACCACAAAGTATGACTCATCTTCGACAGTGAACAAAAAATAGTTTTGGATTATCAGCAAGTTAAGTCATGTCAAAAAAAGGTTGGCACTACATACTCTGGGAGTTCAGCCTCTGGTCCTCAACTGACCGGTCCCAGATGGGTGACCGGGGAAGGCGGCCGGACTCCCGCGGCGGCAAAAGCCTGGTGGGCCGAGCCCACCAGATCGGTGCGCAGTTGATAACGCTGGCCGTCCAGGTCCACGGCGACAGACTGCACCTGCGCCAGGTCCCGCATCAGGTCCGGCCAGGTAACCTTGGCCTGGCGCTCATCCAGGCGTTGCTGCAGGTCCACCTCCAGGCGCAGGGCCAGGAAAGAGGCCACCATATGGCCCATAGAGGTATTGTCCCGCTGATGATAAATGGGCCGCACCTCCAGGGTGGATTTCTGTTCCCGGAAGGTCCGCTCCACCCGCC
>CAZOCQ010000182.1:0-6430 GCA_964578335.1 uncultured Desulfobacca sp.
CTTCGGAACCAGACTTGCGGGCGGGAGCTTCGGAACCAGAATAGTCGCGCGGAGCTTCGGAACCAGAGACAAAAAGCCGGAACTTCGGGACCAGAAATGCGGGCGGAGCTTCGGAATCAGGGCATAAACTATGGCAAAACCGGGCATGGGAGCCAGCGGCCCACTCGCCCGAAAAATAATCTCGTTCCCAAGCTCCGCTTGGGAACGCCCCTTTCCGGCGAAGCTCCAGCTTCGCCAGCGTAGCACCCATGACATGACCCATGCGCAGCCGCTACACCATCAAAGAACCGGGCGGGCCGTACTTCCTCACCTGCACCGTGGTCCAATGGCTGCCCCTCTTTACCCGGAAGCCCTATTGCGACCTCCTCCTCGACTCCCTGCAATTCTGCCGCCGGCATAAGGGATTAAAGCTCCAGGCCTACGTCATTATGGACAACCATCTGCACCTGGTGGCTGCCGGGGACAAATTGACCGATCTCATCCGGGATTTCAAAAGCTACACTGCCAAGCAGATCGTTTCCCGGTTGCAGCAGGACCAAAAGACCTGGGTGCTAAATCAATTGCAATATTGGAAGCAGTCCAACAAGATTAGAAGTGATTACCAGGTCTGGCAGGAAGGGTTCCACCCCCAGCAGATCGTCTCCGAGGCGATGCTGCGTCAAAAGATCGAGTACCTGCACCACAATCCGGTGCGCGCCGGCTTGGTGGCGCAGGCGGAAGATTGGCTCTATTCCAGCGCCAGGGATTATGCCGGGGGGAAGGGCATAATTGAGTTGGATGCCTTAGAATAGCGGTGGCGAACCTGGAGGTTCGCCGGAAAAGTGCGTTCCCAAGCGGAGCTTGGGAACGAGCCAAATGTTATAGCCAGCCGTAGGGCGGGAAAGCGCCAGCGCATCCCGCCTTAACTCTGCGTCCTTGGCGACTCTGCGAGAAACTTCTTTTTCTCGCCAAGGCGCAGAGGGCGCCAAGAAAGGCACGAAAGCGAATGTTACATTATGCCATGCGGTGGCAAATATGGGAGAGTATGCTTCACCTCCCCATATTTGCCATCCAGGGACAATAACGGCGGGATAGAGATGGATGAGCAGCGAAATTGAGAATAATGCTGCCTTTAAGGAGAAAATACCATGGAAATTCAAGTTCCCAGTCCTTCTATCCTGGAAAAGCTCGGCATTAGAAATACGGGTTTCGTTTACTGGAATCTCTCCACGCCGCTTTTGTATGAAGAGGCCATCAGGCGTCGGGAGGGCCGCATGGCCCACCTGGGCCCCCTGGTGGTGCGCACCGGCGAGCATACCGGACGCTCCCCCAACGACAAGTTTGTGGTGCGGGAGCCTTCCAGTGAAGCCAAAGTCTGGTGGGGCCCGGTGAACAAGGCCATGGAACCGAAGCGCTTTGCCTCCCTGCAACACCGGCTGCTGGCTTACCTCCAGGGGAAAGACCTCTTCGTCCAGGATTGCTTCGCGGGGGCCGACCCCGCGTATCGCCTACCCATCCGGGTGATCACTGAAACGGCCTGGCACAACCTCTTCGCCCGGAACATGTTCATCCAGGCCAAGGCCGGGGAGTTGGCCGGTCACGAGCCCCAGTTCACGGTGATCAACGCCCCCAACTTCCATGCGGTTCCCGAAGTGGACGGCACCCGCTCCGAGGTTTTTATCGTTATTCACTTCGGTCAGAAGCTGGTGCTCATCGGTGGCACCCAGTACGCCGGGGAAATCAAAAAGTCCATCTTCACCGTCATGAACTATCTCCTGCCCCAACAGCAGGTGATGTCCATGCATTGTTCGGCCAACGTGGGGCCCAAAGGAGACGTGGCCATCTTTTTCGGCCTCTCCGGCACCGGCAAGACCACTCTGTCCGCCGACCCCACGCGCACCCTCATCGGTGACGACGAACACGGCTGGAGCGACAGGGGCATTTTCAACTTCGAGGGCGGCTGCTATGCCAAGGTCATTAAATTGTCCCCCACCGCAGAGCCGGAAATTTATGAGACCACCCGACGCTTCGGGACCATCCTGGAAAACGTTGGTTTCAACAGCATGAGCGGGCGTTTGGACCTGAATGACGACTCGCTGACAGAAAATACCCGGGCCGCCTACCCCATCAGCCACATTCCCAACGCCAGCCGGGAAGGACTGGGGGCGCATCCCCGAAATATCATCATGCTGACCTGCGACGCGTTCGGAGTGTTGCCGCCGGTGGCCAAGCTCACCCCGGCCCAGGCCATGTATCACTTTCTGTCCGGTTATACCGCCAAGGTGGCGGGCACCGAAAAAGGCGTCACCGAACCCAGCGCCACCTTCAGCACCTGTTTCGGCGCGCCTTTTATGGCCCTGCCGCCCACGGTGTATGCCAACCTCCTGGGGGAAAAGATCGCGGCCCATGGCGTGGACGTCTGGCTGGTGAATACCGGCTGGAACGGCGGCCCTTACGGGGTGGGGCAGCGACTGGCCATCGGCCATACCCGGTCCCTGGTGCATGCGGCCCTGGACGGCTCACTCTCCAGGGTTCCTATGACCACCGAGCCCCTTTTTGGTCTGTCCGTGCCCGGCGAATGTCCCGGCGTGCCGGCGGAAATCCTCACCCCCCGGAACACCTGGAGCGATAAGGCGGCGTACGACGCCCAGGCTAAGAAGCTGGCGGGCATGTTTGCAGAGAACTTCAAGACCTTTGCAGACCAGGTGAGTTTAGAGGTGCGCCAGGCAGGGCCCCAACCGCGTTAGGAGTGCGCCGGCAAGGCCTGAGACCCGAGGTGGAAGAATTCGTGCAACAGCCACGGCTTGCAACGCCTCCTGGCCGTTGTTGGCCAAAGCGACCAAAACACCCACGGAGGCCAGTATTTCGCTGGCCACTTGCCGGTTGATTTCGTTATCCTCCACCAGCAAGATGCGCGCCCCCTCCAGGGTTATCCGGGCCCTGGCCTCGGCATCGGCGACACTCTCGATGACAGGGGACCGACCTGCCACTTCCCCGCCAAAAGTCTGCATGATGGCGTCAAAAAGCACGGAAGGGCTTACCGGTTTGATGAGGAAGCCATCCAGTCCCACTTTTTCAGCCTGGTGCATAATCTCTTCCCGGCCGTAGTTGGTCACCATGATAATCGCGGGGATCTTGCTTAACTGGGAATCGTGCTTGATCAATCGGGAGGCCTCGAGGCCATCCATTCCGGGCATTTTCCAGTCCATAATGACCAGCTTGTAGGGTTGACCGGGAGAGGCTTTCTTTATCTCGGCCAGCCCTTCGGGGCCGGAGGCCGCCTGGGTGACCTCGAGGCCAAAAGATTCCAGCATCTCCTGAAAGATCTCCCGGGAGGTAACATTGTCGTCCACCACTAGAACTTTCAAACCGCGCAGGGCCTGAGCCGGCGCCAGGTGTCTTTTTGCCTTCCCCATTCCCAAACCGAAAGCGGCGGTAAAGAAAAAGGCGCTACCCTGGCCGGGCAGGCTTTCCACCCAAATTTCCCCACCCATCAGGTCCACCAGGCGTTGGCTGATGGTCAGGCCCAAGCCGGTGCCCCCGTATTTTCTCGTGGTGGAACTGTCAGCCTGGGAGAAGGCCTGAAAAAGTTTGCCCATTTGCTCTTGAGTAAGGCCGATGCCGGTGTCGCTTACTGAGAATTTCAAAATTACCTGGCCGTGGTCCCGGGAGGCCACTTCCGTGGAAACCACGATCTCCCCGGACTCGGTAAACTTGACGGCATTGTTGGTCAGATTGGTCAGCACCTGCCCTAACCGCAGGGGGGTCTCCCACCAAAAACCGGGGCACCTCCGGAATCAGTTTCGTCCGGGAGAAGAAGGCCATGACCCCCACCACCCGGCCCTCCACCACCAAGGGATGGCCGACAAAACCTACCAGGCCATGGCGCCGCACCCATTCCTGATCATCTACATCGGGCTCCGCCGCGACATTGTTGGAAAAGCGCAGCCGGGCATCCTGGGCGATGCGGCCGATTTTGTATTGGCCCAGGGGTATCCGGCTGCGCAGGCCATCGGTATGGGTGTGTAATCCGGCGCTGGCCCGCATCTCCAGACAGTTGTCCTTTGTATTGAGTGTCCAAATCCGGGCCAGGGCTGCATCTAATTGATGAACCAGGGCTTCGGCGCAGAGCTGCAACCTCTCCCCCAACGGCTTCAGGCTGGTGAGGGCGTCTCCCACCTCGGAGCCTAAAAGCGCCAGATGTTCCCTCTGCTTGGTATCTGTGACGTCCCAGCAGGTGCCGATGATGCGAGTGGGCTGACCGCGGTCATCCTTGACCACCGTCGCCCGGGCCGCCAGGATGTGCAGACTCGCATCCGGCCAGATTACCCGGAATTCCGTATCATAATCAGCCGTCCCGGCGACAGCCTGGCGCGTTGCCTCTTTGATCCGCTCCAGGTCATCAGGATGAACGCGCTGCAAGAAAATCTCGCTGTAGTCCTCCAAGGCCACCCCGGCATATCCGAAGATGGCGCAAGTGGCTTCATCCCACAATGACACGTGCTGGCCCAGATCCCTCTCCCAGATGCCGATGCCTGTGGCTCCCAGGGTCAGATCGAGGCGCTCTTTGCTTTCCCGCAAGTCTTGTTCGGATCTTAGCAATTCTCCGGTGCGTTCCTCGACCAACTGCTCCAGATGTTCCTGGTACCGTGAAATCTCGTACCGGGCTTTTTCGGCTTCCTTGGCCAGGCTCAAGGCTTTCCGGCGTTGCAGGGAGAGATCCCCCACCATCTTGGCGAAGCCGGTAAGAAAACCCAGTATGCTGGGCAGCTTGGCCGAGGGGATGATCGGTGCTTCCTGAATAGCGGCCAGGTACTCGGCTTCGTCGAAGCCGCATTCCCGGGCTTGGCGGCGAAAGAACTCCAGATCAGGTTTCTGGAGATGGAACTGGCCTATGAAGACATTAGCCAGGTGCTGCCCGTCAATGATGATGGGCGAGGCGGCGTCGGTCAGGCCGTTCCTGCACTGGTAGAGGGTGAAGTCGTGACCTTGCTGGAGTTTTAGAGCCAACTCGGTGTCGCTTTCGAGGCAGCGCTGGCAGATGACCTCGCAGACCCGGTGAAAATCGGTGCAGGCCCGCTGCCACCGGGCCGCGGCCAGCACGTTGCCCTTGAGGTCAATGATGGCCGAGGCTATCCCCACCGCATCGCAAAAATTTGCCAACAATGACTGCAACTGGTCAAGGTCAAGCAGGTCGGAGATCCGTAGTTCTTCTACTCCAGACCCAGCGTTTTCATCCGATTTCCCTAACGGCTGTTTTTGCACCAAAGCATGGTCCAGTTCAGACATAACGCCCTCTGAAACTTCTTCCTAAAGTGAGCGATTTATTACTTGCACGCTATGTACTAATAAGATAACATATTGATATTAAAGAGTAATTTGATATACTCCTTTTGCTCAGCCAAACCCATTGGGTAGGAGGTTGTCACAAGCGCTACTATGGCCGGTAGAAATGAAAAAGGCAATGTTATTGATAGAGTTGAAGCAACTTCTGACACTTTGACCTCCAGAGGCGGGCTGACCCTTTTTGTCCGATATCTCCGGAACATAGCCATCTATCCGGTCTTGGCACGTCTTTTCGGCTCCATACGCAAGAACGCCAAAGGGCAGCCGGTGTCTGAGATCTTCAAGCAGGTGCTTTGCTTCTTGTTGGATGGCGCCAGCCGTCACCTGGTTTACTTTGATGCCTTGAAAAAAGACGAGGGCTACGCCGCCGCCATTGAGACGGCCCCTGACCAGATGCTCTCTTCCCATGCGGTCAAAAGATTTTTCGGCGCCTTCTCCTGGTTCCGCATCTGGCTGTTCCGCGCCCTGCTGAAGCAGTTGTTCCTGTGGCGGTTGCAGATTCACAAGCCCAAGGTGGTGGTCCTGGGCCTGGACACCATGGTGATGGATAATGATGAGGCTCGGAAGCGCCATGGGGTGGAGCCTACGTATAAAAAGGTGAAAGGCTTTCAACCCCTGCACTTGACCTGGGAAGGCCTGATTATCGACGCCGTGTTCCGGGGTGGCAGTAAACACAGCAACGACGGGGACACCGCCCTCAAAATGGTCGAGCATATCGTCAAGTTCATCCGCAAGCACTACGGCGAGGAAGTGCCCATCATCATTCGGCTGGACGCCGGCTTTTTTGACCAGGAGCTGTTTAAGAGCTTTGAAAAGTTGAAGATCGGGTATATCTGCGGCGGCCGCGTCTATGGAGAACTGCAGACCCTGGCGGAGAAAGCCCAGACCGGCCAGTGGCTGCAATATCGGAACCAGCAGCAGGTCTGGGATTATCTGGAACTGGGTGATCGCCGGGGTGCCTGGAAGACGTTTCGCCGGGCCTTTCTGTGCCGGCCGGTGGCCGAGGGCCGGCAACGGCTGTTGGATTATGTGCGGCCGCTGTAGGAAAGGTGGTGGAGATGAGGGGACTTGAACCCCTGGCCTCCTGCATGCGAAGCAGGCGCTC
>CAZOCQ010000183.1:0-6425 GCA_964578335.1 uncultured Desulfobacca sp.
CCCGCAACTCCTTGATCTTCTCTGCCACTGTCTTCATATATGACTCCTTTTCAGCTTAGCCCGCGGCCTCCGCCCCGAATCCGGTGGGACTGCGATGCCTGCCATAATTAAGTGGAATTCGAAGCGGGGCCAAAAAATAGGTCAGATTAATGAGATTATTTTCTTTCGGGGGTCCTGTCAACCGATATGTGTGAAAAATTTCTTAAAGACGATTTTCGGTTTGCAGTTTCTGGTTTTCGGTTTAAAAAAAGCCAATATTGAACCAATTAAAAAGGCCAATGAAATGACCAAACAGGGCGATGCGCTTTTACAGGACGGCGTACACCACACTAAGGCAACGGTGCGTTTCGGGGACACCGATCCCTACGGCATCGTCTATTTTGTCAGCTACTTCCGCTACTGCCACCGGGCCATCGAGGAGTTTTTGCGGGCCTGCGGCCTGCCGCCCGAGGAGACCTTCAAGAACGTCCGGGAGGGTTTCGGCCTACCCATTGTGGAGGCGTGGGGCCGATTCCGGCGACCGAGCCGCTATGGGGAGACCCTGCGGATGGAGACCCGCATCCAGGAAATCAGGTCCAAGGCGATTATTTTCCGCTTTGAGTTCTATCCGGAAACGGGGACGGAGCTGCTGGCGGAGGGCACCGCCAACCTGGTGGCCATCGGCCCGGATTGGCGGGTGCGGGAGTTGCCGGAGAGAATCAAGGGGGCCTTGGCCTTGGGAAAGCAACCCCGTCAGGCATGAAAATCGTCGCCATAGTCAATCCGGTGGCGGGCAAGGGAAGGGCGGCCCGTGATTGGCCGCGCCTATTGGCGGCGGCGGCGGCGGGGGTGACGACCTGGTGGACCTCCGCACCCGGTGAGGCGGAAGCCCTGGCGGCGCGGGCTTGCCGGGAGGGTTTTGACCGGGTGATTGCCGTGGGCGGGGACGGCACCTTATCCGAGGCGGCCAACGGCCTGTGGGGGGGGAGCGCCGGACCCCGTCCCAGTCTGGCCATGGTCCCCTGCGGCACGGGCTGCGATTACCCGCGCAACTTCAAACTGGGCTCGAGTCCGGCGGAATGCTTGCAGACCGCTTTAAGGGGAGCCACGGCGCCCATAGACGTGGGCCTCTGCCGTTTAACCGGTTTGGATGGGGAGCCCAGGCAGCGGATATTTGTCAATATCCTGGGGCTGGGGTTCGATGCCAGGGTGGTGCGCCGCTTCCAACTGCGGCGCAGTCTTCTCCGGGGCAAGGCGGCTTATCTAGTCTGTGGACTGCAAGAGTTGCTGCGGCTGCAGTCCCACCTGGTGAAGGGGGAAATCGACGGGAGGCCCCTAAAAACCAGGGTTAATATTTTGCTGGCAGGCTTGGGACGCTGCTTCGGCGGCGGCCTCATGGCGGCGCCGCAGGCCTCCCCCCGCTCCGGCCGGTTTCAAGTGGTCTGGCTGCAACCGGTAAGCCGGCCCAAATTGCTCACCATGCTGCCGTTAATCTGGACCGGCCGGCACCTCAAACATCCTGCAATCCAGAGCCAATTCGCCGGCAGTTTGCGTCTTTCGGCCGAGCCACCGGCCCTGGTGGAGGCCGACGGGGAACTCATCGGCCAGACCCCCATCGAGGTGGAAATACGGCGGCAGGCCCTATTTTTGGCGACGCCCGCGTTAAAGGATGGTATGGGCGCGCCTATTTAGTCTCGCACCAGCATATCCGGAACTTAGGCTATTGAGGCAACTCATACCAAGTTGCTTTCAAACAGGTAATTTCTCGTGGCACAGATTGCTGATGCCCAAGCGCAGGCTGAAGCCTGCGGCTACATTTTTATTACCTTTATGATCGCAACTTGGTATCAGCGGAGTATAACACTCCGCTTTTATTCCAGATTACCCCCACCAGGTCATTGGCGCCTAGAACGCATTTTTGTCACGGCCCACTGTACGGTCCGCTGAACTGGAGCCGCCCCCTTTATTTGCCTGCCGTAATTTTGTTATAGTGTGTGAAACGCCGCGGCGAGTGGCGACAACCTTTAGGAGTGGGAAGCATGACCGAGCAGGCGGTGGTTTTGGAGGTCGCGGCAGGGCCGGAGCAGGGCCGGGAGAAGGAACACCGGCGGGAGTTTCTGCTGATCAACAAAATCGCCACCATCGCCGCCCACAGCCTGGACTTGCAGGACCTCATCAACAAGGTGCTGGCCGCAGTGCTGGATTTTTTCCGCATCGAGGCCGGGCTTTTACTGCTGTGGAACCGCAAGCGGCAACGCCTCAGTTATGCGGCCTCCCGGGGCTTCCCCGGCGAATACCTGGTGAATATCGCCCGGAGCGGCCTGGAGGGGGTGGTGGTCTCCAATTTGGCCCGGGCCAACCAGCCCCTGATCATCGGGGACGTGCGCCTGGACAAACGCCTCCATTCCTCCACCTTCACCGAATTGATCCGCCAGGACCCTCGTTTCCGGGCCTTGGTGAGCATTCCCCTGAAATATCGGGATGAGGTCACCGGCTTTCTCAACCTGGCGGCGGAATCGGCTCTGCCCTTTCGGAGTTCCCGGCGCAAGAAATATTTTCTCAGCATCCTGGGCAACCAGATCGGCCTGGCTATAGAAAACGCCCGGCTCTACCAGGAGGCCCGGCGCTCGGAGCACCGCTACCGGCGCATCTTCGAAGGTTCCAAAGACACCATCTTCGTCACCGACCGGGAGGGACGGCTGCTGGACCTGAATCCGGCCGGGGTGGAACTGCTCAAGTTTTCTTCCAAAAGGGAGGCCCTGGACCTGTCGCACGTGCGGGAGGTCTTCCAGGATCCCCGGGATTGGGAGCGCTTTCAACTCCAGGTGGAGGTGGAAGGTTTCGTCCGGGACCTGGAGCTGACCCTCAGCACCCAGGGCCAGGGGCTGGTGCACACCCTGCTCACCGGCATCGTGCGGCGGGACCAGGAAGGGCGCATCACCGGCTACGAAGGGATTTTTAAGGACATCACCCAGCGCAAGCGGGCCGAATGGGAGGTGCTGCGGGAAAAGAAGACCACCGAGGGCATCCTGGAGGGCATGCCGGTGCCCACCTTCGTCATTAACCGGGATCACCGGATCATTTACTGGAACCGGGCCTGCGAAGAGCTCACCGGGTATTCCCGCCATGAAATGGTGGGCACCTACCGCTACTGGATGCCTTTTTACACCCATGAGCGGCCCAGCATGGCCTCCCTGGTGGTGGAACAGAACATCAAGGCCCTGGAAAAGTTTTTCGGGGATAAGAACCTGAAGCCCTCCCCCAACCTGCCGGGGGCCTATGAGGCTTATGAGTATCTGCCCAATTTTCGGGGCCGGGAGCGTTACCTGTATCACACCGCCTCGCCCATCTACGACGAGGAAGGACGCATCCAGGGGGCGGTGCAAGCCATCCTGGACATGACCAAACGGGAACAACTGTCCCGGGAATTGCAAGATTCCGAAGAAAAGTTTCGGCACCTGGTGGAGACCTCCCTGGACGGCATCGTATTGCACCGGGACCTGAAGCTGCTCTATGTCAACCGGGCCTGTCTGGAGATGTTCGATTACCGGGAGCCGGGCCAGATGCTGGGGCGGTCGCTGCTGGGGTTCGTGGACCGCAAGTACCGTCCGGCGGTGTCCCGCTGGCTGGGGCAGATGCAGCGAGGGGCGCCGAGGCCGCGGATCTTCGAGATGAAGGGTCTCAAAAGGGATGGGCAAAAATTCGACCTGGAGGGAGTCTCCTTTCCCGCCACCTATGAAGGCCAGCCGGCCATCCAGACCCACATCCGGGACATCACCCACAAAAAGCAGTTGGAGGAACACCTGAGCCGCACCGAGAAGCTGGCGGCCCTGGGGAAGTTAGCCGCCGGGGTGGCCCATGAGATCAACAACCCCCTGGGGGGCATCCTGGTTTACGCCTACCTGCTGCTGGAGGACCTGGAGGAAGGCCGGCCGGAGCGCACCCAGGCGGAGAAGATCGTCCGGGAGGCCACCCGCTGCAAAGAGATCATCCAGGGGCTGCTGGAGTTCTCCCGGCACATGCCCTCCAAGAAGACCCCGCTCAACATCAACGCCTTGCTGGAGGGGGTCATCTCCCTGGTGAGCGACCACCTGTTGTTTCAAAACATCAATCTGGTGCAGGAATTGACGCCGCGGCTGCCCCTGATTTTGGGGGATAAGACCAGACTGGAGCAGGTCTTCGTTAACCTGTTGATGAACAGCGGCGAGTCCATGCAGGGGGAAGGCGAATTAGTGGTGAAGACCAGCCTGACGTCGGGCGGAGAAATGATCCGCCTCAGCTTCGAGGATACCGGCCCGGGCATTCCGGCCCAATATCTCAGCCGCCTTTTCGACCCCTTTTTCACCACCAAGGAAGTGGGGCAAGGGGTGGGCCTGGGCCTGTCCATCAGCTACGGCATCATTCAGAAACATCTGGGCCGGATCTACGTGGAACGCACCGGATCCACGGGGACCACCTTTGTAGTTGAGCTCCCGGTTTACCAAGGGGACGCAGGAAAATCGCCGGCGGACAAAACTTAGCGAAAAAATGCACAAGTGCAGGGCTCGATTCGGGCTGTGGACGCTCCGGGAAGCGGTGGCCCATGGGATAACTATCTTATATGATTGTATTATTATTAGGCTATTTTTCTTCGGGAGAGATGGCAAAAATGATTGACTAACTTATGGGGGTATGATAGGTAGGCACATGTGAAAAGAATCATTTTCTCCGGGCCGGAGATCGGCCAGAGAAGCCTTTGAAAAACGAAACCAAAAATTTTCTCAAGGAACTGATGAAAGGTGGGTATCGGGCCAGTTCCATCGGCATGGTCCTGGTCTTCTCCATCTTCATCGGATTTGGCATCGGTTATTGGCTGTCCACCGTGTTCAACAGTAATATTTTTATTTTTCTCGGCCTGATTGTGGGGATTATCGCCGGGTTCCGCCAAGTCTACCTCATGGGGAAAAAATATAAGTAAATTCCCATGGAGATCCTGACTCCGAGGCGTTTGAAGATAGCCAACTGGCTGGTTTTGGCCGGGTTGGTGGTGGCCGGCTTCCTTTGGCAGGGTAAAGAGTTCGCCCTGGGCATCATGGTGGGCGGCTTGGTGGCGGTGGTCAACTTCCATCTGCTGCACCAGGCCCTGAAAGGCATGTTGGAGCGAGCCCGGGAAGGCAGCCCCGAGGAAAGCCGGGGCCGGGCCAAGGCTTATTTTGCCGCCCGGCAATTGTTAAGGTTCTTTGCCCTGTTGGCCGTGATTTTTTGGTTAGTCAGTTATGGCTGGGTGAATATCTTTGGGTTCTTGGTGGGCCTGTCCACCGTGGTGCTGACCCTGATCCTGGCCGCGGTCTATGAAGTGTTCAAGCTAAAGAACAAGGAGGCAAATCCGTCCCATGGAACACCCCATTCTGTTTCTTGATCTAATTTTAGGAAAATTTGGTCTGCATATTCCGCCGCACGTCACCTATTCCTGGATCATCATGCTGATCCTGGTGGGGCTGGGCCTGCTGGCCAGCCGGCACATCAGTTTGGTGCCCAAAGGCGGCCAGAACGTCTTTGAAGTGGTTATCGGCGGGCTGGAGGAGTTCATGGTGGAGATCACCGGTGAAGAGGGCCGGGCCTTCTTTCCCTTTATCGCCACTTTTTTCCTATATATCATGTTCTGCAACCTGATCGGCCTGGTACCGGGGTTTCTGTCTCCAACCTCGAATATCAACACCACCCTGTCCCTGGCCCTGTGCACCTTCGTCTATACCCATTATCTGGGCATCAAGTACCACGGCGGCAAATATATCAAGCACTTTTTGGGGCCCATCCCGGCCCTGGCGCCGCTGTTCTTCCCCATTGAGATCATCGGCCACTTTGCCCGGGTGCTCTCCCTGACTTTGCGTCTCTTCGGCAATATCATGGGTGAGGATTTGGTGCTGGCCATCCTGCTGTTCCTGGCGGGCATGTTCCTGGCGCCGCTGCCCATGATGTTCCTGGCGGTCTTCACCAGCGTGGTGCAAGCCTTCGTCTTCACCCTGCTGTCCATGATGTACTTCGCCGGGTCCATGGAGCACGCCCATTAAAAGACGGTTTTCGGTTTTCAGTTTTCGGTTTTAGGGCAGGCTGGAAGCCTGCGCCACCAAAGTTGGAAGAAGGCCACTTCACATATCCAAAATCTTTCAGGAGGTTGTTGCAATGAAGAAATTCATGGTAGTTGGCATGAGCATGTTGGTTTGCCTGCTGTGGGCCTCTCTGGCCCTGGCGGCCGAGGCCGCGGGCGCCCCCTCGGGCGGTCTGGGCTCCTTTTTCAGCTATGCGGTGCTCGCCGCCGGCTTCGGCATCGGCATCGCCGCCTTCGGCACCGGCATCGGCCAGGGCCTGGCGGTGAAGTCCTCGGTGGAAGGTATTGCCCGCAACCCCGAGGCTTCCGGTAAAATCACCGTGACCATGCTCATCGGTCTGGCCATGATCGAATCTCT
>CAZOCQ010000184.1:0-6404 GCA_964578335.1 uncultured Desulfobacca sp.
GTGCAGTTGCCGGTGCGGGCGTTGCAGGCGTAAACCGCGTCGCCCTTGCCCCAGCCCTCGCCGTATTTGGCGTAGCGCATACGGTCAATGACGTGGTCATAGAGGGCCCGGGCCCGCACCAGGTCGCCCTTCTTGCCTTTGACGACCTCCTCGGCGATCTGGCGGAAATTCTCGTTGGTCGGCACCAGGCGCTCCGGGTTGAGGTATTTCCCCGGTTCGGGCGCCGCGGCGGCATAAGCCGCCTTCTCCAGGCGTTTCACCCGGTAGCGGATCTCGATCTTTTTGCCGCTGTCCTCCGGACCCAGCAGCAGAAAAAGGATTTTATTGCAGTGTTCCCCCTCCTCCAGGATGCGTTGCTTCCCCGGAGCCTGGATGGATTTGACCTCCACCGTCTGGAAGGAGTCCGAGGTCGCCAGCGGCAGCCACATGCGGCCCGTGCCGGTGATTTGGGGCAGGGCGGCCCGGTAGAAGAACTCGAACTCGTCGCGCTCCCGGATGACCCCCAGGTGGCCCGCTGAAGCATCTTTCATGGGGATGCGCTGCCAGCTGCCGTCGCTTTTTTGCTCCCAGGCGTAGAAGGGCTGACCGTTGATTTTATGGACGGTGGTTTCGGTGACTTGCATGGCCGCCGGCTCGCCCGCCAGAAAAAAATCCACGTCATAGACGTCGCCGCCCACGTCCACCAGGTCCACGCAGGCAAAATAGCGCTTAGGCCCCAGTTTCGAGAGGTATTCGGTGTGGACCCGCACCAGCTTGAGGCGGAGTTCCTTATCGCGGAAGGGCAGCTTGAAGTATCCTCCACCCTTCTGGACCTGCTCTTCAATATGTCTCTCGATGCCCGCCTGGATTTCGGCGGCCGCCGGGTCGGGGGCGGCCGGGGCCGAGGCGGCCCGCGCCTCCGGCCCCTGGCCACTCCCGACACCCGCAGCCACAACGCAAACCACTGCCATAGTGGATACCAAGGTGCGCCAGTTCATGGAATTTCCTATCCTTGGACGCTGTTCCCAGTCTGGGACCCGGATATTACTTCGGGTGCTCCGACTTCGGGTGCTCGGCCTTCGGGTGTTCCGGCTTCGGGTCCGGCTTCGCCTGTCCCGCTTGCGGATGCTCCGGCTTCGCCGGCTGCGCCTTGGGGTGGTCCGGTTTCGCCGGCTGCGCCTTGGGGTGCTCGGCTTTGGCCGGAGGCTCCGGTTTGGCGGTCTGGGCCAGGCCCGCGCCCGACAGGAACGCCAGCACCGCGGCTGACAGTAGCACTCTGCTGATAGCCTTAATCATGGTTGAATTCCTCCTTGTTTCCGGCGGGGGCTTCGCCACCACCGCGACAGGTCGCGGTGGCGCGTCCCCGGCCGCGTTTCTTCGAAGATAATCAGCGAAGTAAACTGAATCAAGGGAAGGGGGAGGGATTATCGGCGATTTGCGTAAAAGGCGGGCGAACCCCGGGTTCACAGGCCTTCCAGGCTTTTGACCGCAACTCGTTATTCGGGTGAACCTTTTCCCGCAGGGAGGCGACGCCTCAGTTGGTGGCCAACACCGCGTGCAGGGTGGAAATGACGTGTTCGGCCTCGCCGATGTAGGAGCCCAGGTTGGCCCGGTGATTGGCCAGCCAGCCGTCCTTGGCGCCGTTGAAGACGATCCAGGGCGACAGGTGGGCGGCCTCGTGCAGGGCATGGATGCCGTCTTCCAGGAGCTTGTGGGAGTTCTTTTTCTGGAGTTCCTGGTGGAATTCCTTGCTTACCGCCTCCAGCATCTCCGCCATCCCCAGGGCGATGCCCCGGGAAAAGTAGAAGTAGTCGTCGGACACCCACCAGGACACCGCCTTGCCGTCGGCCTCAGTGTCCTTAATGAGGTTATGGAAGCTGCTGCCCAGCAGGTCCTTATAGTTGGTCAGCAAGGCGATCAGGTTGTCCACCCGGGTGTAGAAACGGCCGCGGCCTTTGTGGAGACTGTCAATATACCTGTTAAGATTATTGATGGCTTCCTGATACTTGCCCGAAGCGGAAGGAAACCAATACTTGTCGGCGCTCACCATGAAGAAGTTCATGGCTTCGTTGACCTGGGGATTGTAGGCCTCGGTGGTGGCGAAGCGGGTCATGTTTTCGTTCATCACCACGATGGTGCGCCGGGCCACCTCCAGGACTCCCAACTGGATATTGTTGACGTTGTCGGTCAGGCCCATCTTGCCGAAGGGGATGCTGTTGGGACGCCAGCCGAACCAGGCGCCGTTGACCTGGTCGTCCATGATCTTGATGAGGGCCCGGGTGAAGATTTCGCCCTTGGCCGGTTCCCGGGGCGGGGCCGCCAACGGGGCCGGGGCCGGAGGGACCGCCGGTGGCTTGGCCGGCGCCGCTGGAACTCCGTGCTCCGGCGCCGCCGGCGGCTTGGCCTCCGGCATCAGGGCCGGCGCCGCAGGGTGTTCCGCGTCGGCGGCTTTTCCCGGGGCCTTGCCCTGGGTCAATTCGGCCACCGGGGTCAGAGTCCCCTGAGGCTTAGCCGTTTTGAAGAACTCCTGCCAGGCGAACACGGCGGCCAGGAAGAAGATAACCACCAGGGCCACCAGGTAGAAGCGGTGACGCAGCAGGCGGGTCAGGAGGGTGTCGGGCGGCGGCTTGCCGGGGCCTCCCGGCGGGGCGGGCATCGGCAGATGCTCCGGTTTCTCTGAGCCTTTAGGGGTCATGGTTTGGCACTTCCGGCTTTTTTAGGGTGATCGGCAAAGACTTCCGCGGTGAAGGTGTAAATCTTGGTGCCCGGGTCCTTCCAGGCCTCCGGGGGCAGGCCGGCCTTGCAACAGGTTTGCTGCAGGAAGGTGAGCCGATCCCACCGGTATTCCGTGGCTACCTGAGGCAGGAGCAGCCCCCGGCAGGACCCCTGGACGATATAGAGGCCGTGAGTGCCCACCTGGATTTCGTCAACTTTGTTAATAAGCCGCATGGGGGTCAGGACGGAGATCTCCACCTCCAGGTCGGCCAGTTCCTCCTGCCCCAGGGGGCGGAAACGGGGGTCGTGGAAGGCCGCGGCCGCGGCCATCTCCCGCACCGTCTGCCCCAATGGTTTGACCGCCTCCAGGAAGCCGATGCAGCCCCGCAGTTTGCCTGCGCGGTGCAAGGAGACGAAGGCCCCCCGGCGCTCACAGAGGGACTGGGGCAGGCTCACGGCCGGGACCGGCTTATCCAGCAGGTGGGCCTCGATGCTGTCCCGAGCCACCTTTAACAATAATTTCTTATCAGCCTCGCTGAGATTCATGGCGGCCTCATTCCCCCAAGAGCGCGGGGCGGTCGGGGGCCACGATAGCATGGCGCCCAAGACCAGCAACAGGATGACAATAGAGCGGCGGTTCATATCTGCTTAGAAAACGGAAGTCTCCGTGGCTTAGCTCTGCTTTAGTATCTAACCAAGATTTGCCCGGCCTGTCAATGGCAAAGGGCGGGGCGGCGCCTGAGTCGAGGGTCTGGCATTTACCTTGCAAAGCTCCGGTAAGATTGATAAATTTAGGGAAACGGCCGGGGCGCCGCAGTTCACCTTTTCGGGAGCGCCCGCCTGACTCCGCCCATGAAAACTTATCCCATCTTTGCCATTATTGAAGATAAACCCTGCCTGGTGGTGGGCGGCGGGGCCGTGGGAGAGCGCAAGGTCCAGGACCTGCGGGAGGCCGGGGCCCGGGTGACGGTGCTGAGCCCCAGGCTCACTCCCGCCTTGGCGGAGTTGGCCGCCAGCGGTGGAATTCGCCATCTGAATGAAGATTTCACTCCTGACCACCTGAACGGCATGGCGCTGGTCATGGCCGCCACCGACGACCGGGCGGTTAATGCCCGGGTGAGCGCCGCCGCCCAGGAACGGGGCCTCTGGGTCAACGTGGCGGACGATCCGGAGTTTTGCACCTTCATCGTCCCGGCCCAGGTGAAGCGGGGCGACCTGACCGTGGCCATCAGCACCGGCGGGGCCAGCCCGGCCCTGGCCCGGAAGCTGCGCCAGGAATTGCAGGAACAATTCGGCCCCGAATACCGGCCTTACCTGGCCCTGCTCAGGGGCCTGCGGGCCCGGCTGCTCAACGAACGCCGGGCCCACCCGGACAACGCCGCCCTGTTCCACCGCTTGGTGGACAGTCCCCTGCGGGAGGCGGTGGCCCAGGGAGAACGGGACCGGGTGGTGGCCCTGCTCCAGGAACTCCTGGATGGCGCCCTCTCCCCCCAGGTGCTGGGGGAACTGGTCGCCGAGGCCTTTCAGCAGACCTGGGGTTGAGTTTCGAGTTTTTAGTTTCGAGTTTTTAGTTTTTAGTTTTTAGTTACTGACCACTGACCACTGGCTACTATCCTATGACCGAATCCTTGCTCTATCTGGCCTTGGCCGCCTATTTCGGAGCCACCGCCCTGTGGCTGGCCTATTTTTTGGCGCAAAAAGAGCCGCTGTGCCGCGGGGGCGCCTGGGTCATGGCCCTCGGCCTGGCCTGCCATACCCTGGTGCTGGCGCAGCGCACCTGGATTTACGGCTATCTGCCGGTATCGGTGTTCGGCGGGGCCCTGCTGGTCTTCGATTGGGTCCTGGTGGCGGCCTTCCTGCTCCTTAACTGGCGCTACCCCATCCGAGTCCTGGGGGCCTTGGTGGCGCCCCTGGCCGCCCTGCTGATTTATGGGGCCATCGTCCTGCCCCAGGGCCGGGTGGGGGAGATCTCGCCCCTGCTGCAAGGTGTTTGGCTGACGGTCCACATCGTCCTGACCCTGGCGGGTTACGCCGCCCTGACCCTGAACTTTTTGGGCGGGGTCTTTTACCTGGTCCAGGAGCGCCAGCTCAAGGCCAAGAGATTCGGCTTCTTTTACCGCCGTCTGCCCTCCCTGTCGCAACTGGACACCCTCAATTACTGGTGTCTCACCTTTGGCTTCCCGTTGCTCACCGTGGGCATCATCGCCGGTTCGTTGTACGCCCAACACGCCCTGGGACGCTTCTGGTCCTGGGACCCCAAAGAAGTCCTGACCCTGATCGCCTGGCTGATCTATGCGGTGCTGCTGCACGAACGGCTGACGGTGGGCTGGCGCGGCCGGCGGGCCGCCTGGCTGGCCGTCTGCGGTTTTGCAGTGCTGGTGGCCACCTTTGTGGGCGCCGAGTGGATGTCGGGCTATCACAGTTTCGCCAAGTTCGGTCAACCATGAACCTCTTGTTGGTGGGCGTCAATCACCAGACCGCGTCGTTGGAGTTGCGGGAAAAGCTGGCCGGCCTCCTCCCGGACCTGGGCGCGGCCTACCGGAACCTGCAGGAGGCCCCGGAGATCGCCGAACTCATCCTCTTCAGCACCTGCAACCGGGTGGAACTCCTGTGCGCGGCCCCGGAGGCGGAGCCGGCCCTGGCCCGGCTGCGGTCCTTCCTCAACGGCGCGCCGGAGGTCCCGCCGGAGGCGCTGGCCGCCTCCCTCTACGTCCACCAGGACGCCGAGGCGGTGCGGCACCTCTTCCGGGTGGCCGCCAGCCTCGACTCCTTGGTGCTGGGAGAGCCGCAAATCCTGGGCCAGGTCAAGGAGGCCTACCGCCAGGCCACCCGGCAGCAGGCCACCGGCCCCATCCTGAACCGGCTGCTGCACAAGACCTTTTCGGTGGCCAAACGGGTGCGCACCGAGACAGGCATCGGCGACCACGCCGTCAGCGTCAGCTACGCCGCGGTGGGACTGGCGAAAAAGATCTTCGGCGAACTCGCCGGCATGACCGTGCTCCTCATCGGCGCCGGGGAAATGGCCGAACTGGCCCTGGAGCACCTGCGGGGCCAGGGGGTGGGGCGCATCATCCTGGCCAACCGCACCCTGGAGCGGGGCCTGCGCCTGGCCGAACGCTTCCGGGGCGAGGCCGTGTCCCTGGAGGAGCTGGAGGCCCAGTTATTGCGCGCCGACATCCTCATCAGTTCCACCGGCTCGGACACCTATCTCCTGGGCCGCGACCAGGTGCGGGCCGCCATGCGCCGCCGCAAGCAGCGTCCCCTGTTCATGATCGATATCGCCGTACCCCGGGACCTGGACCCGGCCATTAACGACCTGGACAACGTTTACTTATACAATATTGACGACTTGCAGGAGGTGGTGGAGCAGAGCCGGCAGGCGCGCCAACAGGAGGCGGCCCGGGCCGAGCGCCTGGTGGCCGCCGAGACCCTCAAGTTCCAGGACTGGCTCCAGACCCTGGAGGTCTATCCCACCATTATCGCCCTCAAGGACAAGGCCTCGGCCATTTGCGAAGCGGAACTCAAGAAGACCCTGGGCCAGTTGGGGCCGGTGAGCGAGGAGCAGCGCCAAGCCCTGGAGGTGCTGCTGGGCTCCGTCACCCAGAAGCTGCTGCACGACCCCATCATCTTCCTGAAGCGCAACCATCGCATGAAGACCCCCCAACGGGAGCTGGACCTGGTGCGCCGCCTCTTCAACCTGGACCTGGAGA
>CAZOCQ010000185.1:0-6310 GCA_964578335.1 uncultured Desulfobacca sp.
AGGACAGCGGCCTTTGGAGTCGCCGATCTAGGTTCGAATCCTAGTCCCCCAGCCATATATCAGCTGCCAGTGGTCAGTGGCCAGTAAAAGCCAATCAAGACGAAACGTAGCGACTTGCGCACCAATATGCGATTGCCCCTGGCCGCCGCAATCCGACAGGTCTATCCCGCCTCAGAGTTCTAAAAAGTGAAAGTGGTGTTCACGATGGGCGTAATGTTGTAGGCGGAATTCTTGCCCGCCAGGTCCAGCGCCACCCCCACCGCCATATTCCACCTGGGGCTCAGGACGAATTCCAGCCCCGGCAGGAAGCCCAGGAGGGCCGCGGGCGGGCCGTTGCGCCGGCCGATCAGGGGCCCCGCCTCCCAGGAGCCGTAAAACTCCAATAAAGCCACCCAATGCCGGCTCAGGACCCATTCCGCCGCCAGGTTTAAGGAAAATTGCCCCCGGTTGAGCACCGCGGGCAACAGGGGGCCGAACTGGCTCTGGGACACCCGGGGCGGGGAGTTGGTGGGCAGATCGTAATACAGGTTGGCATAAAGATAAAAAGGTTTCAGCCACTTGGACAGGAGCAGGCCGCCGCTGAAGGTGAAGGCGCCGCTGCCCAGGTCGTCGGTCCCCAGGCGGCCGGGGTTGAGGCCCGCGGCATGGCCGGTGGGAAAGGTTAGATTAATGGTGGGGGTGATGGTGGGGCGCCAGTCGGTTTCGGCGCAGAGTTGATATTTGCCCACCAGGGTGATGTCGCCCAGACCGCCGAAACTGGCATAACGGTTGCCGGCTTCAGGTTGGTTGACCCGGTTGGCCCAATTATGGATGGCGGGGACCCAGAGATAAACCTCGACATTCTCCACCGGGCCGTAAGTGAGGCGCAGGACGGTGACGAAGGAGGCATAATCTCCGCCCGCCGAGGTGCGCCGCCAGCTGGGGCTGAAGTTCCCGCGGGTAAAACTGAGGCCCCAGTAAGGTTGCAAGGAGAACTGGCCGGGGGCGATGGGCACCGCGGTGTCGGCGAGGATGGGACCGGCGGTGACGGGCGGACTCGGGTCAGGCTCCGCCGCCCGGCCCAGGTCGTTGGCCGGCAGGGCCGTGAGGAGCAGTGCCAGCAAAATAAGCCAGGCTTTAACAGTCAAAGGGGGGCCGGTCCTTTTTTATGTGAAAATTATCGTAGGGGCGAACCTCGTGTTCGCCCTCAGCGAATACAAGGTCCGCCCCTATAATAAATTTTCATCTTCGGGGGGGGACCAAATGAGCCAGGGTTTTACCGGGCATTATAGCAGAGGGGCGCAGGCTGCGGCGTCAGAAAATTTTGGGGTCTTGGCGACCTGTTTTTCCCAATCATCTTGATTTTTTCTTGACAATGGTTTATGTTTATGTAAACCTTAGTCCGTGCCGACAAAGGAGATCTTATACCAGGGGAAATTTCATACGGTTGAGCTTGCCGTCACCGCTAATGGCAGGTGTCCTGGAAAAGAATTCCTGGAAAGCCTTGCCAAAGGTGACAGGGCAAAAGTTTTAAAAATTATAGAGCGACTGGCGGATGAAGGCAAAGTGGCAAGTCGGGAGCAATTCAAGAAGATAGAAGGGGAAGATTTTTTTGAATTGAAGAAGTTTCAGATTAGGATGCCATGCTTCTTCAAAGCGGGTGGCCGGGTGATTATTACCCACGGCTTTATAAAGAAAGGTGAATCGATAGAACCGTCAGAAATTAAAAGGATGAAAAGGATTCGTCATGAATACGAACAAAGAACCTGAAAAAACCTTAATGGACCAATACCTGGAAGACCCTGAGTTTGCCAGATTGATGGCCCAGGAAGATTTGATCATGGAGGTTACAGAAACCCTTTGTGAGCTCCTGGAGAAAGAGAATACTTCTCGGAAAGAACTGGCCGAGCGCCTGGGAAAAACCAAGGGCTTTGTCTCTCAATTGCTCAACGGCGGCAGGAATCTTACTTTGCGCACCGTGGCTGATATTCTGCATGTTTTAGGGTATAAGGTTTCCCTGGTGCCGCAGAAGTTAGAAATCCAGCAACGCCAGCAGCAGGTGCGCCCGCCGGAAGAAGCGCGGTGCGTCAACCTTACTACCTGAAATTATTACAAATGGTCGCATAAGGAACCAGGGCCATCTTTCTGAAGGCACCTTCATGCTTAAAGAACGAGCCTCATCGCCCAATATAATTATTCCACCAAATCTTAGAAAGTCTATCCTTTCCAGCCAGCCCCTGGCGCCGTTGACCACCTGGAAGATCGGCGGGCCGGCGCAGTATCTGGCGGCGCCCCAAAATCTGGAGGAGGTCTATGCCCTGATGCGCCTGGCCCGGGAGCGGGGCTGGCCCCTGTGGTTCCTGGGACGGGGCTCCAATATCCTGATTGACGACGGTGGGCTGCCCGGCCTCACCCTGCACCTGGCCAAGAGTCTGCAAAATTTGGAGCGCCGGGACGACACCCTGCGGGCCGGAGCCGGAGTGGGCCTGCCCCGGCTGGCCCGGACCGCGGCGGAGCTCGGTTTTTCCGGCTACGAATTTCTGGCGGGCATCCCCGGCACCGTGGGCGCCGCGGTGCGCCTCAACGCCGGGGCCCACGGCGGCTCCCTGGCCCAGGTGCTGCGCCGGGTCTGGGTGGCCACCCCGCAGTTGCAGCTCCGGGAATTCCAGGCCGGGGAGCTGGGTCTGGCTTACCGCTCCTCTTTATTGCTGAACTTTCCCCATTGGCTGGTGGTGGAGGCGGAGTTCCAACTCACCACCCCGGCAGCCCCGGAAACCATCCGGCAACGTATGCAGGAGCTGCTGGCCTACCGCAAAAGCCGCCTGCCCGCCAATCCCCGCAGTTGCGGCAGCGTCTTTAAAAACCCGCCGGGCGGGCCGCCGGCCGGGCTGCTTATCGAGGAGTGCGGCCTCAAGGGGCGCCGGGTGGGCGAGGCCCAGGTCTCCCGCAAGCATGCCAACTTCATCCTTAACCAGGGCCGGGCCGCGGCGGCCCAGGTCAAGACCCTCATCAGTGAAATCCAGGAGCAGGTCTGGCGCACCCAGGGAGTGGCCCTGGAGCGGGAAGTGGTCCTGCTGCCGGACGATCTGCTTTAATAATTAATAAGGTACAGGCGCGCCAAGGGCGGTTCGAGAACCGCCCCTACGCCGAAGGGAAATGTAGAACAGCCGCCCTCGGCTGTTCTTTTCATGAGCAGGCGGGGCGCCTGCTCCACATGCCAAAAAGTCTTTTCTGCGGTTACTGTGTCCACACCTCCCGGGCCGCGGCTGCGGTCTTTTCCAGGTCCGCGGCGGTGTGGGCCAGGGAGATGAACCAGGCCTCGAACTGGGAGGGCGGCAGGTAGATGCCTCTCGCTATCATCCCCTGGAAGAACCGCCGCCAGCGGCTGAGATCGGACTTTTTGGCGTCTTCCAGGTCGCGCACCGCGCCTGGGGCAAAGAACACGGTGAGCAGCGAGCCGGCCCGGTTGATGGCGACCTCCACCCCGCCGCGCTCCGCCGCCCGGGCCAGTTCCGCCGCCAGCCAGGCCCCCTTGTCCTCCAGTTGTTCGTACGTCCCCGGCTTTTGCAACAGCTTCAGGGTGGCCAAACCGGCGGCCACCGCCACCGGGTTGCCGGAGAGGGTCCCGGCCTGGTAGATGGGGCCGGAGGGCGCCATCTGGGACATGAGCTCCCGCCGGCCGCCGTAGGCCCCCACCGGCAGGCCGCCGCCGATGATCTTGCCCAGGCAGGTGAGGTCGGGGGTGACGCCGTAGAGGGCCTGGGCCCCGCCCCAGGCGGCCCGGAAGCCGGAGATCACTTCGTCGAAGATCAGGATGAGGTCTTCCTGGTGGCACAATTGCCGCAAGCCGTGGAGAAAATCCTCCCGGGGCAGGACTACTCCCATGTTGCCGGCGATGGGCTCCACGATGACCGCGGCGATCTCTCCGGGATGACGCCGCACCACCGCCTTGACCGCCTCCAGGTCGTTGTAGGGCAAGGACATGGTCAACCCGGCGATCTCTTCGGGCACCCCGGGGCTGCCGGGTATGGCCTGGGTGAGGACGCCGCTGCCCGCGGCCACCAGAAAGGAGTCGGCGTGGCCGTGGTAGCAGCCGTCGAACTTGATCACCCGGGGGCGGCCGGTGGCCCCCCGGGCCAGGCGCAGGGCGCTCATGCAGGCCTCGGTGCCGGAGGTCACCAGGCGCACCATCTCGAGAGAGGGCACCGCCTCCACCAGGAGCCGGGCCAGTTCCACTTCGCCCGGGGTGGAAGCGCCGAAGCCGAGACCCCGGGCGGCCGCCTCCTGGACTGCGGCCACTACTTCCGGGGCGGCGTGCCCCAAGATGAGCGGCCCCCAGGAACCGATGTAGTCCAGGTAAGAGTTGCCGTCCACGTCAAAGACGCGGGAACCTGCGCCCCTAACCAGGAGGGGCGGCGGAGTGAGGCCCACCGCGCCCCAGGCCCGCACCGGGCTGTTGACCCCGCCGGGCATCAAAGACCGCGCCTGTTCGAACAGGCGCTGCGATTCCACCAGATTGGACATGGAGTAACTCCTAGGCAGGTGGCCAATGAAAAGGTGTTACAATTATCTAAATGACCCAGTCATTTTTAAAAAACTTACCGCCAAAATAAAACCCCCTGAAATATCAGGGGGTTATTTTTTTCGTGGCTCCCGGGGAGGGACTCGAACCCCCGACCAAGTGGTTAACAGCCACCCGCTCTACCGGCTGAGCTACCCGGGAAAGAGGTAAACCTGGCTGGGGGACTAGGATTCGAACCTAGATAGGCAGATCCAGAGTCTGCAGTCCTGCCGTTAGACGATCCCCCAGGGCAAATGCACCATTTTTTATATTAAGTTGCCGGGGTTTTGTCAAGAGCGCGGATGTCGCGCTTAATATTCTCCATATCATCCCGGAGGGCTGAAGGCTAACGGAGTCACTGCCGCAACAGGCAAAGCTCCCGGGAAACCAGGAAAAACAACGGCAAGGCCAGAAACTGGATGAGCACCGAAAAGGCGATGAGCGCGGGCCGGGAAATATCATATAACAGGCCCATGAGGGCGCTGCCCAGGAACCAGCAGAGTCCGAAGCCGGTGTTGAACAGGCCGTAACCGGTGGCCCGGCGATTCCGCGGCACCATGTCGGCCAGGGCGGCCTTGATAATGGATTCTTGGGCGCCCATGCCGACGCCCCAAAGGACCATGCCAAGAAGGGCCAGATCAAAGCCGCCCAAAAAGACCAGGGGGGCAAATAGCGCCGATAACAGCGAAACCGCCATGATTACCGGCAGGCCCAGGCGATCGAACAGCCGGCCCAGGATGAGCGCCGCCACCGCATCCACCCCCATGGCCACGGCATAAAAGATGGGAATCCAGTTGGGCGGGGCCACCGCGGCCTTGCCGAAATGGTAGGCGATTAAGGGAAAATCGGCATAGCCGGCGCCGATCAGCCCCACGGCGGCCACATAGAGCCAGTAAGGGCGGGTCAATCCGGTGGTTTCCAGCTTGGGTGCAGACACTTCCAAATGCTGGGGATGAGGATAAAGGCGGGCGGCGATGGTAATCACCAGGACCGCCAGGATAGCCGGGATCAACAAATAAGCAAAGCCGGCCCGATAGCCGCCGTTATAATATAGCACTGCGGCGACAATGAGCGGCCCCAACATGGCGCCGGTCTGGTCCATGGCCTCGTGAAAACCGAAGCCCCAGCCTCGTCCCACCTCGGTGGTGGCGTGGGACAGCATGGCGTCCCGGGCCGGGGTGCGGATGGCCTTGCCCATACGCTCCATAAGGATGAGGCAGGCGGCCAACTCCCAGCTCCCCGCCAGGGCCAGCAGCGGCACGGCGAACAGGTTGAGGGCATAGCCCGCGAAAGTAATGGCCCAATATTTGCCTAGGCGGTCGGTCAGGTAACCCGAAGCCAGACGCAGGGCATAGCCGATAAATTCTCCCAACCCGGCCACGATCCCGATTACGGCGGCGCTGGCCTGGAGACTGCCGAGAAAGGGGCCGGTGATGCTGCGGGCCCCCTCATAGGTCAGGTCGCTGAAGAGGCTGACCACCCCTACCAGGATGATGAATTTCCAGGCCGCGGCTTTACCCCGGTCTTGGGGGCCGGATTTTATCGGACTATCCATGAGGGTTCGTGGCCAAGGGGCCTGGGTGGGAGATCCGCGCCGGCAGGACGAGCTTCTCTGGTAACTTTAACCTCCTGACTCTGGTCCGCAGTTTCAGCGCACGATGAGCACGCTGCAGGGCGCGTGGCGGCTGACCTTTTCCGCGGTAGTCCCCAAAAACGCCGCCCAGACCCCCGACAGGCCGGTATGGCCCACCAGCACCAGGTCAAACTTAC
>CAZOCQ010000186.1:0-5023 GCA_964578335.1 uncultured Desulfobacca sp.
AGGAGTATCCATGCTTGCCCTCTATTTCGACGGCGCCCCTAAACTGAAAGAAGTCCCCACCCCCGAACCCGTCCCCGGCGAGGTCCTGGTCCGGGTGCTATTGGCCGGCGTCTGCGGCACCGATCTGCAGATACTCAGAGGCTACCACGGCTACCGCGGCGTCATGGGGCACGAATTCGTGGGGGTGGTGGCCGGACCCGATGACTCCCCCTGGCTGGGTCTGCGGGTGGTGGGCGAAATCAATATCGGCTGCGGCGCCTGCGACCTCTGTCGGGAAGGCCGGAGCGGCCACTGCCGGGCCCGCCGGGTTTTGGGGATCAAGGAGCAGGACGGGGCCTTCGCCGAGTACCTCACTCTGCCCGCCGCCAACCTGCACCTGGCGCCGCCAGAGGTCCCGGATGAGGCCGCGGTCTTCACCGAACCCCTGGCCGCGGCCTTGCAGGTCGCGGAAACCCTGCCGTTGCCAACTCCGGCCCGTATTCTGGTGATAGGCGACGGCCCCCTGGGTCTGCAAATCTCCTGGACCCTGGCCCTGACCGGGGCCCAGGTCAGCCTGGCCGGCCACCATCCCGAGCACCTCAGCCTGGCCCGGCCTTATGGGGTGGAGGCTTATTTGGAAAAGGACCTGCCAGCCGGGGATTATCCGGCGGTGGTGGAGGCCAGCGGCTCCCCCGGCGGCCTGGAACTGGCCCTGAGCCGGGTGCGGCCCCAGGGAACCGTAATCCTGAAAAGCACTTACGCCGGCCGCTTCCCCCTGGACCCCGCCGCCCTGGTGGTGCCGGAGGTGCGCCTAACGGGCAGCCGCTGCGGCCCCTTTCCCAAGGCCCTGCGCCTGCTGCGCCGGGGCTGGGTGGACCCCCGACCCCTCATCGCCCGCACCTTTCCCTTGTCCCAGGGGCCGCAGGCCCTGGAGTATGCCCAGGGCCGGGGGGCCTTGAAGGTCCTGCTGAATTGTACCGAAACCTCCTGAGCCGCGAGCGGATTAAGATTCACCGAAAAATGATATATTAATATTCAGCCGGCAGGTTATCTCTAATTATTAAGAAGTTCATTATGGGAAATCTGCTTTATTCCCTGGAATACGAGGTGAGTCCCGGCCCCAATGTCAACGGGGGCCTACCCCGGATGGAGCTCCGGGTGCTGTCTCCGGTCTGGCGGGGGGCGTCGCTGCAGCTCGAGTATCCGGACGGGGAGAAACACACCCTGATGGGTTGGGAAGGCGGCGGCCCGGCGGAGCTGCGGGTCTTCTGGACCCGCCACCAGCCCGGGGCGCCGGCGGTCTGCCTGGTCATCGGCGGCGGCGCCGGGCTGCGTAACGCCACCACCGGCCAGGGCCTGCCTTTCCTGGCCCTGGCGGAAAGCCTGATCCCCCTGGAGGTGCAGGAGGTCATCGGCCCCCGGCCGGAGGCCGAGCCGCTGCTGCTCCTCTAAATCCTAGTAGGAGACTACTATGCATAAGATTTTTTCTGGCATATTAATTTTATTGGGGTTGGTCCTGATCATCCCGACGGGACCGCAGCTTATCGCTCCCGTCCCGTCCTGCGCCGCCTCGGCGATGGGGTTGCAGGCCGACTTCATCCGGGTGGCCCAGTCGGTAATGCCCACGGTGGTGAGCCTGAAGGCCGTCCGGGTGGTCACGGTGCAGCCTCGGGGGGCGCAGCAGGATTTTTGGCGGGGCACCCCCTTTGAAGGCACCTTCCGCGAATTCGGCGGCCAGCAGCCGGTGCGGCGCCGCCAGGTGGGACAAGGCTCCGGGGTCATCATCGACCCCCGGGGTTATATTCTGACCAATAATCACGTGGTGGCCGGCTCCCAGGAAATCCTGGTCCACCTTTACGACGGCCGGGAGGTGCGGGGCCGGGTCATCGGCACCGACCCCCGTTTTGACGTGGCCCTGGTTCATGTCCAGGCCGGAGGGCTGAAGGCCGCGCCCCTGGGCGACTCCGACCGGCTGCAGGTGGGCCAGGCGGCCATCGCCATCGGCAGTCCCTACGGTCTGGAGCAGACCATGACCACCGGCATTATCAGCGCCACCGGGCGCAAGGGCCTGGGCAAGGGCACCTACGGCGACTTCATTCAGACGGACGCCTCCATCAACCCCGGCAACAGCGGCGGCCCCCTGCTGGACATCAACGGCCGGGTGATCGGCATCAACACCATGATCGCCGAACGGGCCCAGGGCATCGGCTTCGCCATCCCCATCAACCGGGCCCGCCAGATCATCGCCCGATGGATGAGATAACCCGCTTTAACCAGATTAAAGCCATCATCCAGTCGGAGGAGATGTGGGAGCGGGTGCCGGAGTGGGCCCGGCAATATTCTCCCGAGAGCCTGGAGGGCCTGGTGAAGTTCGCCTATTTCGGCGGCTTCATTGACATGGCCGGGGTGCGCCGCCTGCTCCTGGCGGACAAGCAGGCCAGCCGCCGGCTGCTGGTCAAGTGGTACGAAGAAATCCGGGAACAGGGCTGCTGGCTCTGCTGAGGCGGGCCGGCAGACCCGACCATAATGGGGCAGGGGGTGCACGGCGACATGCCAAAAGGCGGGCCGGATAAGGCGGACCACTGGTTTCAGCGGAACCCCAAGAAGACCATCGCCTTCGTGGTCTTCTTTTTTGTGTTGGTCGCGGTCTTTGGGGCCGAACAACTGTTGAAATTAATTCACCACCGCCAGGGCGTCGTATTGGAGACCGAACGCCGCTATATTAAGCTGCGGGAATTCCGGCCCCTGACCCAGCTGCGGCTCCGCTTTCCCAAAAACCATCTGCCCTTTACCGACAACGCCTTCCCCAAGGTCTATAAAATAGACGTGGACGCCGACGGCTTCATCAAGCCTTCCCGGAAACATGACCGTCCCGACCTGAGCCTGGTCTTCCTGGGGGGCTCCACCACCGAATGCATGTTCATGGACGAGGAAAACCGCTTCCCCTACCAGGTGGGCGTCCTCCTGGAGCAGGAGACCGGCAGGCGCCTCAATTCCTACAACGCCGGCCTCTCCGGCAACAACAGCCTGCACGCCCTCGACCTGCTGCTCAACAAGGTGATCCCCCTGCACCCCCGGGTGGTGGTGTTCATGGAAAACATCAACGACCTGAGCACCCTGCTCTACGAAAAGACCTACTGGAGCCGGAATACCACCCGGGCGCCCCTGGAGACCCTGCAAAAGGTCAAGCTGGTGGGGAAGCTGCTGAAAGAGATCTTGATTCCCAATCTCAACTTTGCCTACCGCAATCTGAAAAAGACCGTATTCCCCCGGGAAGAGGACGAATTCGCCCAGGCCCGGGGGAAAAAGCTGGTGGTGGATCAAGCCCGCATGAACCGGGAATTTGCCGCCAACCTGCAAGTCCTCATTGATACCTGCCGGGCCTGGGGCATCACCCCGGTGTTGATGACCCAGGCCAACCGCATCACCGACCGCCCCGACCCGGTGGTGGCGGCTTACATCGGCCAATACGGCCAGGACACCGGCATTTCCTACCGGGATTTCAAAAAATTATACGACTCCTTCAATGAGACCATCCGAGAGGTGGGGCGCAAAAACGGGGTGCTGGTCATTGACCTGGCCCGGGAGGTGCCCCCCACCAGGGAATACCTCTACGACATGGTGCATTTTAATGATGCGGGGTCCAAATTGGCGGCCAAGATTATTGCGGCGCAGTTGAAGCCGTTGATAGAGTAGAGGGTGCGCACTGCGCACCATCAGAATGCGCTGTCGCGCAGTGCGCACCCTACACCCGCACCGCCAGGGAGAGGCCATCGTGTTCCGGGGAGTGCCGGGGCAGGAAGCTCAACAGGTGGACGGTGCGCCAGTCCGGGGAGGCGAAGATTTCCCGGTTGAAGTCGGCGGCGCCGGCAAACCCGGTGTTATCGGCGACCAGCAGGCCGCCGGGGCGGAGGAGACGGCGGCAGTGGGCCAGGGCCGGGAGATAGGACTCCTTGTCGAGGTCCAGGAAGATGAAGTCGAAGGGTCCGGTCAGGGCGGCCATGAGCTGGAGGGCGTCCCCCACCTGCACCTCCACCTGCCCGGAGACCCCGGCGCGCTCGAAGCTGCTCCGGGCCCGGGCCGCCATGGTTCCGTCCCACTCCAGGGTGACCACCCGCCCGCCGGCGGGCTGGCAGCCCCGGGCCAGATAGATGGCGGAATAGCCGGTGGCGGCGCCCAGTTCCAGGATGGCCCTGGCGCCGGTGGCCCGGGCCAGGATAAAGAGCAGTTCCCCCACCACCGGCCCGACGATGGGGATGCCTTCGGCCCGGGCCTCCTGTTCCAGGTCCAGCAGCGCCTGGTCCCGCGCCGGCACGAAACTGCGGAAATAGGTCTCCAAATCCGGGGTCATTTGACTCATCTGGCCTCCTGGGGGTCTGGGGTGACCGCAAAAATTCTCGAAAAAAAAAATCGTTTCGGTTAATATTAGGCCATAAGGAGAAAAAGGGGAGCCCGGCGTCCATGCGATCCGGGGTCAGCGGTTTCGATAGACTGCATGAGTCTTTGCCAGGGCAAATCTGGATGCTACCCGCCGGTTAGGGCCGGGAATCCTCCTCCCTGGGCCCGCCCAGAAAGCCAAATTGCCCCTCAAAGTGAGCCAGTGTGTCAAGGAGATAGAAGATTTTTATGGCCCCAAAGCCTGATAAGGCCAAGTTAAGCTCGCGTTTGCTGAGTGCAACCCCGGAGCAGGCCAAAGACACCGGCATGGCCATGGTGCTGATCTGCCTGCTGCTGGGCTATTTCGGGAAGTTCCCCAAATTTTTGGGGGTGAGTATCGTCCTGCTGCTGCTCACCATGGCCGTTCCCAAGATTTTCAAGCCCCTGGCGGTCCTCTGGTTCGGTCTGTCCCACCTGCTGGGCCAGGTGGTCTCCAAGATCATCCTCTCCCTGGCCTTCTTTTTGATCGTCACCCCCATCGGCCTGATCCGGCGGATGATGGGGAAGGATTCCCTGCAATTGAAAAAATGGAAGCAGGGGCGCGACTCGGTGTTCGTGCAGCGCCAGGGAGCAATCCAGGACAAGGATTTGCTGAATCCTTATTGAT
>CAZOCQ010000186.1:5123-6203 GCA_964578335.1 uncultured Desulfobacca sp.
TATGGATTTTGTCCGAGATTTGTGGGGCTTTTTAAAAGTGCGCAAGAAATTCTGGCTGCTGCCCATCATCCTGACCCTGCTCTTCTTCGGGGCCTTGATGGTCTTCGCCAGCGGTTCGGCCATTGCCCCGTTTATCTACACCATTTTTTAACGGGGGCCTGAAACTTGCCTGACGCCATTCTCGGGCTTTCCGCCTTTTATCACGACAGCGCCGCGGCTATCCTGGTGGACGGCCAGATCGTCGCGGCCTCCCAGGAAGAGCGCTTCACCCGGAAGAAACACGACCCCGACTTCCCGGCCAACGCCCTGGCCTATGTCATGGCGGAGGCGGGGCTCCGTTTGGAAGACCTGAGCGCCGTAGCTTTTTACGACAAGCCCTACCTCAAGTTCGAGCGCCTGCTGGAGACTTACCACGGCTTTGCCCCCCGCGGCCTCAAGAGCTTCCTGATGGCCATGCCGGTGTGGATCAAAGAAAAGCTGTTGATGCGCTCTCTGCTCCGGGAGGAGTTGGCCAAGGTGGGCGAGGGCCAGCCGAAGATGCTCTTTCCCGAGCACCACCTGTCCCACGCGGCCAGCGCCTTTTACCCCTCGCCCTTCCAAGAGGCCGCCATCCTCACCCTGGACGGGGTGGGGGAATGGGCCACCTCCACCATCGGCTTCGGCCAGGGCAAGGACCTCACCATCCTGCGGGAACTGCACTTCCCCCACTCCCTGGGGCTGCTCTATTCCGCCTTCACCTACTATACCGGCTTCAAAGTCAACAGCGGCGAATACAAGCTCATGGGCCTGGCCCCTTACGGCAATCCCGAGGCCGAGCGCACCAAGCGCTGGAAGCAGTTGATTCTCGATGAGTTGGTGGATGTGCGGGAGGACGGCTCCCTGCTGCTGAACATGGATTACTTCGATTACGCCACCGGGCTCAAGATGTGCTGCGACGACAAGTGGACCTCGCTCTTCGGGGTGCCGCCCCGGCCCCGGGAGAGCGTTCTCGACCAGCGCTACATGGATATGGCCCTGGCCATTCAGCAGGTCACCGAAGAGGTGGTCCTGCGCCTGGCCGAGACCGCCAAAAAGCTCACC
>CAZOCQ010000187.1:0-5393 GCA_964578335.1 uncultured Desulfobacca sp.
CGCCATCGCCGCGGCCAACTTGCGCAGCGCTTCGCTCATCGTGGCGGTGGTGATCTCCCGGGTGACCAAGAGACCGATGCACGGCACGGAGTAAAACCGGGAAACGGGAGCCCTGGAGCCGTCTGCTCCGGGGAACTCCCGATTATTGCGATTTTTACAGAAATCGGGTAATTAACTGAGAAGGCAGGGTAAGGTAATCCCTGCCTTCTCTTATGTGAACCGGATTAGGGGAAATCAGCAAATGCCTGCAAACGCCTGGCCCGTACCCTTTATTCTTACCCCCCAGACCCTGCAAGTCGATGCGGTGGCGACCTTCGCCGTCTCCATCCTGCTGACCACCATGGTGAACGCCGAAGCCCAGGCCTTTGCGGCCACCATTTTGGGGGATTACCGGCAAAACCCCAAGGATCGCTTTAATTTTAACGTCTTCCTGCACCTGGACATCCTCGGAACCCTCTGTTATCTGGTGGGAGGTTTCGGCTGGGCCCGCAAGCTGGAAGTGGACCCCGGCAAGTTTAAGCGTCCCCAGACTGACTTGGTGCTCACCCGGGCGGCCGGGCCGGTGGCCAACCTGCTGCTGGCCAGTATCGGCGGCAGCCTGGCCTGGCTGATCGGCAAGTTTGACTATGACCCCCGGGTCTTCTTGATGATCGTCGGGGTCAATGTCACCACCGCGGTCTATAACCTGATTATTTTGCCGCCGCTGGCCGGGGGCGTCCTGGTGCGCGAACTGATCCCGCCCAGATACGCCACGGTCAGGCAAATTTTCAGCCTGGCCGGGCCTTACCTGGTCCTGGCCCTGGCGCTCTTGGAGCGCCTCAGCCTCCACGGCCTCGTCAGCCCCTATCTCAACCCCATCGTGCTGGCCATCTACGAGTTTATCCGCAAAGGTTGAGCGCTGAATTGCGCGGCCAACATTTAAACCTCCACCGATAATTCCGCCGCACTCCAGATGATGGTTAAATTTTTCCAGGGGTTGACGCGGCTCGGTTCAGCCCCGGCCAGGGCCGGCGGGGTCTCTTAGCGGGTTGGGGCCTTGGGCCTTGCCGCGGGCCTTGGTTCAAATATTTGGACGGAGACCTTTCCAATTAATTAATAATTTTATAGCATGGTGGATACGGGCGGCTAAAATCAATGATCCAAATATAATTGGTTAAATTTGGCAAGACTTTATGCTAAGATAGGTTTCATAAAGTTAACATTTATTAATGTATAATTTTATATATAATAAATTTTATGAGGAATATTTTGTCAGAAGATCGGCGGAGCTTCGCAGCCCTGATGCCCGGGGTTCATTGTCGGCCCCTGATGATCCATCAGGACCCCCGAGGCTGGTTGGCGGAGATCTTCCGGGAGGATGAACTGCCCCGGGAGCTGCTGCCGGTGATGGGTTATATCTCCGTTACCCAGCCGGAGATGGCCCGGGGTCCTCACGTCCATCTCCAGCAGACCGATCTGTTTTGCTTCCCCGGTCCGGGAGAATTTCGCGTCACCCTTTGGGACCAGCGGCCGGAGAGTTCCACTTACGGCCTGCGCCAGGATTTTATCCTGGGAGAAAACAGCCCCGGCGTCATCGTTATTCCTCCGGGGGTGGTGCACGGCTACCGCAATATTGGCGACCGGCCCGGCCTGGTCTGCAACTTCGCCAACCGCCTCTACCGGGGACCGGGGCGCCAGGAGCCGGTGGATGAGATCAGGTATGAGGACGAACTCGATTCCCCCTTCCGCCTGTAGGAGGGGTTGGACAGGTGCTACTGCTCAGCTAACTGGCTGATTATTGCCATGAAGTTATTGATCACCGGCGCCGCCGGGCAATTGGGACAAGCCCTGAAGCGGGAGGCGGCCAAACAAGGTTTGACCCCTATCCTGACCGATCTAGCACAACTGGATATCACTGAGGCCGGGACGGTGGGGGCCTTTCTGGCCCGGGAGCGCCCGGAGGTGGTGGTGAACGCCGCCGCGGCCACCCGGGTGGATGATTTGGAGCAGGACCCGGACCTGGCCCTAAAGGTTAACGGGCTGGGGCCCCGCAATCTGGCGGTGGCCTGCCGGCGCCGGGGGGTGAAGCTGGTGCAGGTCTCCACCGACTATGTCTTTGATGGGACCAAGGACGGCCCTTACCTGGAATGGGATGAGCCCCGGCCCTTGTCGGTGTATGGCCGCAGCAAGCTCCTGGGCGAGGAGCTGGTGCGGCAGCAGTGCCCGGAGCACTTCATCGTGCGCACCGCCTGGCTTTACGGCCTGCCGGGGCCTAACTTCGTCAGCGCCATCCTGGCCAAAGCCCGGCGGGGGGAAGCGCTGCGGGTGGTGAACGATCAGCGGGGCGCCCCCACCAGCGCGATGGCGCTGGCGCCGCAACTGCTGGCCCTGGCCCGCACCGAGGCCTTCGGCACCTATCACGCCACCTGCCGGGGCGAGGCCACCTGGTATGAGTTCGCCGTCTTGATCCTGAAGACCGCCGGCCTCACTGCGCCGGTCAGTCCTTGCCGCACCGCCGAGTATCCGCGCCCGGCCCGGCGGCCGGCCAATTCGGTGTTGGCCAACCGGCTGCTGGCGCTCCAGGGGCTGGACCTGATGCCCTCCTGGCAGGGGGCCTTCCGGGAGTTTTGGGACGCCTGCGGCGACCGGCTCTAAGGGGCAGGGGACGGAAGAAAGGAAGGAGGACCTTTTGCGGCCAAGGCTGACCCTTTGGGGGTCGTAACCGGGAATTTAGTCAAATTTGGGGGACAAGGGTATATTATGGAAGAAAATCCCTTGATACTGGTAGTGGATGATGAACCTCTGATCCTGGACCTGGTGAAAGAGATTCTGACCCCCGTGGGCTACCAGGTGAGAACCGCCGGCAGCGGCATGGAAGCCTTGCAGGTTCTCCAGGCTTATCGGTTTGACGTGGTCCTCACGGATATGATGATGCCGGATATGACCGGCATGGAGATCTTGCAGCATCTGCGTCTCCACTACCCCGAGACCCTGGTCATCGTCTTCACCGGCTACGCCAACTATCAGGACGCGGTGGAGGTGGTGAAGCTGGGGGCCTTCGATTATCTCCCCAAACCCTTGCAGCCGGAAATTCTGCGGCACGCCATGGCGCGGGCGGTGGAATACCAGCACCTGGTCCGGACCCAGAAGGACCTGGAAACGATTTTCCAGGGGGCGGAAGCCTTGGGGGGCCAGGCCCTGGAATTGCTCAGCACCACCAAAGAAGCCGGCGTTTATCAGGCCTTGCGGGAGCGGGTGTGGCTGCAAAAGGATCTTCAGGAGGTGGGGCGCCATTTCCTGGAGGCCGCCCAGGAGCTGACCGGAGTCACCAACAGCTCGGTGTTTCTCTATGATACGGAACGGGGGCAATTCTCGGGGTTGGCGGCCATGGGCCCCGACGCCGAGATCAAGGTGGGGATGCGCCTCGCGGCCCAGAACATCATGGGTTATGTGGCCACCCATAAGCGGCCCCTGTTGGTCCCCGACATCAACCGGGACAGTCATTTCGCCCTGCTGGACCGGCGCCCTGCCTACCGCACCAAAAGCTTCATGATTATTCCCCTCTCCGGGCAAAAATTCTGGGGGGTCATCAATCTGGCGGACCGGCAGGACGGCAGGCCTTTCGGGCCCCGGGACCTGTTCCTCGGCTGGCTGTTGGGCCGGTTGCTGGTGGAACTCCTGGAATCCCGGGAACCCGCAGAGGAAGCGGCCGAACTTACCCTCTCTACTCCCTGGTTAAGCGAAGAGTTGCCGGTGGGGGTGGCCTTTCTGAATCAGGATCTCACCATCAAGCAAGCCAATGCGGCGCTGGTGCGCCTGGTGGGGGCCAAAGCCGACTCCCTGGCGGGCCGGGAAATCTTTCCTCTCCTGGGCCTCTCCACCCAGGACCAGGGGAAGCTGGAGGGCGCCTTCCGCCAGACCCTGGCCACCCAGGAACCGCAGGAATTTTTTACTATTATGACCATGCCCCGGGAAAAAGCCGTACGCTACCTGGGGGTGCGCATGGTGCCCTTGCCCCAGGAGCAGGGAGATGGTCCGGGGCTGCTGCTGGTGGAGGACGTCACCGAACTGGAGACCTTGAAGCAGCGCCTCCACCTGTATGAACACCTGGCCATTATGGGCAAGCTGACCCTGTGCGTGGCCCATGAATTGAACAATCCGCTGGACGGCATTCGCCGCTACCTCTCCCTGGCCCTGATGAAGAAGAATGAACCCCCGGAGGTGGAGCGCTACCTGACGGAAGTCCAGAAGGGCCTGCAAAAGATGGCCATGAGTATCAAGTCCCTGATGTTTTCCGCCAACCCTTACAAAGCGCCGCCCCGGTCCCGGGACAGTCTCACCAACTTGCTGCAGGACGCCATCAAGATCATGATGTTCCAGGCCTCGGACCAGCGGGTGCAGATGACCTTCCACCCCACCTCGGAATTCGGCGAGATGATGGTGGAGGCCGACCTCTACTATGTCTTCATCAATATTATCAAGAATGCCCTGCAGGCCATGCCCCAGGGAGGAAACCTGAAGGTTCATGGTTTGCTGGATAAGCAGCAGATGGAAATTGACTTCGAAGATACCGGACCCGGACTGGCCCCGGAGGAACTGGAGAAGATCTTCCAGCCGTTTTATTCCACCAAGCAGGGAGTCCAGGGATTGGGCCTGGGTCTGCCCATCTGTCAAAAGATTTTAGATCGCTACCAGGGACGTTTGGAGGTGGAAAGCCACCAAGGGCGGGGTACGAAGGTGCGGGTCATCCTGCCGCACCCTGGACAGGGAGGAGTTGATGGCCAATAAAGACCTGCTCATTGTGGACGACGAACCGCTGGTTTGTGAATCGCTGAAAGAGATGCTGGCCCTGGAAGGCTACAAGGTGGACGCGGTCCTGAACGGCAATGCGGTTTTGGAGAAGCTGCAGGAAGATCATTATCAATTGATCCTCTCCGACATCCAGATGCCGGGCCTGGACGGCATCGAACTGCTCAAAGAGTTGAAAGGCCGCTGCCCCGAGACCGACATCATCTTCATCACCGGCCACGGCCACATCGAAGGGGCGGTGGAGGCCATCAAGCTGGGGGCCTACGATTATATCACCAAACCCATCGACGACCTGCGCCTCAAACTGACCATCAGCCACGCCCTGGCCCAGAAGAAGCTGCTGGCCTCCTATCATGACCTGAAGCAGCGCCTGAAGCCCTGGACCCTGGATGAGCATTTCGTCTTCGGGGACCGCAAGATGGATCAGCTCATGGAACTGGTCCATACCATCGCCGACACCATGGCCACGGTGCTCATCACCGGGGATTCCGGCACCGGCAAGTCCCTGCTGGCGCGCTATATTCATAACAACTCTTCCCGGGAAAGCGGTCCGTTCGTGAAGATCAGCTGCGGCTCGCTGTCGGAAACGCTGCTGGAGAGCGAAC
>CAZOCQ010000187.1:5403-6200 GCA_964578335.1 uncultured Desulfobacca sp.
CGTGCGGGGCGCCTTCACCGGCGCCATCCGGGACAAGAAAGGGAAATTCGAAGAGGCCCACGGCGGCACCATCTTTCTGGATGACATCAACTGCGCTTCCCCCAACCTGCAGATCAAATTACTGCGGGTCCTCCAGGAAAAGGTCATCGAGCGGGTGGGGGGGAATCAGCCCATCCAGGTGGACGTGCGCATCATCACCGCCACCAACACCGCCCTCCAGGAAGAGGTGGCGGCCCAGAGATTCCGGGAAGACCTCTATTACCGGGTCAACGTGGTGCACCTCAGCATCCCGCCCATCCGGGAGCGCCTGAGCGACATCGAGCCCCTGATCGATCATTTTATCAAGCATTTCAATCAGGTGCACCACAAGAACATCAAGGGCATCTCCAAGAGCGCCCTGCAGGTCTGCCTGCAATACAGTTGGCCCGGCAACGTGCGGGAATTGGAGAACGTCATTGAGCGAGCGGTCATCTTGAGTCCCGGAGAGTTCATCATTCCGGAGTCGCTGCCGGCCAACCTCAGCGGCGGCGGGCGCCGGGTGGTCAACGGGGCGCTGCATCTTTCCCTGGACGAAGCCCTGGATCGGGCCGAAAAACAGATCCTCATAGAGACTCTGGAGAACCTCAATTGGAACCGGCAGGTCACCGCCAAATCCCTGGGCATCAGCCGCACCACCCTGTTCAACAAGATGAGGCGTTTTGAGCTGACTGACCCCCGGCGGTCCCGCGAAGCCGAACCCGGCCCGGAACGGCCGCGGGCCGGGGTGAGCCCGCGCAAGGAGTCCGCGGCCGGGTAAG
>CAZOCQ010000188.1:0-6170 GCA_964578335.1 uncultured Desulfobacca sp.
GCCCCATCACCGACAACGCCGGCGGCATCGCCGAAATGGCCGAACTGCCGGAAGACATCCGCAATATCACCGACCCGTTGGATGCGGTGGGCAACACCACCAAGGCCGTCACCAAGGGTTACGCCATCGGCTCCGCCGGTCTGGCCGCGTTAGTGCTCTTCGCCGAATACTCCCGGTCCTTCCCCGGGGTCATGACCTTTGATCTATCCGATCCTCGGGTCCTGGCCGGCCTGTTCATCGGCGGCCTGCTGCCCTACTACTTCGGCGCCCTCTGCATGGAGGCCGTGGGTAAGGCGGCCGGCGGCGTGGTCGAGGAAGTGCGGCGCCAGTTCCGGGAAATCCCCGGCATCATGGAAGGCACCGGCAAGCCCGAATACGGCACCTGCGTGGACATCGTCACCAAGTCCGCCCTGCGCCAGATGATGGTTCCGGCCCTGATTCCGGTGCTCTCCCCGGTCATCGTGGGCTTCACCCCCGGTCTGGGTCCGGTCGCCCTGGGCGGCATGCTCATCGGCTCCATTGTCACCGGTCTGTTCCTGGCTATTGCCATGACCTCCGGCGGCGGCGCCTGGGATAACGCCAAGAAAGCCATCGAAGACGGCCTCTATGGCGGCAAAGGCTCCGATGCCCATAAAGCGGCGGTCACCGGCGACACCGTGGGCGACCCCTACAAAGACACCGCCGGCCCGGCCATCAACCCGATGATCAAGGTGGTCAACATCGTGGCCCTGCTCATCGTGCCGCTGCTGGCGAAGTAAGCTACAAATAACCTGATCTGAAACAAAAGGCCGGCTCCCTCTGGGGGCCGGCCTTTTCTTTTTTATTGCAAGGATGCATTAAAATAAATAAAATATGCGCATAAAAAATGCGCATGAGGAGTCCTTATGCAAGTGCGGCTCTTCGACCCCAAGGCCCCCAAGAAATCCGTCAATCTCAGCATCAACCGCGACCTGCTGCGGCAAGCCAAAGAGCATGGAATCAACCTTTCCAGGGAGTTGGAACAGCGTCTTAGTGGAATCTTATTGGAACTAAAACGCCGGCAATGGCAGGAAGAAAATCGTAAGGCCATTGAAGAATACAATCGCCGCATCGAGGCCCACGGCGTTTTTAGCGACGGTTTGCGGAGTTTCTGATGGCCCAGTTCGATCTTTACGAAAACCCCAACGAGGAGACCAAAAGGGCGATTCCATATCTCCTGGACGTCCAGTCGGACCTGCTGGCCGGCCTGACCACCCGGGTGGTGGTCCCCCTCCTGACTGCGGAGTCCATGGGCGAAGCCATCAAATGCCTTAACCCCCAAGTTACGGTCCAAGGCGCCGCGCTGTTCATGTCCACCGCGGAGTTGGCCGGCGTGCCGCGACGAGTCCTGGGACCGGTGGTCGGGTCGTTGAAAGACCGGCGCGACGACATTATCGCGGCGCTCGATTTTTTGATTACCGGGTTCTTAGTTGGGAAGGCCGCTCAGCGGATGGGGCCGGGGTGGTAATGGAGCCAGAGCTGCAAGACCAGCATGGTCCAGAGCTCCCGGCGGTGATCCATAATCCCGGCTTTGTGCTCCCGCCAGAGGCGGCGCACCGCCGCGGGACGGAACAGGCCCTGGCGGGTCAGGTGGCTCTCGCCCAGCAGGTCTTCCACCCAGTCCCGCAGGTTCTCCTTGAGGTAGCGGGAAGTGGGGATCATGAAGCCCCGCTTGGGCCGGTGCACGATTTTCCGGGGCAGCCGGGGGGCCAGGGCTTTTTTGAGGATATCTTTCAGATTGAAGCCTTTGATCTTCAAAGACACCGGCAGACGGAAGGCGAATTCCATCAGGTCCCGGTCGAGGAAGGGGGCCCGCACTTCCAGGGAATTCAGCATGGCGGCCCGGTCCACCTTGACCAGCACCCGGTCCAGCAGGAACTGCCGGGCATATACATAAAAGGCCTTCTCCAAGGGCTGCCGGCCGGCAAAACCCTGGTACAGGGAGAAAGTTTCGGCATAGACCTGCTCCGGGTCCGGGGACCCAAGAGGCGGGTCCAGCCAGAGGGATTGCTGCAATTCCGGCGGCAGGCCGCCGGTCCAGACCTGGAGCCGGAGCCAGGGAGGCAATCGCATCCCCCGCAGGAAGTGGGTGACCTCCCGGCCCAGACTGAGGTAATTGGCGGACACCGGCAGGCGGGGGGCGATGAATGCCACCAGCCGCTTGACGCCCCAAGGCAGCCAGTCGTAATAAGGGGCGTACTTGAAGGTGCGCAAGGCCTGGTAGCCGCCGAAGAGTTCATCGGCGCCGTCTCCGCCCAGGGCCACGGTGATGCGCCGGCGGGCCAGCCGGGAGAGGAGGAAGGTGGGAATGACCGCGGGGTCGGCCAGGGGTTCGTCCAGCCGGGAGACGAGGTCGGGCAGCAGGGCCCCGGCCTCCAGGGCGCTCAATTGCTCTTCGTGGTGATCGGTGCCGAACTCCCGGGCTACCAGGCGGGAGTAAGGCGACTCGTCGTAATCCGGCTCCTTGAAGCCGATGCTGAAGGTCTTGATGGAGGCCGGCGGGCGGGTGGCGGCCATAGCCGCTACAAGGGCAGACGAATCTATGCCGCCGCTTAAAAAGACCCCCAGGGGCACGTCGCTGATCAGGCGGCGCTCCACGGCGCGGTCCAGCCGCCGCCGCAGCTCTTCCTCCACTTCCCCGGGAGAAATTTGCAGCTCTGAGTCGGGGGCCGGGATTTCCCAGTATTGGCAGGTGCGCAACTGCCCCTGGGAAAATTCCAGGTAATGGCCCGGCCTGAGCTTCTGGACCTGGTGATAAATGGTGTGGGGGGTGGGCACGTATTCGTAGGCCAGGAAGCGCGCCAGGCTTTGCCGGTCGATCTCCAGCTTCAGCAGGGGTAGGTGTTGCAGGGCCGATAATTCCGAGGCGAAGGCGAAGACGCCGTTTTGCCAAGTATAATAAAAGGGTTTTTTGCCCATGCGGTCCCGGGCGGCGAACAGGGTGCGGCTGGGGAGGTGCCAGAGGGCGAAGGCGAACATGCCTTCGAAGTCATCCAGGCAGCGGGGGCCCCGGTCCAGGTAGGCGTTGACCAGGACTTCGGTGTCGGAGTGGGTTTGAAAGGCGAAGCCCTTGGCCTCCAGGTCCCGGCGCAATTCGGGGAAGTTGTAAATCTCCCCGTTGAAGACCACCACCGCCTGATGGCGGACATCCAGCAGCGGCTGGCGGCCGCCCGCCAGGTCAATGATGCTGAGGCGGCGGTGGCCCAGGGCGGCGCCGTCGCCCAGCCAGAGGCCCTGGTCGTCGGGCCCTCGGTGGGCCAGAGGCGCCAGCATGGCTTGCAGCCAGGCGGTGTGCTCTTCCGGGGAACCCGGGGCGTTAATGAAACCGGCAATGCCACACATGAATCGTCCTCGGGTCGGCCCCGGCGTTGCTTTCTTTTCAGCTCATTTCCCAAAGCAAATTTTCATTTTATACTATCCTCTGGTTATGCTAAAGCTTGAATATTAATTACCTGGTTCTGATCTGTTGCAACTAAGATTGCCAGTCGGCTCCGCAGGGGGGAGCGGGCTTTTTTATTTTTTTGGGTGGGCTCCGCCCGCCAATTCCTTTGAAAAAACCGAAAATTGCTTTTCCCCGTTTTATTCATTAAACTTGCACCAGGCAGGCCTGAGGACTCGAAAATTCGCTCTGGCGAGTCGGGTTAGCTCCTTAATCGGGGCATCCAATGGAGGGAAGGGGCGTCCTCCCGGGCCTGCCTTTGCCGGAGGTGCCATGGACCTTCAAAAACTCTTGAAAGAAAAACGGGAGGAAATCCTGGCCATCGCCGCCAAACATGGGGCCTACAACATCCGCATCTTCGGCTCCGTGGCCCGGGGCGAAGCGGATGAGAAGAAGAGGAGCTAACCCAGGTTTGGATGAAATATCATTTAGAGCCCAGAAAGTTCCGCACCTTTAGCAGGATTTCCGGTCGGCTGGCCGGCTCAAACTCCCACAAGGTGGTCTGTTGGGGGGCGTCCTTGTCGTCGTCCTGGCAGTCGCCGAAACCGCAGACCGACGGTTTGGCCTTGGGCGGCCCCAGGATTTGGGCCAGTTGTTCGGAGATCTGGGCCGCCTCTCCCTTGATCGGCCAGACGCTCAGCACCAGGTGGTCCCGGGCCACCTTGACATTGAGGTTAAGGGCGCCTTCCGGATCAGTGTGGCCGGCTTCAATGCCTTCAAAAGTGACGCTGCGGCGGTCTTCCCGGACTTGAAAGTTGAATTGAATGGGCAGCATGGTTCTCCTTCCGCAAATTGTATAAAGGCTTTTTGCCAAGCTGGAGCTTGGCTTTCAAGTGGGCGCCCAAGCCGGAGCTTGGGCGCCAGACTGATTTCTCAACAAATCAAGAAGTTTTGCTGTAAGCCAAAAGCTAAAAGCTAAAAGCTGAAAGCTATCCTTTATTGGCGCAGCGCTGGCAAATCAAACCCTGGGCGGTTTCCTGGTGCCAGCCCTCCAGCACCACCGCCCCGCAATTGGAACAGACCCCCAAGATGGTGGGCGGGCCTTCACCCCAGGCGGGCAGACCCCGGGGGCGCCAGCCGATTTCGCGCAGCAACCGTTCCCAGGCGGAACGCCACCAAGATAACATACTTGCATTATATCAATAATCCGGGTATTTTCCAGTATCCTCAGGAACTGCGCGACCCCGTCCGCCACTTTGACCGTTTGGGTCGACAAAAATGCATTTTCCTTTTGAATTTTTTCACATTTACATGGTATGTAAGAAAATTACCTACATGAGCAGTTGGTGAATTTTTGGCAAACTAGAGATTACCAAGGAGAAAGGCGACATGGCGAAGCAAGCGGCAAAAGCGAGCAAACGTTATTGCTATGCCTTTGAGGAAGGCGACGGCACCAATAAAAAACTTCTAGGCGGCAAGGGCGCCGGCCTATGCACCATGACTCAGATCGGGCTGCCGGTGCCTCCGGGTTTTGTCATCACCACCGAAGCCAACATCGAATATCTGGAAGGCGGCGATAAATTTCCCGACGGCCTCATGGACGAAGTCCATGAATATATGGAGGCCCTGGAGAAAAAGACCGGCAAAGGCTTCGGCGACCCCAATAAGCCCTTGTTGGTGTCGGTGCGTTCCGGCTCGGCCCTCTCCATGCCGGGTATGATGGACACCATTCTCAACCTTGGGCTTAATGATGAAACCGCCAAAGGCATGATCGCCCTCACCAAGAACGAACGCTTCGTCCAAGACGCCTACCGGCGCTTCCTCCAGCTCTTCGGCAAAATCGGCTTGGGAATTCCGGACGCCGAATTTGATAAAATTTTTGAGGAAACCAAAGAAAAGTATCACGCCCACGTGGACACGGAGCTCTCCGCCGAGGCCCTGGCGGAGGTGGTGCAAAAATTTAAGGATGTCATTCAGCGTATCACCGGGAAGCCCTTCCCCCAGGACCCCTGGGCCCAGCTATTCCTGTCCATGGAGGGCGTCTTCAAGTCCTGGATGGGCAAACGGGCGGTGGACTACCGCCGCCAGTTCAATATCACCAAGGAGCTGGCCTACGGCACCGCGGTGAACATCTGCACCATGGTCTTCGGCAACATGGGCAATGATTCGGCCACCGGCGTGGGCTTCACCCGGGACCCGGGCACCGGCGAAAACAAGCTCTACGGCGATTACCTGATTAACGCCCAGGGTGAAGACGTGGTGGCGGGCATCCGCACCCCCCGGCCGCTGCAGGAACTGCGCACCGACATGCCCGCGGTCTTTAAAGAACTGGAAAAGATGCACAATATCCTGGAAAAGCACTACCGGGAAGTGCAGGACTTCGAGTTCACCATCGAGCAGGGCAAGCTCTACATGCTCCAGACCCGCAACGGCAAGATGAACGCCTGGGCCTTGGTCAAGACCTCGGTGGACATGGTGAAGGAAGGGCTGATTACCGAGGAGGAAGCCCTGCTGCGGATTGAGCCGGATATGCTGGAGCAGTTTCTGCACCGGCGCATTGACCCGGACTTCAAGCAGGAGCCCCTGGCCGTGGGCATCTCCGCCTCTCCGGGCGCGGCCATCGGCAAGGTGGTCTTCGACGCCGACCGGGCCGAACGCCTGGGCAACGAAGGGGAAAAGATCATCCTCACCCGCATTGAGACCAAGCCGGAAGACATTCATGGCTTTTTTGCGGCCCAGGGCATCCTCACCAGCCGGGGCGGCAAGACCTCCC
>CAZOCQ010000189.1:0-6159 GCA_964578335.1 uncultured Desulfobacca sp.
GACTACTGGCTACTGCCCAAAGAATAGCCGTGGCTTCCAGCTCCTTTGCTCAGAAAGGAGGGGTTTCTGGAAGATCCCCGGCTTCCCTTAGGCCACGAAGCCGCGTCCTGCATGTTTCCATGAGGGCAGGCGCCTCGGAAACGTCCGAGATGGCGCGGCCTTTGATAACCGCTCTGCCGCTGGAGCAGGCATTCGCCGCCGCCTCTGGCCGGCGACGCCCAGACGCCCTTCGGGTTTGGCTCCCAAAGCAACGCCCTTGCCCGGAGGCCCAAGCGGTCACCCGGCAAGCCCGCCCGGAGGACTACCCTCAAGGCGACCGGCTTTAGGGCCGTTTCCCCGGCCGGCCGCGGCTCAGGCTGACCTGTCAATCATTAAATAATCACTCCCGCCGAAAAAACAAGGGAGGGGAGTTCTTAAAAATCGGGATGAGCCGCACCGGCGGGCGGCTGGTCCCGATTTACTTTTCTCCAGAGAGTGGGCCGGGCCCGCCGAAATTGCGGCGGTCACAGGCCGCCCTGCACACAGGCTGGAAGCCTGCGCTACCAGCCGCAATTCCCGGAAATTACAAGGAGATTGAATTAAAGCTGCTGACCGGGTACAATAACCACAAGGTGTTAATAAGCTTCCCATTGGCAGCCGCAGGCTTTCGCCTGCCCCGCACAGGCTGGAAAGCCTGCGCCACCATTAATTCACGACCTTCCGGCCCGGGCAGGCAGACATGCGACTTCGCCTGATCCTGTTGATTTTATCCTTGCTGGCCTTTTTCTCGGCTTCGGTGGGCGGCTATCTCTATTACGCCTCGCTCAAGGAAGCGGTCTTCAAGGAGGCTGAAAGGCAGGCGCAGACCCGGCTGGTGATGCTCAAGAAAAACCTGTCCTCCTTTCTGGCGGAAAATATCAAGCCGGTGAAGACCCTGGCCGGGATGCGGGGTCTGCAGCAGGCCCTGGCCCAGCCGGATGAGGCCTCCCTGAAAAGGGCCAACGAGATCCTGGACCACTTCCAATCCACCCTCGGGGTGGAAGTCTGCTACCTGATGGACCGCCGTGGGGTAACCATCGCCTCCTCCAACCGCCGGGCCCCCGACAGCTTCGTGGGGCAAAATTTCGGCTTCCGCCCGTATTTCCAGCAGGCTATTCACGGCAAGCCCACCACCTATCTGGCCCTGGGCGCCACTTCGCACCGCCGCGGGGCCTATTCCAGCCATCCGGTTTATCGCGACCGGGACCCCCATCCCTTGGGTGTTGTGATCATCAAGAGTTCCATTGAACAGGTTGAGGATCTGGTGACCAGTGACGAAGAGCGCGTCTTTGTTATGGATCCCCATGGCATAGTTTTTGTTTCCAGCCGGCCGGAATGGTTGTTGCACACGGTGGAGAAGCTTTCACCCCAGGAGACTTCCAGGCTGGCCGCATCCCGGCAATTCGGCTCCGGCCCCTGGAAATGGGCCGGCCTGACCCTGACCGATGAACAGACCGCGGTGGACCGGAAAGGCGTCAAATATCAGGTGGGCCAACTGGAACTGGATAATTACCCCGGCTGGAAGGTGGTGCAATTGCGGGGGCCCCGCACCATGGCCAAGATCTTCGCCGATCCCCACTTAAAAATCACCGCTTCAGTGATCGCGGTCTTGGCCATGTTGGTGGGGGTGTCGGTGGGTTTGCTCTATTGGCGGGCCAGCCGCGACATTGTGCGCCGCAAGGAGGCGGAACAGGCCCTGCAAAACAGTGAAGAGAGATACCGCGCCATCTTTAACAGCGCGCCGGCCATGCTCCATTCCATTGACACGGAGGGGCGCCTGGTGATGGTCAGCGACCACTGGCTGGAAACCCTGGGCTACGCGCGGGAAGAGGTCATCGGGCGTCCGGTGACCGACTTTTTCAGCGAGGCTTCCCGGCATTACGCCGGGGAAGCGGTCTTTCCCGATTTCTTCCGCAAGGGTTACTGTCGGGACATCTCCTACCAGTACATCAAGAAGAACGGCGACCCCATGGAGATCCTGCTTTCCGCCATCGCCGAACGGGATGAATCCGGCCGGATCGTGCGCTCGCTGGCGGTCTCCATTGACGTCACGGAACGCAAACGGGCCGAGGAAGCCCTCAAGGAGGCCCAGGCGGAGCTCAGCCGCCACGCCCAGGACCTGGAAAGACAGGTGCGCAAACGGACCCGGGAGATCGCCAGCATCTTCAAGTACACCCCGGCGGTGGTCTTCCTCAAAGACGCCCAGGGCCATTATCTCCTGGTCAACCCCCGCTTCGAAGAGCTGTTCGGCCTCAAGTTGGAGGACGTCAAGGATAAGACCGATCACGAGCTTTTTCCCAAGGAAGTGGCCGACCAGTTGCGGCGCCACGATCGGCAGGTCCTGTCGCAGGCTCGCCCCAGCCAGGTGGAGGAGCAGGTTTATCATCGGGACGGGATCCGCACCTACCTGTCGGTGAAATTTCCCCTGTTCGATGAGTTCGGCCTGGTCAGCGGCCTCTGCGGCATCTCCGCCGACATCACCACCATCAAAGAAGCCCAGGAGCAGTTGAAGCGCCTTTCCGTCAGCATCATGGCCAGCCAGGAAAACGAGCGCACCCTGCTGGCCCGGGAGCTGCACGATGAGCTGGGACAACTGCTCACCGTGCTCAGCATGGATTGCGCCTGGCTCCAGGAGCGTCTGGGCGGCGCCGACCCCAAGGCGGCGGAGCGGGCCTTGGCCATGGGCCGGCTCATTGACCGGACCATCGAAGAGGTCCGGAGCCTGGCGGTGCGGCTGCGACCGGGGGTGCTGGACCGGCTGGGCCTGGTGGACGCCCTGGAGTGGTTCACCAGCGACTTTGAAAAACGCACCGGCATCACCTGCGTTTTCGAGCATAGCCAGGTCCCGGGCATCAATGACAAGGTGGCCACCGCGGCCTATCGGATCGCCCAGGAAGCCCTCACCAACGTGGTGCGCCACGCCCAGGCTAATTGTGTCAACGTGGTCCTGCAGGGACAGAACGGCTTCCTGTCGCTGGCGGTCAGTGACAACGGGCGAGGGTTCAATCCCGCCGAGCTCACGGGGCCGGAGGGCCTGGGACTCCTGGGCATGCGGGAGCGGGCCTCCCTGGTGGGCGGGGAACTGGAAGTCAACTCCGGGGTCGGCCGCGGCACCCTGGTCTATTTCAAGGTGCCCCTGGACAATTCCAGAAAGGAAGCTTAAATGATTAAGGTGTTATTGGCCGACGATCACGACATCGTCCGGGCCGGCCTGCGGCACATTGTGGAAGAGAGCGGCGATATGGAGGTGGTGGCCGAGGCCGCCGACGGCCGGGACGCCATCCGGCAGGCGATGGAGAAAAACCCGGACGTGGCGGTGATCGACATCTCCATGCCGGGCATGGACGGCCTGGAAGTGGTTATTCAACTCAAATCCCTCTGCCCCAAACTCCCGGTGCTCATCCTGACCATGCACGTGGAAGAGCAGTTTGTGGTGCGGGCGGTGGAGGCCGGGGCCATGGGTTACCTCACCAAGCGCGCCGCCCCCGGACAATTGGTCCACGCCATCCGCAAGCTCTATGCCGGCGGCCGCTATCTCTCCGACGCCGCCGCCGAGGCCCTGGCGCTGCGCCTGATCAAAGGGACGCCGGGCCAGTCGCCCCTGGATTCTCTGTCCAACCGGGAGCTCCAGGTCTTGCGGGGTCTGGCCCTGGGACAGACCAACCGGGAGATCTGCGAGGCTTACGGCATCAGCATCAAGACCGTCAGCACCTACCGGGACCGCTTGTTGAAGAAACTCAACCTCAGGAACAATATCGAACTGGCCCGCTTCGCTATCCAGAACCGCCTGGTGGAGCCATAATATCAGCAATCCAGGGAGGGCTGTGAATGAAACTCTCTACCCGGAGCCGCTACGGCACCCGGATGCTCCTGGAGATGGCCAGACACTACCAGGACGGCCCGGTGCACTTGGGTGATATCGCCAAACGGCAGAATATCTCGGTGAAATACCTGGAGCAGATTATCATTCCCCTGAAAAGGGCCCGTTTGGTGAAGAGCGTGCGCGGCTCCAAGGGGGGGCACCAGCTGGCCAAACCGCCGGAGCAGATCACTGTGGGGGAAATCGTCGCATTATTGGAGAACGGCAGCGGCCTGGTGGAGTGCGTGGGTCGCGCCGAGCTATGCGAGCGCGCCCCGAGTTGTCCCACCCGTTTGGTCTGGCAGGAGGCCACCCAAGCCATGTTTGACAAACTGACGTCCTTTACTCTGGCGGATTTGCTTAAGGCGGAGAATGCACCTGGTTAACCATTCCGAAATTAACTTATACCAAGTTGCGGTCAAAGAGATCATGGACCTGGAGCCGCCGGCCTTGCCGTGAAAATGTAGGACAGCCGCCCCCGGCTGTCCGGACAGGCGAGGGCGCCTGTCCTACATTTACTCATCTGACGGCAACTTGGTATTAAGCTATTAATAAATCCCTCCTATTCACCTCCTCACCTGCAGAACCGCAGCAGACGGCGGTGCTGCCTGCGAAGGGTTAACGCCCTTACAACCCCAAAGCCCGGCGCTTGGCTTCAATATGGCCGATGATGAGCTGGGCCGCCTGCAACGGGTCCGGCTGCACCGCGAATTTCGCCCCCAGATGAGCCTCCAGGCCGTTCAACAGTAAATCGGTGACCGCGGCGCTCCCCAGCACCGGCGGGGCCACCCCCAGGACCGTAAAGACGCCGGAGGCCACGGCGTAGCAGGCGATGGTGGCGGCCTTCTCGGAGTACCATTCCGGGGCCGCGGCGGCCACCGGCAGCATATCCACATCCACCCCCAGGGCCCCGGCCAGGATGGCGCACAGATTGACGATGCGGGTGTTGTCCACGCAGGAGCCCAGGTGCAAGACCGGCGGAATCTCCAGGGCCTTACAGACCGCCCCCAGGCCGGGGCCGGCCAGGTCGGCGGCCGCCGCGGTCTTGAAGCCGGCCTTGGCGTGGGCCACCGCGGCGCAGCCGGTGTCCAGCACCAGGATGTCGGCCTCAATCAGCTTTTTCGTCAGGTTGACGTGGCCATAGTCCTGGGTGATCTTGGGGTTGTTGCAGCCCACCACGCCCACCGCGCCCCGAATTTGGCCGGCCTTGATGGCGTTAAGCAGCGGCTCCCAGGTGCCCCCCAGGGCCTCCTGAATGATTTCCACCGAAAAACCGCTGACCTGTTCTGCCGGAGTCACCGGAATGGAGACCAGCTCCGGCCGGCGCCGGGCGAAGTTCTCCACCGCCCGGGAGACCAGGTCCCGCCCCAGGGCCGCCCCGTTTTCCGGGGCGAAGGACAGATGGACGGCCTTGGGGAACTTGGCTTTGGGCGAGGTGGTGAAGAACAGGGTGTGGTAACAGGAGGCCAGTTCCGAGACCGTGGGCATGATGCACTGGTAATCCACCACCATGGCCTCCACCGCCCCGGTGACGATGGCCAGTTCCTGGAGCAGATGGTTGCCGGCCATGGGGATGCCCCGGCGCATCAGCACTTCGTTGCCGGTGCAGCAGAGGCCCGCCAGGTTGATGCCGGCGGCCCCCAATTCCTGGGCCCGGGCCAGCAGTTGGGGGTCCTGGGCCGCCTGGGCCACCGCCTCGGAGACCAGGGGCGAGTGGCCGTGCAGGATGATGTTCACCCGGTCGGCCTTCAACACCCCCATGTTCACCTGGGAGGCCACCGGCTTGGGGGTGCCGAAAAGCACGTCGGAAATTTCGGTGGCGATCATGGAGCCGCCCCAGCCGTCGGCCAGGGCGCAGCGCAGGGCCTGGAGCAGGATATTCACCGGGTCGTTGTCCACCCCCATGTGGGTGCGGTGCATCATTTCGGTGACTTCCCAGTCGATGCCCCTGGGGGCCAGACCCAGGTTTTTCCATTTTTGCAGACGGGCCGCCGGCAGGCGTTCGGTGAAGGTAAGACGGCCCTTTTTGATGCCGTATTCCTCCATCATCGCCAGGGCCAGTTCCCTGGCCTGGGCCAGGGGCGGCAGTCCCGCCGCCACCCCGAATTCCGCGGCCAGGCGCTCCAGTTTGGCGGCATCGGCGATTTGATAACCCGGAGCCCGGCCTTCGCCCACCGCCAGCAAGGTCTCCACCAGGTCCCGGCCGTGGTCGGAGTGGGAGGCGGCCCCGGCGGCCACCATGCGGGCCAGGTTGCGGGCCACCATGATGTCGGCGTCGGCCC
>CAZOCQ010000190.1:0-6083 GCA_964578335.1 uncultured Desulfobacca sp.
CTGATCGGCGGAATCACCTCCTGGTTCGGCGGCCGCATGAAGATTGTCGGAGTCGAGCCGGAGACAAGCAAGGCCCTGCACGCGGCGCTGGCGGCGGGGCGCGCTGTCTGGGTCGAGCCGTCCGGCATCGCCGCCGATTCGCTCGGCGCCAGCCAGGTGGGCAATCTGGCCTTCGCCATCGCCCGGCGCCATGTCGACCATGTGGCGCTGGTGAGCGATGTGGAAATCCGCCGCGCCCAGGCCTGGCTGTGGGAGCAGGCGCGTCTGATCACCGAACCCGGAGGCGCGGCCGCCATGGCGGCCCTGCTCGCCGGGCACTACCGGCCGGCCGCAGGCGAGCGCGTCGGCGTGCTCGTCTGCGGCGCCAATACCGAGCCGGAGGCTTTAGCGAGATCCATCGCCGGCATTACATGACCTTGAAGCGGCTGATCATGGCGGCATGCGCCTTGCGCCGTTCATGCTCGAGTCTCACCCGCTCGATCTCGCGGAAGTCATGCGGAACCCGCTGCGGCTTCTTCAACCGCGCCAGGATCTGCAGGAGCCGCACGGCGGAGCGCGGTGCGATGGCGCGGCCCGACAGTCTTCTGTCCAGTTCAAAGGCAATCATTGTCCATTCGCGCAGCCGCTTGTCGCGATGCGCGTCCCGATAATTCGAATTTGAGTGAACGCCGGAATCCGTCAGCAGTGCCGGCGGAAGGCGTCAGGAATCCCGTTCAGTGTGGAAGTGCCGAGAGCAGGCGCTCAATAACATTGCCAACCCGGGACCGAGCCCGGGGGCCCGGAGATCAGAGGAATGCCTCCATGCGGTATGTCATCATTGCGATCTCCTTCGCGGTTAAAGAACGCGCGCCTGATACCACGGTTTCGCCAGCGCCCAAAACGCTTTCTCCGCCGCTCACGGAATTTTCATCCGTGTTGTGACGATCCGGCCACAGCCGCTCAGGCGGCCTTTTTCAGCAGGCCCCGGTTCATCAGGGTCTCGGCGATCTGCACCGTGTTGAGGGCCGCACCCTTGCGGAGATTGTCGGAGACCACCCAGAGGTTCAGGCCATTCTCGATCGTTGCGTCCTCGCGGATCCGGCTGACGAAGGTGGCAAAATCGCCGACACATTCGACCGGTGTCACGTAGCCGCCGTTCTCGCGCTTGTCGACCACCATGCAGCCCGGCGCCTCGCGCAGGATGTCGCGAGCCTCATCCGCCGACAGCGGTCGCTCGAATTCGATGTTGACCGCTTCCGAGTGACCGACGAAAACCGGCACCCTGACGCAGGTGGCGGTGAGCTTGATCTTCGGATCGAGGATCTTCTTGGTTTCGGCATTCATCTTCCACTCTTCCTTCGTGTCTCCCGAATCCATGAAGACATCGATGTGCGGAATGCAGTTGAAGGCGATCTGCTTGGTGAACTTCTGCGGACTTGGCGTATCGGTGACGAAGATGCCCTTGGTCTGGTTCCACAGCTCGTCCATCGCCTCCTTGCCGGCGCCCGACACCGACTGGTAGGTGGCGACGACCACCCGCCTGATCTTCGCCACGTCATGCAAGGGCTTCAGCACCACGACGAGCTGCGCCGTCGAGCAGTTGGGATTGGCGATGATGTTCTTCCAGGAAGGCCGCCGCATGAACTCCTCGAGCGCGCCGGCATTCACTTCCGGCACCACCAGCGGCACGTCGGCGTCGTAGCGCCAGCATGAGGAATTGTCGATGACGATGCAGCCCTGCGCGCCGATCTTCGGCGACCAGTCCTTGGAGACCGCCGATCCCGCCGACATCAGGCAGAAGTCGACGCCCCTGAAATCGAACGTCTCGAGGTCGCGGCACTTGAGCGTCCGATCGCCGAACGACACTTCCGTACCGATCGACCGGCGCGAGGCGAGCGCGATCACCTCATCGACGGGAAACTCCCGCTCATCGAGAATGTTGAGCATCTCGCGGCCGACATTTCCTGTCGCGCCGACCACTGCAACCCTGTAGCCCATGAGAACCGTTCCTTGCGTTTTGCCCCTCTCCCGCCGGGCGTTCTCGCCCTTGCCGTGAGGCTGGTTTGCCGGCCCATCCCCCGCGGGAGATGAATGCCGGGGGAGTGGACTTAAGCGGTTTTCGCCGTTTTGCCCGTGACTTTCCCCAGAACCGCAGGCGCCCGCCTGCGCCCGGAGGCGGCGGGGAAATGGCAGAAGCTGGTAACCAGAAAGGCCATCGGTCTCGGCGGTCGGTTGAACGGGGCGGGGTTGTATCAGCTTTGCCCCGGCTGTCAATGCGCACGGCATCGGCCACCGCCGAGGTCGATCGCCGGCAGGGATAGAGGGTCAATGATTCCTTTCGCGCAGCCTCAGGACGTATCGGGCTTCAGGGCATCGAAGGCGAGCCCGTGACACTCACGCAGGACAAAATCGACCTCGTGAAGGGCGACGCGCCGGTGGCCCGGCGGTGGCCCGCGGCGCAGCGGCGAGATGAGAGCAGGACCCTTCATCTTCTCGCGCCGGGCCCGCCAGCGGGCAAGCCGCCTCGCCTGGCGCGGCAGATCGCCAAGCGCCCGGCCGAGCGCCTCGAGTCTGGCCCGCAGACGATCCGCGGAAACCATGTCATCGGCGGAGGGAAGAGCCTCGCTCCGGGCCGCCGGCCACAGGCCTGCCAGCGGCGCACTGGGGGTGAACACATGGATGCGCGGGATCAGGCGGCGCCCGCTGCCCCGCCGGAAGACCATCGGAGTCTTCCGCGATTCGAACAGCGGGAAGGACACGCGCCCGCTTCCCTTTCCGGGGATCGCGAGCCCCGCCGGCATCGGCCGGGGAGCCGGGAGCTTCACCGCAAGCCCCCGCGCCGCCACCACGATCAGCCGCCTGAGTGCCGATTCGGCGGGAAAGAGAAGCCGCAGGACGGCCCGGTGAAGCGGGCGCGGAATGAGCCCGGCCCGGTCACCGAGCATGGCGGAAATCACCGCCACGACAGCTTTCAGCGCCTCGCTGTTGCGTTGGATGGCCTGCTTCCAGTCCATGATCTTGTCCCATTGATGAGAACAAATGATGAACATACTTGCTGGGAACAAATTGTCAAGCCCGCCCCGGAAGGCACCGACCGGGCGGTGAAATAGACGGCATGTGCCAGAAAGGCCCTCACCCGCCCTCCGGGCACCCTCTCCCATGCTCCGCACGGGAGAGGGAGGACTTCCTCAATCTCCCTTCTCCCGTCCCGGACGTGTTTCGGGATGGGAGAAGGTGGCGCGAAGCGCCGGATGAGGGCTTTTCGGCGATCTACCGGCTGGCGATGGCCTTCATCCCGCCGCCTCGGCGGCGATCCTCTCCCTCGCCCTTAGCTTCTGGCTCTCGCTCTTGAGCTGGCCGCAGGCCGCCATGATGTCGCGCCCGCGCGGCGTCCTGACCGGCGAGGCATAGCCCGCCTTGTTGAGCACGTCCGCGAAGGCCTCGATGGTTTCCCACTCGGAGCACTCGTAAGGCGCGCCCGGCCACGGGTTGAAGGGAATGAGGTTCACCTTTGCGGGGATGCCCTTCAGCAACTGCACCAGCCGCCTGGCATCGGCGAGACTGTCATTGACGCCTTTCAGCATCACATATTCGAAGGTGATGCGCCGGGCATTGGAGAGCCCCGGATAGGCGCGGCAGGCGTCGAGCAATTGCGCGATCGGATATTTCCGGTTGAGCGGCACCAGCCGGTTGCGGATCTCGTCCGTTGTTCCATGGAGCGAAATGGCGAGCATCGTGCCGATCTCGGCACCGGCGCGCGGAATCTCCGGAACCACGCCCGAGGTCGACAGCGTGATCCGCCGCTTCGACAGCGACAGGCCCTCGCCGTCGGCGACGATCGCCATCGCCGTCTTGACATTGTCGAAATTGTACAAGGGCTCGCCCATGCCCATCAGCACCACATTGGTGATGTAGCGCCCGCCCGGCGGCGGCTGCGGGTTGGCGGCGATCTGTTGCGGCCATTCCTCGAGCCGGTCGCGCGCCACCAGCACCTGGCCGACGATCTCCTCGGCGGTAAGATTGCGGACCAGCTTCTGCGTGCCGGTGTGGCAGAAGCTGCAGGTGAGCGTGCAGCCGACCTGGCTCGAAATGCACAAGGTGCCCCGGTCCTCCTCGGGGATGAAGACCGTTTCCACTTCGTGCCGCTGGCCGCGCGCGTCGGGGGCGAGCCGCAGCAGCCATTTGCGGGTGCCGTCGCTCGACACCTGCTCGGTAACGATCTCCGGCCGGCCAATCGCGAAATGCTGGGCCAGCGCCTGCCGCAGCTCCTTCGAGATGTCGGTCATCGTGTCGAAGGAGGTGCTACCCTTGTGGTAGATCCAGTGCCAGATCTGGCGCATGCGCATGCGCCGCTGCTTCTCCGGCACCCCGGCAACGCCCAGCGCCGCGGCGAGTTCATCGCGCGTGAGCCCGATGAGCGACGGCGGGGCCGGCGCAACGGCCGGTGCCGCCGGGCGGGTATCGAGGAGGGTGATCGTCATGGCGCGCCTCATAGCACAGGCTTTGCGGCAAGGCGAAGGCATGCGGCTTGACAGCGGGGGAAGCCCCCTCCTATGTAGCCCGCAACCCGTCGGGGGGCAGTAGCTCAGTTGGGAGAGCGCGGCGTTCGCAATGCCGAGGTCAGGGGTTCGATCCCCCTCTGCTCCACCAGCCATTCATCATGGATTGCTGCCCGGGAAGCCTGATTGGCGGCCTTCGGCACCGGGGTCCGCCACCCCCAGAGTCCCCGGTCACGGGAAAATCACTCGTTGAGCGAAATCGATTCCGGCGTGCCCTGCTGTTTCAGCACCTGCTTCCAGTCGCCGCGCGTGCCATTGAAACTGTTGCGATCGACGGGCCCCGCCACGCCGGGCACCCTTCCGGTGGTGGTGAACTGCCAGAACAGCCAGTTGCGATCCACAAATTTCTCTTCCGGCCTCGCCGCCACCGACCGCAGCCAGAAATGATGGCCTTCGAATTCGCCTTCGAGCACTTCGCGATGGAACTTCGGGTCCGTGTAGATGATCGGCTTCTTGCCGCTATGCGCTTCCATCGCCTTGAGCATGACCCTGATCTTGGCGAGGGCGGCCTCGCGCGGGATCCGATGCGGGCAGGTCCTGGAGTGGCCGTTCCACTCGACGTCGAGAACCGGCGGCAGCGCCTCCGGGTCAACCGGCACATGCGAGGCGAACCACTGGGCCTGCTCCTTGGCCGATCGGCACCAGTACATGAAATGATAGGCGCCCCGGGCGATGCCCGCCCGCTTGGCCGCGCGCCAGTTTGCAAGGAATTTCGAATCGAGACGGTCGCCGCCTTCCGTCGCCTTGATGTAAGCGAACTCGATGCCGGCATGGCGGACCTTGCGCCAGTCGATGTGGCCCTGCCAGAACGAGACGTCGATGCCCTGCACCGGCATCCTGTGTGCCGCCGCCACGCCCTTGTGCCACTTCTTGTCCGAAAGGGTTGGCGAAGGCTCGGCCCCGATGCCCTGCCCTGAGGCGAGAACTCCCATGGCAACGGCAATCAATGCCATGCAGAGTCGATTGGTCGCCATCACTTTTCCCCCAGCCTTTCACACGTCAGACGCAGGCGGGCGAGTTTAGAGCTTTCTCGCCGCGAGGCAAACTCAGGGCCCGGGGCGGGACCCGGATTTCGGGAAGCAGCCCGGCCTCACCCGCGATTCTGGCAATGCGCCCTCGCGGAAACTCGTCTCCGGCATCTCGCCCGTCTATACACCACGACTGCCTCGCTCCTGTCAGATGACTGCACCCGCCGATCCGGCCGGACGCGGCGCCCGTATCAGTCTCCAACGATCCTGAAAGTGGACATGATGCCGATCACCGCCCTCTATGCCGCCCTGCTGGTTCCTGTCTTCATCCTGCTTTCGGTCCGGGTCATCCGTTTACGGAGGAAAGCCAGGGTGGCGATCGGCGATGGCGGCAATCTCATGCTGTTGCGGCGCATGCGCGTGCAGGCCAACTTTGCCGAATATGTACCCCTGACGCTGCTGTTGATGGCGCTCGCCGAGAGCCTGCAGACACCTGCCGTCCTGCTGCACGTCATGGGGATCGGCCTCCTCGCCGGAAGGCTCCTCCATGCCTATGGCGTCTCGCAGCCGAAGGAGA
>CAZOCQ010000191.1:0-6077 GCA_964578335.1 uncultured Desulfobacca sp.
TTTGGCCCAGGGCCTCGGGTTTGGCCATCTCGTGCTTGGGATGGAGCCAGCCCTCGAAGATGGTGGAGATTTCCCGGGAGGCCTCGGTGCAAATTTTGGGATCATAGACTTCTTCAAAAGTCGGGATCGGGGTTAGAGGCCACAGCAACGGTGCTTCTTGTACCTCTTTTTTCAGATCATCGGACATTCAGAATCCTCCTTCATTTACAGTTAAGTCTAATTGCCTTTAGGAAAACTTGTGTCGCTACCAACGTGATGCGGTTCTCCTGGCGGAAAAGCTCACCTCCTTTCCATAAAATTATCAGGTTGCTATAGCCAAGCGTGGTTGTCCCTTGGTTTGGTGCACCCAGTACATAAGCTAATTTTGTGCCAAATGGTGCGATCCCGGCAAATTTACCGGACATTTTTATAACTCACTATTTTTATTGAAATTATATGCCAATAGGAATGTCCTGCCGCAGGCCGCCCGGCGCCGACTCCGACCCCGGCCCGGCCCCGGTTGGGGGAATCGGTATCAAACGGGGGGAGATTCACCCCAGGGGACAGTAGTCAGTGGCCAGTTGCCAGTAAAGGAAAATTTGGCGCCGGGCGGGCGGATTTTTGTATAATCGGCGCTATAGGGACCAGATAATGGCGCGAGGCCAAAAGGCAGGATGAAGGAATAATGGCAACCAAACCCCCAAAGACCCCTAAACCCAATTGGTTCGAAGCCAATCCCAAGAAGACCATCGCCCTGCTCCTGGCGATCTTCCTGGCGGCCGCCACCTTGCTCACCGAAAAGGTCCTGGCCTATATCAACCGCAGCCAGAAAATGGTGCTCTTCACCGAGCGGCGCTATATTAACCTCCGGGAGTTCCAGCCTAATCTGGACGCCACCGACACCCCGCCGGACAAGGCGGTGCGGGAAGGCGACGGCCTGGTGCAGAAGCCTTACCGGGTCCGCACCGACGCCCACGGGTTTATTCTGCCTTACAAACGCTACGATAACCCCGATTTGAAGGTGATCTTTCTGGGCGGCTCCACCGTGGCCTGCATTTACGTGGATGAAGGGGAGCGCTTTCCTTCCCTGGTGGGACCGCTCCTGGAACAACAGACCGGCAAGAAGATCACCTCCATCAACTCCGGGGTGGGCGGCAACAATTCTCTGCACTCCCTGGATCTCCTGCTCAACAAACTCATCCCCCTCAAGCCCGACGTGGTGGTGCTGATGCACAATATCAACGACCTGGTGGCCCTGATCTATGATAGGACCTATTGGAGCAACAACCCTTCCCGCCAACCCATCATCGACTATAAACTCTATAAAAATTTAACCGGCCTGAAGGCCGTCTCCACCCTGGCCCGGGACACCTACATCCCCAACCTGCATGTGGCCTTCCGGGCCTTGAGCAAAAAGATTTTCCCAAAGAAAGTCAAGGACCAGGATGATGAGTTTGCCCACGTCCGGGGCAAAAAAATCGTCTTCGACGAGGGGCAGATCTTGGACGAATTCCAGATGAACCTGCAAACCTTCATCAATATCTGCCGGGCCCGAAGGATCACCCCGGTCTTGATGACCCAATTCAACCGCTATAAGGCCGACCCGGACTCCAAGATCAGAGAGGCCATGGCCGGCTTCGAAAAGGATACCGGGATTACCGCCCAACAGTTTAAGGAGATTTACGACAAGTTTAACCAGGCTACGTTGGAGGTGAGCCGCCAGAATGGCGTGTTGGTCATTGACCTGGCCCGGCTGGTGCCCCAGGAGGCGGCCTACATGTACGACGTGGTCCACTTGAACACCGCCGGCTCAAAGTTGGCGGCCCGGATCATCAGCGAGCAATTGCTGCCGCTGGTGAAGTAAAAAGATTCACCACAGAGGCACAGAGGGCACAGAGTGACACAGAGAAAAAGAGAATAAGATTGGGGCCTTAAGGCCCCAATCTTATTCTCTGTGTTCTTTTCTCTGTGTTCTCTGTGCCTCTGTGGTAAAAAGATTTTGTATGCCCTCTCAAGACAAAATCAACGTTCTCTTCATCATCAAGCCGGAGCGGGCCGCCGGGGCCGATATGGTTCTGTTGGAGGCCGCCCGGCGCCTGGACCCGGAGCGCTTCCGGGTCTTGGCCGGCCTGCTCACCCCGGACCGGGAGGGCCTGCTGCCGCCCCATCTCAGCCCCCTCGATTTCAACCTGCCCGGGCTCAACGGCTGGGTCTGGCTCCGCTTCCTGCTGCACCTGGGCTGGCTGCTGCGCCGCCACCGGATTCAAATCATCCACACCAACAGCTACGTGCCGGGCAATTACGCCCGCCTGGCCGCGGCCCTGATGCGGGTGCCGATCATCATCGACCACTGGCACGGCTTCAGCCGCTTTTCCCGCAAACGCCGGCTCATCTGCCGCCTGCTGGGCCGGGTCACGGACCTGAGCCTGGCCGTCTCCCAGGGAGTAAAGGATTACTTGATCGAGCAAATCGGGCTGAACCCGGCCAAGGTCAGGGTGGTCCATAACGGCGTGGACCTGGCCAGAATGCGGCAGCACCGCCCCCGGGCCGTGGTGCGGCGGGAGTTGGGGCTCGCCGACGGGACCGCTGCGGTGGGATTGGTGGCCCGGCTGGACCACTGGGGCAAGGGGCATAAGGAATTTTTCACGGCCTTAGCCTCGCTCAAAGACCGTTATCCCGTGCAGGGCCTGGTCATCGGCGGCGGCCGCCGAGAGGCCGAGATGCGGCAGTTGGCCGTGGAGATGGGACTGGAGGAACGGGTCCGCTTCCTGGGCCAGCGGGACGACGTCCCGGACCTGCTGGCCGCCCTGGATATTTTCGTGCTCCCCAGCCACAGCGAAGGGGTGTCCCTGGCCCTGCTGGAGGCCATGGCCGCCGGTCTGCCGGTAATCGCCAGCCGGGTGGGGGGCCTGCCGGAGGTGGTGACCGACGGGGACCACGGCCTGCTCATCCCGCCCCAGGACCCGGAGGCCCTGGCCGCCGCCCTGGCCCGGCTGCTGGACGAGCCGGCGTGGGCCAAAAAACTGGGGGAAAACGCCCGCCGCCAGGTGGAGGAAAATTTCTCCCTGGAACGCCTGGGCCGGGAGATTAATGAGATTTATGGGGAGTTGGTGGAAAAGAAATTTTAAGTGGGAGGAAAGCCATGAAACGTTTCCTGGATGCAATTGAACTGAGTATCAAAACTGATAACTGGTACTCCTGCGGGTGATTGTTATTCTTTGCGTTGTTCATTACTTCATGAAGGTGCAGATGATATATCGCGACAGAGGGCACACGAGGTTCTTACTAGAATAACATTTAGCACTACAGGGTCACATTTAATCAGAATAAATGATGAGATACTTGTGCTTAATGTTTCTGCTTTTGGTAAGGAAGTTTGTCAGGCCGCCAGGTCTTGGCTGACAGATATGGGTATCCTACAGGAAATACCCCCAGCCCCGTTTACCCTATTTTCACTAAGATAGGGTTGGAAGTTAAAAAAGAAGGGTTAGGCCATCGGAGCTAACCAATTAATTTTCAGCGATTTTTCTAACCAGACATGACTGCTGTGGCCGGCAGCGATCGCCGGCCCCTTTGGCGTTTGTCAGGAATGGCGCGAGGCCCAAGTCGGGCCGAATTCTCAAGTGAAGATGGCCACCGGGCCTTTGCCTTCCCGGATGACCTCCGGCACGTCGTCCATCAGGGAGATGATGCTGGAAGGCGCCGGCGGGATGATGCCGCCGTCAATGACCAGGGCCAGGTGCGGCTTAAATTTGGCCTCGATCTCGTAGGGGTCGCTTTCCACCGGGCCGTCGGGCAGGGAGGCGCTGGTGCTGATGATGGGGTGTCCCAGCAGACGCACCAGTTCCAGGGCGATGGGGTGGTCCGGCACCCGGATGCCCACGGTGCGCCGCCGGGTCTGGAGAATCTTGGGCACCTGGCGGGAGGCCTCCAGCACGAAGGTGTAGGGGCCGGGCAGCAGGCGCTTCATGACTTTATAAGCGTAGTTGCCCACCTGGGCGTATTCGCTGATGTTCTTCAGATCATGGCAGATGAAGCTGAAGGGCTTGTTGGTGGGCCGCCGCTTGAGGGTGTAGATTTTGCCGATGCCCTTGAGGTTATAGAGATCGCAGCCGATGGCGTAACAGGTGTCGGTGGGGTAGGCGATGAGCCCGCCGTTCAGGAGGGCGTCCACCGCCTGGCGCAGCAGGCGCTCTGGCGGATTCTGCGGATTAATTTTTATAATCATAAAGAACCTTATTTTCGCACCACAGAGGGGGTAAAAGGGGAAAAGGAAAAAAGGGGAAAATGGTTAAAACTCCAGAAAAGGCACGGCATTCATCCCCTTCCCTTTTTCCCTTTTAACCTTTTCCCCATATCATTTTACTCATCCCTGCCTGGCTTTCTTAGCTTTGGCTTTTCCTTTGGCAGCCTTCTTTTTGCCCTTGCCCTCTTTGGGCGCAGCGCCGGCGGCCGCGGCGGTGGCCGGGGCGGCGGTTTTGCCCCAGACCGCCGCCACCTGATCTTTAAACCAATGGGCGTCCCACCACTCCAGGGGATCAACGAACTCCCCCTGGACCAGCATGGAGAAGTGGAGATGGTCGCCCGCGGCCAGGCCGGTGATGCCGGTCTTGCCCAAGGGCGCCCCTTTGTCCACTTTATCCCCCACCTTGACGTCCATCTGGCTCAGGTGGCTGTAACTGGAAAAGACCCCCAAACCATGGTCGAGGATCACCGTATTGCCGTAAATGCCCAGGGGCTCGGCCAGGACCACCACCCCGTTATTGCCCGCCTTCACCGGACTGTTCACCAGCGAGGCCAGGTCTTCGCCCAAATGGGTCTGATGGTCCACATCCTTATTCTGATAGACATAGGTGCGCCGGTCCCCGAAGCGGGCCATGGGTTTCCCCAGATAGCGCTGGAAGGCCCCGGACCATAGCGGCTGTGGGCTGCTCTGGGAGCAGACCTGCTGAAACTTTTCATGATTTTTGCGCCGCAGCTCCCGGTTGACTTCCAAATAACTGCCCAGCAGATCGTTGGGGTTGGTGACCGGCAGGCTGGAGGCCACCTGGCGCAGGAACTTTTCCGAAAGATTCAGTTTGTCGTGGCGCCATTTGCGCGGTTTCACCTTCAGGGAGACCGCCTGTTTCACCTCCTGGCCCAGGGCGGGACGGGCCGCCAGTTCCACCTGGGTGGCGGCCGGACCCTCCTGGGGCACCGGAAACAGCACCACGTATTCGCCCTGGCCGCCCCTGGGATTGGGGTAACCCCGGAAAAATTTGCCGCCCACCAGCACCCCGGACTCCTTGGCCGGCTTATTGAGGCGGTAGGCGATGACCCCGGTGCCGCCGGCATGGAGCAGGTAGCTCACCGCCTGAAAAGATACGGTGATGGGGATCAGGTCAATGACCACTTCCCGGCTGAGGCTGGCGGTCCGGCCCTGGAACATATGGCGCCAGGAACGGTCCCAGACCTGCGCCCTGAGGGTGGCCTTGCCTTCCTTGAAGCCCAGGGCCTTGGGCTCCAGGGTGAGGGGCAGTTCCACTTTTTCCCCCGGGTCAGCACCCGGCGGGAACTTGCGGTCCAAGACCACCTTCTCCTGGCCGTTCTGGGAAAAGGTGACTTTGACTTCCTTTAGGCCGCTGTCTGCATCTCCGGCCTCCAGGGTTAGGGAGGTCTTGGCGCCCACCACTTCCACCGGGGTCTGGAGGCGGACCCAGGGATCATCGAAATCCAGGCGCCCCAGGAGCAGCCAGGCCAGCAGGCCCAGAAGCCCCAATCCCAGGAGGCCCCACAAAACCTGGCGCGCCTTCTTGCCGAAACGCGGGGGTTTAATCAAGCTCATGGCCCTATATAGTACCAATTATCGGCAGTCCCGGCAAGGTGGGGGCGGAAGAGGATGGGGATGAGCCCTCCCCGCCTTGCTTTTCAACTCCAGGAGGTTATCTTAACCGAAGAATACTGGAATTGCCTCTCCGCGTCTTGGCGCCTCGGGGTGAGCAAGCCCTCGCCCCAGGGCGCCAGGCTCGCGAGGGATCGGAGATAATCAATGTCGGCAGGCACGGAAGAAATCACCTTAACCCTAGGCGGCCTGCACTGCGCCGCCTGCGTGGCCCGGG
>CAZOCQ010000192.1:0-219 GCA_964578335.1 uncultured Desulfobacca sp.
TGTCGGAGAAGCGGCCAGTCGAGTCAGCAAAACTAGCCGTCTCGAATTTCCCGATATTAACTGGCCTCAAATCGTCGGCCTGCGCAATCGGCTTATTCATGGATATGATGCGGTGGATATGGACGTTCTTTGGGAAATCCTGACTGAGGACCTGCCGCCGCTAATTTCTCAACTCGAAAAGATTGATTACTGATTACTGATTACCGACCACTGACCACT
>CAZOCQ010000192.1:229-6069 GCA_964578335.1 uncultured Desulfobacca sp.
TTTCCAACGCGCCGGCTGTTGGCCCTTGCCAAACCAGGGGAGCATACTTATACTTTAAAATGTATAGGTAATAGCCCAGGGGGGAGATTCCTTCTCAGTAGTCTGGGCGAACCTGATCTTGCCACCAGTCCGAGGCGGAACCATGAGAAACCTCTTAAAATATCTCGCCGTTTACCTCGTGGCCCTGTTGCTGGGGCCGGCGCCGGCCGGGGCCCGGCCCACCACCGAGACCGAGGCCCAGCAGGTCGTATCCGGTTGGCTGAACCTGAACAAACGGCCCCTGGGAGCCAGGATGGGAGCCAAGCCCGGCGCCATTCAGGTCTTCCGGGACCGCGCCGGAGACGTTGACTATTACGTGGTGAACCTGCAACCCTCCGGCTTCGCCATTGTGGGCGGCGATGACCTACTGGAACCCATCATCGCCTTCGCCCCCCAGGGGACCTTTGATCCCACCCTGGACAATCCCTTGTATGATCTGGTGCAGCAGGATGTGCCGGCCCGCCTGGCCGAAGTCCGGGCCCAGGAAAAGGAGGCCCGGAAACAGGGCCGGGAGCATGTTCCCCAGGGCCGCCACCACCGGGCCCGGGGCAAGTGGAAGGAGCTGCATCAGCAGGAAGCGGCCCCGGTTGCCGCCCCCGCCCCCCCCGTCACGGCCAGCCTGCCGAGCATCTCCGACGTCCGGGTCGCGCCCCTGGTGCAGAGCTTCTGGGCCCAGGGTTCCGAGGGCGGGCTTTACTGCTACAATTACTTTACCCCCAGTCACTATGTCTGCGGCTGCGTGGCCACGGCCCTGGCCCAGCTCATGCGCTATTACACCCGGCCCATGACCGGGGTGGGAACCCCGTACTTTTATATTTACATAGATGGTATGTACACCAGAGTGCCACTGCGCGGCGGCGACGGCGCCGGGGGGCCTTATGACTGGAACAACATGGTGCTGAACCCGGACGCCAGCACCACCGACATCCAGCGGCAGGCCATCGGCTCCCTCACCTATGACGCCGGGGTGGCGGTCCATATGCAATATACCGCCACCAGCTCGGGAGCTTATACCAAATATGTGCCCATCGCCTTGAAGGACACCTTCGGCTACGGCAATGCGGTGTACGGCAACAACTACCCCAACAGCATGCCCGCCACCAACCTGCTCAACATGATCAACCCCAACCTGGACGCCAGATATCCGGCCCTGCTGGGGATTATTGACGCCATCGGCAACGGCCACGAGATCATCGTGGACGGTTATGGCTACAACCTCTCCACCCTCTACCATCATCTCAATCTGGGCTGGGCCGGGACCGCCGACGCCTGGTATAACCTGCCCACCATCAATACCGGTTATTATAATTTTAATTCGGTCCCCGAGACCGTGTATAACATCTTCACCCAGGGCGCCGGCGAGATTATCAGCGGCCGGATCCTGGACGGCAGCGGCAATCCCCTCAGCGGCGCCACGGTGACCGCCACCCGGACCGCCGGCGGGACTTACACGGCCACCAGCGACAGCAAGGGGATCTATGCCCTGACCAAGGTGCCGTCGGCTTCCACCTATACCGTTACCCCCAGCAAGACGGGTTACGACTTTATTCCCCGCACCGTCAGTACCGGGACCTCCATCAATAACAGCGCCCTGACCGGCAACCTCTGGGCCATTGATTTTACCCCCAATTCCCCCGGCGTCACCTTGAACCAGGCCCTGGATAATCATATTCTGGCCTTTACCGTCGGCGGCAGCTCCTCCTGGTTCGGGCAGACCGCGGAGGCTTATTTTGGCGGCAGCGCCGCCCAAAGCGGGGCCTTGGGCGATAACCAGTCCGAATGGCTGCAGACCACCGTGGTGGGACCAGGAACCTTATCCTTCTATTGGAAGGTGTCCTCGGAAGACAATTATGATTTTCTGGAAGTCTTGGTGGATGATGTGTTACAACCGGGCAGTATCTGTGGCGAAGTCGATTGGCGGCGGCGGACCATCGCCATCCCGGCCGGCAGCCACCAGATCAAATGGGTTTATGCCAAGGATGCCAGCGTCAACACGGGAGGGGACTGCGGTTGGGTGGATGAGGTCTCCTTCATCCCTTATGCCAAGGCCGTCATGCCGCAGGTCTTGCGGTTGATTTTGATGGAAAACTAAAAACTGAAAACTCGAAACTGTCTTTCATGTTTGACCGCCGTTTGGTGCAGAACTTCGATTGGGTCCTCCTCGGGCTGGTGCTGTGCATCGTCTCCGCGGCCCTGGTGAACCTTTACAGCGCCGGCTGCAACCGGGGAGAGGGGACCCCCCTCTACATCAAGCAGATCTACTGGCTGGCGGTGGGTCTGTCCCTGATGCTCATGACTCTGGTTTACGACTACCGTCACCTGGAAAAGCTCAGCTACCCCTTTTATCTGCTCAGCATCCTGATGTTGTTGGCGGTGATGGTGGCGGGGAAGATGGTTTACGGCTCCCGGCGCTGGCTGGCCTTGGGGCCCATCGGCTTCCAGCCCTCGGAACTCACCAAAATCGCCATCATTCTGGTGCTGGCCACTTACTTCAACCGCCGGCCCCGTCATGAGTCCTTGCGCCTGAAAGACCTGTTGGTGCCGGGTCTCCTGGTGTTGCTGCCGGCGGGCCTTATCATCAAGCAGCCGGACCTGGGCTCCGGCATCCTGCTGCTGCTGGTGGCGGCCAGCATGATTCTCTTTGTCGGGGTCTCCTGGCGCACCCTGGTGGGCTGCGGTCTGACCCTGATGCTCTGTTCCCCGGTAATCTGGGGCTTCCTCAAGGACTACCAGCGCCAGCGCCTCCTCACCTTCCTCAACCCGGAAAAGGACCCGCTGGGGGCGGGCTATCACATCCTCCAGTCCATGATTGCCGTAGGTTCCGGGCAGTTTTGGGGCAAAGGTTTTTTGCAAGGAACCCAAAGCCAGCTTTACTTCCTGCCGGAGCAGCACACCGACTTCGTCTTTTCGGTCTTCGCCGAGGAATGGGGCTTCGCGGGCTCGGCGCTGCTGCTCCTGCTCTATGGCGGTCTGGTCCTCTGGGGCCTGCAGGTGGCCCTGGACTGCAAGGAGCGCTTCGGCCACTACCTGGCGTTGGGAGTGACGGCCCTGATCTTCTGGCAGATCTTCATCAACCTCTGCATGGTCACCGGTTTCATGCCGGTGGTGGGCATCCCCCTGCCGCTCTTCAGCTACGGCGGCTCCTCTCTTATCACCACCCTTTTGGGGGTGGGCTTTCTGCTCAATATCCGCATGCGCCGCTATCTTTTCGGCGGTTGAATTTTTTTCATAAAAAAGTTTTTGACAGGCCGGGGAAAATAGGCTAAAAAGGCATTCGTGAAAAGTTACACATGGCCTCAACCTCAAGAAATACCTCTTTAAGCCGTTAAGTCATTGATCTAAGTAAATAAATTACGAGGTGGCAGCCAGGGATGATAGACATTGATTGGACCGTAATCGCACAAATCATCAATTTTTTGGTCCTGGTCTTTCTCCTCAATATGGTGCTGTTCCGGCCTATCCGGAACGCCCTGAAGGAGCGCCAGGCCAAACTCGCCGCCCAAGAGGCGGACATCAACCTCTTGGAGTCCCAGAGCCAGGGACTTGCAAGTGAAATCAAGGACAAGCTGGCCGCGGCCCGCAAAGAAGGCGCCGTAGCCCGGGAGGGCTTGAAGCAGGAAGGCGCCGCCGCTGAAACTTCCTTGCTGGAGGAAGCCAAGCGGGAAGCGGACCTGGAATGGGCCCAGATGGAGAAAAAGATCAAGGATGACATGGGCCGGGCCAGAAAGGCCCTCGAGGCCCAGGTGCAGGCCTTTGCCCAGTTGCTGGCCTCCAAGATTTTAGGGAGGGAACTCTCATGAAACCTGGTCGCAGAACTGGTTTGGCATGGGGCCTGGCGGCCTTGGGAGCCTCGGCGGTTAGCCTGTTCCTGGCGGGGGTGGCCCTGGGCTCCGAAGCCGGCGGACACGGTGAGATTACACCGGCCAAGATCCAGGATTTTATCCCGCGGACCATCAACTTCTTGGTGTTTGCCGGCATCCTGATCTTTCTGTTGGTGAAGAAGATCAATGTTAAGGCCGTATTCGCCAAGCGGTCCGACGAGATCGCCCAGACCTTGGAAGACCTGGAGGCCAAAAAGGCCGCCGCCGCCGCCGCCCTTAAGGAAGCGGAAACCCGCCTGGCTGAAGTGGCCAAGGAGCGGGAAGCCATTATCCGGCAGTACATGGCCGAAGGCGAGATGGAAAAGGCCAAGATTCTGGATAAGGCCAACGTGGTGGCGGAACGTATCAAGGAGATGGCCTCTCTGAGCATCCAGCAGGAGATGAGAAAGGCCACCCAGAGCCTGCGGGAGGAAGTGGCCGACCTGAGCACCAAGATGGCCGAGGACCTCATCAAAGAAAAGGCAACCTTCGCCGACCAGCAGGGATTGGTGGAGGAATATCTTAAAAAGGTGGTGGAAGCCCATTGATTGATCTGACCGTTGCCCGACGTTACGCCAAGGCCTTGCTGACTCTGGGCAAGGAAGACGGCAAGTACAAGGAGTATGGGGAGGGGATAAGTGGGTTCGCCGCCCTCTTGCAGCGGGAACCGGAATTGCAGGACGCCCTGCTCAATCCCGTCCATAGCCGGGAAGACCGGCACCAATTACTCCTCCGCATGATCGACCTTTTACAACTGCCTCCCATGGTGGCCAACCTGCTGCAACTGATGTTCGACCGGAACCGCCTCAATGCCTTGGACGGCGTGGCCCAGGCCTACCAGCAGTTCGTGGACGAGGTGGAGAACGTCAGCCGGGCCAAGGTGAAGACGGCCATTTATCTGGATGAGGCCACCCAGGACCGCCTGCGGCAGACCATGGAGAAATTGACCGGCTCCACCATAGTGATGGAGGTGGAGGAAGACCCCAGCATCCTCGGCGGCATCGTCGCCCGGGTGGGAGACCTGGTCCTGGACGGCAGTGTGCGGACCCAAATCAATTCCCTAAGAGAATCCTTAATAAAAGGCGAGGTCTTATAAATGGAAATTAGAGCCGAAGAAATCAGCCAAATTATTCGCTCGCAGATCCGGGACTACGAAAAGAAGGTGGAAGTCGCCGAGACCGGCACGGTCTTGTCGGTGGGTGACGGCATCGCCCGGGTCCACGGCGTGGAGAAATGCATGGCCATGGAGCTCCTGGAATTCCCCGGGGGCATCTTTGGCATCGCCCTGAACCTGGAAGAGGACAACGTCGGTGTGGCCATCCTGGGTGAAGACACCCACATCAAAGAAGGCGACATCGTCAAGCGCACCGGCCGCATCGCCCAGGTGCCCGTCGGCGACGCCGTGCTCGGCCGGGTCATTGACCCGGTGGGCAACCCCCTGGACGGCAAAGGCCCCATCGAAACCAAGGAGTTCCGCCGCATCGAAGTCAAGGCCCCCGGCGTCATCGAACGCCAGCCGGTGAATGAGCCTTGTTACACCGGTTATAAGGCCATCGACGCCATGACCCCGGTGGGCCGCGGCCAGCGGGAGTTGATCATCGGTGACCGCCAGATCGGCAAAACCGCCCTCTGCGTGGACTCCATCATCAACCAGAAGGACTCCGGCGTCCTGTGCATTTACGTAGCCATCGGCCAGAAGAAATCCACCGTGGCCCAGGTGGTGGACGCCCTGGAGCGCCACGGCGCCATGAAGCACACCATCGTGGTCAACGCCTCGGCCTCCGAGCCCGCCCCCTTGCAGTACGTCGCGGCTTACGCCGGTTGCGCCATGGGCGAGTATTACCGGGACAGCGGCCGCCACGCCCTGATCATTTACGATGATCTGACCAAGCAGGCCCAGGCCTACCGGCAGATCTCCCTGCTGCTGCGCCGGCCGCCGGG
>CAZOCQ010000193.1:0-2797 GCA_964578335.1 uncultured Desulfobacca sp.
CTCGAAATAAGGTGTACAGGTGGCAGGCGCGATAATTCACCGCCACCCCCACGGATTCCTTTTGCAGCTCCCAGAGGATTTTATCCCGCAGTTTCGGGTGCACCCAGATGGTGAAGAGATGATGGCCCTGTTTCACCCCCGGCAGCAGGGCCGGCATCTCCAGGCCCGCCAGTCCGGAGAAACTGTCCCGATAATAGCGGGCAATCCGTTCCCGCTCCCGGCGCCGGGGCTCGATCTCCTTGATCTGGTCGATCAACAGGGCGGCCTGGAGATTGGACATGTTATATTTCCAGCCCTCGAGCTCGACATCATAATGGCGGTACAGTTCCGTGTAGCGGTCCACTGCCCCGGTGGACATGCCGTGCAGCCGGTATTGCCCCAGCAGTTCCGCCAGCTTGGGATCGTTGGTGGTGACCGCGCCCCCTTCGCCGCAAGTAATGCTCTTGGTGGCGTAGAAGCTGAAACAGGCGGTGTGGCCCAAGTCGCCGACCCGCACCCCGTCCCGCTCCCCTTCCAGGCAGTGGGCGGCGTCCTCCACGATGAGCAGCCCGTGGGCCTCAGCCAGTTGGTGGAGGCGGGCCATGTCCACCATTTGGCCGTAAAGATGCACCGGCATCACCGCCCTGGTGCGGGGAGTGATGGCCGCGGCCACCCGTTCGATATCCAGGTTGCCGGTCTCCGGCTCCACGTCCGCAAAGACCGGACGGGCGCCGGTGTGCATAATGGCCAGGGCGGTGGCCACAAAAGTCATGGGGGTGGTGATGACCTCGTCCCCGGGGCCGATTCCCAGGGCCAGGAGAGAAAGGTGCAGGCCCGCGGTGGCGCTGGTGAGGCCGACCGCATGTCTCTGGCCCAGGTATTGGGCGAATTCTTTCTCAAAGAGGTCAACTTCCTTGCCGGTGGTCAGGAAGATGGTGCGCATGACCGAGGCAAAGCGTTGTAAATTGGCCTCGCCCAGTTGGTGACGGAAAAATTCTACTTTCATGGCAGCTTCGATGACTCCTGGCGAAAACGCAGGAAAAAGATGAGTCCGAGGAGACTGACCAGGACTGCCACCAGGCGGTAGCTCAACCACAGGTTGCCTCCCCAGGCCAAACCCTGGGAGGACCAGAGCAGAGAACCGAGATACTCCGTCCACCCCAGGTTGCCGGGGGTCAGGGGAACGACGCCGGTGACAAAAATGAGCAGGGCCAAGATGATGGTTACTGCCAGCCCGGATTGCAGGCCCAAGGCCCGGCTCACCAGGTAAAGAGACACGGCGGCCAGGAGATGGATGAAAAACGAGAGGCCGAGGCAGGCCAGGGAGACCCGGCCCAGATGCCGGAAGGCGGCCAGGTTGCCGAGAAACTGCTGGATAGCCCGGCCGACGGAGTTGCCCTGCAGCCACTGGCTGAGCGCCTGCCGAACGCGGGGTTGCCGCAGCGGGAGGAGACAGGCGCCCGCCGCGGCCAGCACCGCCAGCACAGGGTATAAGCTCACCGCCGGCAATTTGGCGCGGAGGATATCCAGGCTCACTTGGCCAGTCAGACTCAGACCACCCAGCAGAGCCAGGATCAAGAGGGCCAGGGCCGTCAGGCCCAGGAAGCGGTCGAAGACCAGGGTGGCGATGACCTGAGAAACCAGACCGGACCGCCACCTGGACAGATAATAGGCCTTAACGGCATCGCCGCCGATGGAGGTGGGCAGGTAGTTATTGGCGAACAGGCCGATAAAGGTGCTTTTCCAGCACAGGGGCCAGGGGATCTCCAGGACCTGCCCTTGAAACAGCAGGAAGAGGCGGAAGGCCGCCAGGGTCTGGACCATGATGAGGAGAAGCGCGGCGCCGCCCACCAGCATAAGTCCCTGCCAACCGCAGAAAGCGCCAAACAGGGTGAAAGAGATCTTGCCGGAATAGACCAGATAGCCCACCAGGCCGGCGGCGAGCGCCAGCTTGAGGACCCAGAGCCCCCAGAGCCGCAAGTACCGGCTGGGGGCGGTCGCCTTGTAACAATGGGACGCAGTCATCGAATGATTTAACTTGGATTTACTTAGAGTCTAATCTTGATTTCGGAGGTCTTAACGATAATTTTCCCAAGTCTGCCGATACTCTACCGCAAAGTTTAACCCCCTGCAAGACCTTGCAATTCCCGTCTCATTATGTATAAAGAAAGAAAAAATTGCTATCTCTTTTTAGCAGGTAACGACCGAGGGATGTTCATAAATGTGCGGCATCTGCGGGTTTATCGGGCCGGGGGATGGGGCCCTGTTGCGACGGATGAATGCCACCCTCAGACACCGGGGACCCGACGGCGAGGGCTACTATGAACGGGACCAAGTCCACCTGGCCATGCGCCGCCTGGCCATTGTGGATCTGACCACCGGAGACCAGCCCCTTACCAACGAAGATCGGCGCCTCTGGACGGTTTTTAACGGCGAGATTTACAATCACCGGGAACTGCGCCGGTCACTGCAGGCGGCGGGACACCGCTTCCGCACCAGCCACAGCGATACCGAGATCATCGTCCACGCCTACGAGGAGTATGGCGATCTCTGGCCGGAGCGGGGCGGCATTAACGGCATGTTCGCCGTTGCCCTGTGGGATGACCGGCGGCGGCGGCTGCTGCTCTACCGGGACCGCATCGGCAAAAAACCCCTTTATTGGGCCTGGGTGGGCCGGCAACTGGTTTTCGGGTCGGAACTCAAAGCGCTGCTGGTTCATCCGGCAGTGTCGCGCCGGCTCGATTTATCTTCGATATACCATTACTTAAGCCTCAAGAATATCAGTGCGCCGGCCACGGTTTACCGGGACATCCGGCAA
>CAZOCQ010000193.1:2807-6051 GCA_964578335.1 uncultured Desulfobacca sp.
GACATTATCTGGTCTGGGAAAACGGCCGGGTGCAGACGGCGCCTTACTGGGAGTTGGACTTCGGGCATCCCCTGGAAGATATTACCCCAGAAGAAGCCGGGCGCCATCTGCTCACCCTGCTGGATGACGCCGTGCGCCTGCGCATGGATTGCGATGTGCCATATGGGGCTTATCTCTCCGGGGGGGTGGACTCCAGTTCGGTGGCGACCCTGATGTGCCGCCACCAATCGCAGCCGGTCACCACCTTCAGTCTCGGCTATGACGAACCTGGTTCCGGGCAGTTTGCCGGCAAGACGCTGGACGTGGAATACGCCCGGTTGATGTCCCAGCGCCTGGGCACCAGTCATCATGAGTATATCCTGAGTTCAGAGGAATTTGCCCGGCGCCTGCCCGAGGTGCTGCAATCTTTTGACGAGCCCTTTTCCGGCACGGTGTCCACCTTTTTTTTGAGCATCCTGATTCATCAGCACGTCAAGGTGGCCCTGTCCGGGGATGGGGCGGACGAATTGTTCGGCAGCTATCTGGCTCACCGCCTCGCCTGGCCCATGCACCACTATTTGAGGCTGAAAAGGCAGGGCAAGGAAAACTTGGCCGAACTCAGCTCGTCGGAAAGAGAACTGCTCCAGCCCTTCGATCAGGAAAGCGAATTTAATTTCTTAAAATCCCTGGCCTCCGCCGATCAAGCCGACTGGCGCATGCGCTTGGCGGTTTTTGGCGAAGGCGACAAACACCAATTATTAAGCCCGGCTTTCCTGGACGCCGTGGGGCGAGCCGACAGCAGGGAGATCTATGCACGCCTGGTTGCACAGGGCACGGCCCAGGATCCGCTCAATGCCATTTTAGAAGTGGATCAACAGGAACTCCTTGCCAATCAGGTCCTCCCCTTTATGGACCGCCTCTCCATGGCCCATTCCATCGAAATCCGTTCGCCCTACCTGGATTACCGCATTATCGAATTTGCCAACCGCTTGCCGGGCCGGATGAAAATCTTTCGGGGGATCAATAAATATGTGCACAAACTGGCGGTGCAGGGATTGGTGCCGGCGGATTTGCTCAATCGCCCCAAAGAAGGCTTTGTGCAACCCATCTACACCTGGATGCGGAATTCCCTGAAGCCCTGGGTATGGGCCACCCTCTCCCCGGAACGTTTGTCTCGGCATGGGTTTTTTCAAACCGCCCAGGTGGCCCGCCTGCTCCAGGAGCATTATGCCGGGGCGGCCGATCATTCGGCGCGGCTCTGGAACCTATTGTGCTTTCAGATATGGTACGATTCGGTTTATAATCATGGAGGGGAAGGCTCTTGAAAGTGGTGCTCTTTGGGGGAGGGATGGCTGGAGCCGCGGCCGTTAGGAAACTGGGGCGGGATGGTTTAGCCGGCATCGTTTGGGATGATGAGACCGGAAAGAGACCTGAGTGCTTTGAAATACCCTTCTTCTCCGAGGAAGATTGTCCAGGCCGGGGCGAGGCCCTGTTCTGTTCAGGTTATGGCAAGGTGGTGCAACAGAGTCTGATTGACGCCTTCCCCCTGGGCGCCTTTAATGCCCATCCTTCCTTGCTGCCGGACTATCGCGGCCGTCATGCCATTCAATGGGCCATCGCCCGCGGCGAACCGGAACTGGGCGTGACCATCCACCGCATGACCGCAGAGATTGATCAGGGAGATTACCTCCTGGTGCGGAAACGCCGTTTCGGCGTCAAGGAGAAGTATAAGGAAATTTCCCGGCAATTGGCCGAGATGGCGGCCGATATGCTGCTTGAGCTATTTCACCTGTTGGAGAAGCAACAATTGCCTGAACCTTTGACGCCCCGGCCCCCGCGAGGCCGCTATTTCCGCCAACGCCGTCCGGAAGATGGGAAATTGATCTGGGAAGAAAGTGCGGTCGCCATCATCAATAAAGTGCGGGCCAGTATGGAGAACTATCCGGCTTATGCGCATCTGGCCGACGGCAGTAAAGTCAGCTTTCATCACTACCTGGCCGGTGAGGCGCCGGGAGAGGTCCTGCTGGCGACCCCGGAAGGCTGCCTGATTGCCGCGGGTGACGGCCTAGTTTGGTTGGTTCCGGACCGGCCCCTCAATCCCGGGGATATTTTGCAATGACCCATGATAAAGCCAACAGCCCGGCTCTCCATAACCGTTCCATAGAACTGCAGCGCATTGAAGCAGGTTTACAAGACCATCCTTTTCCGCCGCAATTGGTGATTGAGACCACCTCCCGCTGCAACATGCGGTGCCTCCATTGTTCTCACAAGGAAATGCGGCGGCCCCGGGCCGACATGGAGGAAGCGGTCTTTAAGCGCATTGTGGAGGAAGTGGCCCGGGCAATGCCGGAATGCGAAATCTGGCCCACCTTTTATGGCGAAGCCCTGCTCCTGGGCGAGACCTTGTGGCGTTGGCTGGATTACGCCGCCGCGGCCGGCTGCCGCCATATCGTCCTCAACAGCAACGGCATCCTGCTGGGGCGCATGATTGATCAGGTTTTGGCTTCGCCTCTGAAGCGGTTCATTATCAGTCTGGACGGCTTTCAGCCCGAAACCTTCAAGAAGATCCGGGTGGGGGGCAGCCGGGATAAAATTTTCCAGGCCGTGGAGGAGCTGTTAAAACGCCAGCATGCCCGGGGCCAAACCTACCCCATCATCCAATGCCAGTATTCGGTGATGCGCGAGAATGAAGCCGAGGTCCAGGAATTCACCGACTATTGGCGGGCCCGGGGCGCCGAAGTCAAGATTCGCCGCATGTTGTCCTGGACCTCCACCGGCAGCATCGTGGTGCCGGGGCTGTCCAACGAGGTGCCCTTCAGGATTGCCTGTCCATGGGGCAATAATGCCGCGGCCATCCACCAGAACGGCAACCTGGTGGCCTGCGCGGTGGATTATGAAGGACGCTTCGTGGCGGGGAATGTCAGGGAACAGTCCATCCAGGCCATCTGGCAGGGGCGGCATAAAACGGCCTTGCGCGAGCCCCACCGGCGGCATGAATGGGAGAAGATACCCGAGATTTGCCAGGGGTGCCCGGACTGGCAGGTGGTGGGGGCCCAATATATCGGCGCAGAAGGCGACTCCGAAGGTTCCAGGCCGTTTTGGTATGGCAAGTCTTAGTGGTCAATTTCATAAATACGGTAACGTATTGCTGAACCGCAGATAACGAAAGCTTTTTCCCCCTCACCCTAACCCTCTCCCCCATTGGGGGAGAGGGGATTAAGGAAAGAGCCAGTTTCTTTCCCCCTCTCCCCCCGGCGGGGGGAGA
>CAZOCQ010000194.1:0-5928 GCA_964578335.1 uncultured Desulfobacca sp.
GCCCCGGTGGCGGTATTGACCAACGGCGCCCTGTTTTACCTGCCGGAAGTGCGGGAGGAGTTACAGGTTGCCGACTTGGTGCTGCCTTCCCTGGACGCCGCCCGGGAGGAGAGTTTCCGGGCCATCAACCGGCCCTTGCCTGATTATCCTTTAAGCAGACTGATAGAAGGACTCGAAGCCTTCCGCCGGGAATATCCGGGGCAAATTTGGCTGGAAATTCTCCTGCTCCGGGGACTTAATGACTCTGAAGCGGAATTGGAGGCCTTGCGCCGGGCCCTGCGGACCCTGGCGCCGGATAAGATTCAGCTCAACACCGCGGTGCGGCCGGGGGTGGAGGATTATGCCCGGCCCCTGAGCTCTGATGAAATGGCCGCCTGCGCCCTGTATCTGGCCGACGGCCTGGAGGTGGAGGTGGTGGCGGCCGGCAACGGGGCCGCGGCCCAGGCCATGATGGTTAATGACGCCCTGCTGGTGGAGATGCTGGCCCGGCGGCCCATGACCGCGGCGGATTTGGCGAGGGTCCTGGGCCTGCCTTTGGATTTGGTGCAAGCGAGGCTGAAACGTCTTTGTGAGGCCGGATTGATTGCCCAAAGCTTTTATCAGGACCAAGGTTTTTACCGGAGTCAGCCGAGAATCATTTTGGATTCACAATCCCAGATTTCGAGATAACCTTTAACTAAAGAAAGAGGTCAACCAAAATGGGAACTCTGGACACCAAAATTAAGATTTTGCGGGATGCAGGATACGTTTACAACTTCGACCGCATGATCTATTTCAACCGAAAGACTAAGAAGATATTTAGCGTTGAATTTATTGAAGATAACAGTGAGAAGGAGATTCAACGTTGTCTAAATAAAGAAAAGGAAGGGGAAGAATGGAATTTTTATTTTAGCTCCGGCGATCCTTCCGATGCAGTCAAGCACGAAATCCAAAGTGTGCTTGAATAATGGCTGAGCGTACTATCGAAGACTGCTTGCGGGAGGAGTACTTTGACCTACTCCCGGACATCCGTCGCGTGGTGGAACACCTTGAAGCGAAAGTGAAATATTGTGTCCTTCCGATATCCCGAAAGTTAGATAAACATGAACAAATTGTGGTTAAATCCCGGATAAAGGAATGTGATAGTGCGCTTGATGCCTTGCGGCGACACCAGGAAGGCGGAACATTTGATAGGACTTACCCTGAGAAATATTCTTTAACTGATCTGAAAGATTTGGCAGGCGTCCGCGTTCTTGCGTTCCCAAGAAGCCGCTGGATAGAAATCGACAAGGAATTGAAACAGAGATTCAGCGATTGGAAATCAGATCCGGTTCTTAGTTACGACAAAAATGACACATTAGCTTTCAAATATCATGGCTACTGTCAGGAAGCCAGCAGAAAAATTCGAGGCGAGATACAGATCGTTTCCATGCTTATTGGCCTTTATTGGGAAGTCGAGCATGCCGCGATTTACAAACCCAGCCCCCGGCTCAGAGGTATCGCAGACTCTTTGGATATGAAACAGCGGGACAATGATGTCCACGCGGCGCTCAGAGCTTTCGAAACGGAGTTCGAAAAGCAGATTCGCGATCAAAATAGATAAAACTATTCAATAATCAATTAATTCCAAGACATACAGCCCAGCCTTCGGGGGATGCGAATATGCCTGACAAGTTCGACGTGGGAATGGATGTCGGTTCGGTAAGCGTTAATCTGGCGGTGATGGATGCCCAGGGAAAAGTGGTGCGGGAAGAGTACCGCCGCCACCTGGGGGATCCCTACGGCGCCGCCTTAAATCTGTTGGAATCCCTGGAGGCCGAATTTCCGGCCGACCGTATCCGCCTGGCGGCCTTCACCGGCATGGGCGGCAAGACCCTGGCCGAGCTCCTGGGCGGCCCCTTCGTCAACGAAGTCATCGCCCAGGGCCGGGGAACTCACCACTTCTGCCCCGAGGTCCGCACCATTATTGACATGGGCGGCGAGGACGCCAAGATGATCATGGTGTCCGAAGACGGCGGCCACCTGGTGATCCAGGACTTCGCCATGAACACCATGTGCGCCGCGGGCACCGGCTCCTTCCTGGACCAGCAGGCCCACCGCCTGGGCTACACCATCGAGGAATTCAGCGAACTGGCCCTGAAATCCACCACCCCGCCCCGGGTGGCGGGGCGCTGCAGCGTCTTCGCCAAGACCGACATGATCCACCTGCAGCAGGGGGCCACCCCGGACTTTGAAATCATCGCCGGCCTTTGCCAGGCCATGGCCCGCAACCTCAAGAGCAACATCGGCAAGGGCAAGACCGTCACCCCGCCGGTGGCCTTCCAGGGCGGCGTGGCCCACAACCTGGGGGTGCGCCAGGCCTTCCGGCAGGTCTTCGGCCTGGACGACGCCGGTCTCATCATTCCCCCCCACTTCTGCGCCCTGGGCGCGGTAGGCGCGGTGCTGGTGGCCCGGGAAAACCCGCCCGCCGATTTTCACCTGGACCTGGAGCCCCTGCGCCGGCACCTCAAACAGGAAGCCGAGCAGGACCGGCGTCTTGACCCCTTGCAGCCGCCGCCGCTCCTTGGGCCGGAGCACTACCAGGTGGTGGATATCCCGCCGGGTGAGGTAGTGGAGGGTTACCTGGGTATTGACGTGGGCTCCATCAGCACCAACGTGGTGGTCATTGACCCGGAGGGCCAGGTCCTGGCCCGGGAGTATCTGATGACCGCCGGCCGCCCCCTGGAGGCCATCACCGAGGGCCTGCGCCGGGCGGGCGCCAAGATCGGCGGGAAGGTGAAGATCATGGGCGCGGCCACCACCGGCTCCGGGCGCTATCTCACCGGCGACTTCATCGGCGCCGACGTGGTGCGTAACGAAATCACCGCCCAGGCCACCGCGGCCGCGGCCATTGACCCCGAAGTGGACACCATTTTCGAGATCGGCGGCCAGGATTCCAAGTTCATCAGCCTGAGCAACGGCGCCATCGTGGATTTCATGATGAACAAGGTCTGCGCCGCGGGCACCGGCTCCTACCTCGAAGAGCAGGCGGAAAAGCTGGGCATCTCCATCCGGGAGGAATTCGGCCGCCTGGCCCTGGAATCCGAAAACCCGGTGCGCATGGGCGAGCGCTGCACGGTGTTCATGGAATCCGACATCGTCCACCACCAGCAGCGGGGCTCGGCCAAAGATGACATCGTGGCCGGCCTGTCTTATTCCATCGTCCACAACTACCTCAACAAGGTCGCCGAAGACCGCCCCATCGGCAAGCGCATCTTCTACCAGGGAGCCACCGCGGCCAATCGCGGCATCGTCGCCGCCTTCCAGCAGGTTTGCGGCAAGCCCGTCGTTGTTCCGCCCCACCACGACGTCACCGGGGCCATCGGCGCGGCGCTGCTGGCCATGCGGGAGCGGGACTGGGAAGTCTCCAAATTCAAGGGCTTTGACCTGGCCGACTGTAAATACCACATCACTTCTTTTGAATGCAAAAGCTGCCCCAATAACTGCGAAATCCGCCAGGTGCAGATCGAAGGCGAAAAGCCCCTGTTCTACGGCAGCCGCTGCGAAAAATACGAAGTGGCCGCCAACCAGAAAAAATACGACCTGCCGGACCTCATCAAGGAACGGGAAGACTGGCTCTACGGCCCCGAACCTCCCCAGGAAGGCCCCCGCGGCGCCATCGGCATTCCCCGCACCATGTTCTTCCAGGAGCTCATGCCCTTCTTCCGGGCCTTCTTCGAAGACCTGGGCTTCACCGTGGTCTATTCCCAAAAGACCAACAAATCGGTGATCAACCAGGGCGTCGAGGCCCTGGCGGCGGAACCCTGTTACCCGGTGAAGGTGGCCCACGGCCACCTGCTGGACCTGCTCAAGCACGGGGTGAAACGCATCTTCCTGCCCAGCGTCATTGACCTGCCCCATCCCCACCCCGAAGTGCAGGCCGGGGTGGTCTGTCCCATGGTCCAGTCCCTGTGCTACACCGCGCCCACCGCCATTGACTTCGGCGAATACGGGGCCAGGGTCATTGCCCCGGTGCTCTATTTCGGCCGCGGCGAAAAAAGGCTGCGCCAGGGGTTGAAGGACCTGGGCCAAGAATTGGGAGTTTCGGCCTTTGCCGTCAACCGGGCCATGAAAAAAGCCGTGGCCGCCCAAAAAGCCTATTATGAGCGCCTCAGCGCCCGGGGCCGGGAGATTCTCGACTCCATACCAAAGGACGGCCGCCTGATGATCCTCATCGGCCGCCCCTACAACGCCCTGGACCCGGGCATGAACCTCAACCTGCACCGCAAACTCCGGCAACTGGGGGTCCTGGCCATGCCCATGGACTTCCTGCCGGTGGACCAGGTTGAAGACCTGGATGAAATCAAGCCCATGTACTGGCGCTTCGGCCAGAAGATCCTGGGCGTGGCCGAACACGTCCGCCGCGACCCCCGGCTCTACGGCGTCTTCATCACCAACTTCGGCTGCGGCCCCGACTCCTTCATCCAGCACTTCTTCAAAGACCGCATGAAGGGCAAGCCTTATCTGGAGATCGAGATTGACGAGCACTCCTCCGACGTGGGGGCCATCACCCGGCTGGAGGCCTTCCTGGACAGCCTCAAGAACGTCAAGGTGGAACCGGCCCCGAAACGGGTCTCCCCCTTCCGCTACCGGGTCACCGGGGCCCTGAAGCGCAAGATTTATCTGCCCCCCATGACCGACCAGGCCCTGGCCCTGGTGGCCGCGTTCGAGGCCTGCGGCGGCGAAGCCGAATCCCTGCCGGATTCCGACGAAGAGACCCTGGAGTTGGGCCGCCGCCTGACCAGCGGCAAGGAGTGCTATCCCCTGATTCTCACCACCGGCGACCTGGCCAAGCTCCTTCAGCGCCCGGACTTCAACCCGGAAAAGAGCGCCTTCTTCATGCCTTCGGCCAACGGCCCCTGCCGTTTCGGCCAGTACCACCGTTTCCACCGCCTCATCCTGGATGAACTGGGCTACCCCCAGGTGCCGGTCTATTCTCCGGAACAGAGCGAGCAGCTTTACGAAGAAGTGGGCATGGTGGGGGGCGACTTCGACCGCATCGCCTGGAACGGCGTGGTGGCCATTGACCTGCTGGAGAAAAAGCTGCGGGAGGTCCGACCCTATGAGCGCCAGACCGGCGAAAGCGACCGGATTTACCTGCATTATTTGCAAAAGGTCTATGAAGCCCTGCGCGACCGGCAGGATGTCGCCGCGGTGCTTAGGTCCGCCCGCCGCGCCTTTGACGACCTGGCCCTCACCCGGAACGGGGGCAAGCCCATCGTCGGCATCGTCGGCGAGATCTACTGCCGCGCCAACAAGTTCTCCAACGAAAACGCCGTCCGAGAGGTGGAGGCCCTGGGCGGCGAAGTCTGGATGCCGCCCATCGGCGAGTGGCTGCTCTACGTCACCCACTCCTCCCGCCACGACGCTTGGGTGGCCCGCCACTACAAGCGCCTGTTGCAGATCATCATCAAGGATTACATTCAGAAAAAAGACGAACACCACCTGGAGGAGTGCTTCCACGGCTCCATTAAAAACCTGAAAGAGCCTTCCATCGCCGAGACCCTGGAGTTGGCCGGCCCCTACCTGCACCCCTCCTTTGAAGGCGAGGCCATCCTGAGCATGGGCAAATCCCGGGACTTCGTGCGCAAGGGGGCCGCGGGGCTGGTGAACATCATGCCCTTCACCTGCATGCCCGGCACCGTGGTCAACTCCCTGTTCAAGCGCTTCCGGGAGGACCACGACAACATCCCTTTCCTGAACCTGTCCTATGACGGCCAGGAGCAGAGCCACACCCGGACCCGGCTGGAGGCCTTCATGTACCAGGTGCGGCAGTTCGGCGAACGACGGAAGTAGGTTTCTCGCAAAGACGCCAAGGCGCAAAGAAAGGCGCAAAATATTTTGGCGGCACAGGCGTCCCGCCTGTGCCATAAAGTAGCGTTCCACGCACCACGTAAAAAGGCAGGGCCC
>CAZOCQ010000195.1:0-5892 GCA_964578335.1 uncultured Desulfobacca sp.
CGCCCCGTGCCGGTTCGAGTCCGGCCCCAGGCACCAATAATCCCGGTCAAAGGTAAATTCGCCATAGTCCGGGTTGAGGTTGCCGAGCGCCAATTGCCGGTATTGTTCATAGACCTGCAAATCCCTAAACTCTGCAATCCGGTCTTTGCCGCCTTTACCGCAGCTGATCTGAAATTGCCTGTTCCCCAGAAACTGCTCCGGCCGCACATGATCCAGTTCCGATATCCGCGCTCCGCTACTATATTGGGCTGCGGCAATGGTCTGATAGGTCGGATTGGCTAGCGTTCTTACTAAACCCTCCGGGTCCTGATAAGCCCTGGTCGCCACCGTGCGATCCAACACCTCTGAGGCTTCTTGCCTGGCCGCCTGGATCTCCGCCGTCCAGTTATACTCGGTTATTATTTCCTCCTCCCGGGCCCACTGTCTGAGCCCCACCGCCAGTTGTTATAGACAGGCCTGTGGCCGCCGCAAATGTGGCGGGTCCGGCTCGACCTATGTGACTAAAAGAATTACCGATAAGCCTCCCGCCGGGGCTTGATACGCTTAACGTATATGACTTTTTCGGCCTAATGGGGTTCCAAGTAGACTCTAAAATCTCCCACTCGCAACCGCCACAGGCCCGGTTTGCTCTTAATTTTGCCGAGATCGGCAGTTTCCGGATTGGTGAGCATCCGGTCCAAGGCTGCCTTGACTCGTTCCCGCATTTTTGCCTCAAGGCCGGTCAGGTCTTTTTCAGCGGGTTCAGTGAAGACCAGCTTCACAGGCCCAGGTCCTTCTTTACCTGGTCCCATTCCTTCACCTTGCCTTCCGCCAGGGCTTTTTCGGCGATTTCCAGGTCTTTCAGGTCCTGGGCAGTCAACGGCTCGTCATCTTCCGGCGCTTTTAAGAAAGCGGCCAACAAGGGATCGCCGCTCATGGAAATTAAGAACTCCATGAATTTCTTGGCAATTAAGGCTTCGCTTTCGGGTAAGGCGTCAATCAGCCAATGAAGCTCGCTTCTTGAATCTTTCTGCATAAGCCACTCCTTGAATGGAGAACAAAGAGGTGCTCAGGGCGCACCCTAGGATTTCTGCCAAATCCCCGGAATCTTGACGCCGCAATAGCCGCAGGCGTCGCCCTTCAGCTTTACTTCGCCGATGCGGTAGCCGGTGCGCTGGATAATCAGCTTGCCGCAGTTATGGCAAAAGGTGCTCTCCGCCGGGTGGCCGGGGATGTTGCCCAGGTAAACGTACTTCAGGCCGGCCTTTTGGGCCAGGTCCCGGGCCTTCTCCATGGTGGACACCGGGGTGGGGAAATGGTTCAGCATCTTGTAAAGCGGATAAAACCGAGAGAAGTGCAGCGGCGTCAGGGGCCCCAACTCGTTTTTAATCCAGGTGCACATCTCGCTGAGTTTCCGGGGATCATCGTTGAACTGGGGGATGAGCAGGTTGACGATCTCCACGTGCACCCCCCGGCGGCGCATGATTTTCAGGGCGTTGAGCACCGGCTCCAGTTCGGCGTCCACCAGGTCCCGGTAAAACTTGGGGGTGAAGGCCTTGAGATCCACGCAGGCCGCGTCCAGCACCTTGCAGAGCTGCTCCAAAGGCTCCGGGTTGATGTAGGCCGCGGTGTGACAGGTGCTCAGGATGCCGGCCTGTTTGGCCAGGCGGCCCACCGCGGTCATGTATTCATAAAAGATGATGGGCTCCACGTAAGTATAAGCGATGGAGGGGCAGCCGGCGGCCTGGGCCCCGGCCACTACCTTTTCCGGCGGCAGGTCGAAGTTGTAGGTCGCGTCCGGCCGGGTCTGGGAGATTTCCCAGTTCTGGCAGAACTTGCAGTGGAGGTTGCAGCCCGCGGTGGCGATGGAAAAGGAGCGGCTGCCGGGCAGCACATGGAAAAAGGGCTTCTTCTCCACCGGGTCCACGTTGACCGCGCAGGGGTTGCCGTAAACCAGAGTGTAGTATTGCCCCTGGCGGTTCTCCCGGACCCCGCAGTCACCCCGTTCCCCATCCATGACCTCGCAGTTCCGGGGGCAGAGCCGGCACTGCACCATCCCCCGGTCCAGGGTCTTCTGAAAGGCGGCGGCCTGGGGCTGGATAAAACCCCGGCGGATTTCCTGGGAGGCGGCGGGTTGCGGGCGCCAGGGCAGGGCCAGCAGGGCCAAGGCCCCGGCGCTGCACTGGACGAAGGCCCGACGGCTCAAGAGCCGGGGGCGGCGCCCCGACTCCTCGGTTTGGTTGCTTCTTTGACCTGCCATACCGGGGTCCTCGACGGCGCCGGCGGCATGCCCCCATAGAACATCAGGCGAAAGGGCAGTCCGCGGCCTAAAAATCGCGCCGTGGACCGGAGTGAGAAGATTATGAGGACTGGCCTGCGTTAATGCGGTTGCGCAGCACGCCGGAAGTTTTGAACACCACTACCTTGCGGGCTCGGAGGATCAAGTTTTCCTTGGTTTGCGGGTTCCGGCCCCGGCGGGCGTTCTTCTGCCTCACCGAGAATTTCCCGAAGCCGCTGATGAGCAGGTCTTCGTTGCGAGCCAGGGACTCCTTCATAATGTCCAGAACCCGTTCCACCACCGAACGGGATTCCTGCTTGCTTAAACCGACCTGGGTCTGCAAACGGCTGATCAACTTTTCTTTGGTGAGGGCCATGAAGAGATCTCCCCTGCGGGTATCCGGTGTAAATACTTTGATTTATTATGAATAAAATAAACTAGGTGTCAAGTGTTTTTTCTTGCTGATCATACGGGTGAGGCGGCCCGCTTTTTCAGGGGCGCCGGGGGCCGGCGGATGCCGAACTGCAGGGCCCGGAACTGGCAGGCGTCCACGCATTTCAGGCACATGATGCACTCCCGGCTGTCGAATTCTTCGTGCGGCTTGACCCCGGTGGGGCACTTGCGCACACAGGAGCCGCACTCCACGCAGTTGCCTTCGATAAATTCCAGACGCACCAAGGTCATGCGGGTGAAAAGGCTATAAAAGGCCCCCAGGGGGCAGAGCATGCGGCAAAAGGGCCGGCTGATGAAGAGGGCCAGGATGATGAGGACGGTGAGGATGGTCATCTTGTTCCAGAAATAAAAGCCCAGGGTGGCCCAGAGGTTTGGTTTGAGAAATACCAGGGGGATGGCCCCCTCCAGGGTTCCCGCCGGGCAGAGCAGCTTGCAGAACCAGGGGTGCCCTAACCCGGAGGCATCCACCAGCCATACCGGCATGATGACCACCAGGAGGGCCAGGACTCCGTACTTGACCCAACGCAAGGGCCGCCAGAGCGAAAATTTGCGGACGCGCGCCTTGTAAAGCAGGTCCTGGATGAAGCCGAAGGGACAGAGCCAGCCGCAGGGCAGGCGGCCCACCAGGGTGCCGATGAACCCCAGGTAGCCCACCACGATGGCCCCCAGTTGGGGTAAACTGCCGGGCGCGGAGTAACGGATACTGGCGATGAAGTTCTGCATGGCCCCCACCGGACAGGAGAGCAAGGCTCCGGGGCAGGAGTAGCAATTGAGACCGGGATGGCAGACCGCCTTCAAAGGCCCCTGATAGATCACGGAGCCGCCGAAGGGAAACAGGAGGTAGGCGTTGGTGCCGAAGGCCACCAGGGTCTGGACCAGGGTCCGCAATGCCACCATCAGCCGACCCCGATGCAGGACAGGCAAATGGTGTTGCCCAGGTTAAGGAGGTAATTCAATTCCCCGGTGTTGATGCCGAGGATGAACAACAGGGTGAAGATAATGATGAGCCAAACCGCTTTCTTCGGCATGCGCCCTCCCTGTAAAGCCGTAAGTCGAACCGGTGATTCAACCGGAAGGTCCTCCCCAGTCGCTCGGTAAATTATAATCACTGGCGCGGCGGCGGGGGAAAATTTTTTCTGAAAAAATCTTCCTGGGTGCTTGACAAGTAATAATATTAGTTTATTATTATATTCAAATATAATAATCTATTAATATGAACAATAACCAATCCAGACAGGAAAAACTGGCCAACGCCGCCCGCTGCCTCCGGGTCCTGGCCCATCCCACCCGGCTGCTGATTATCCACCTGCTGGGCCAGGGCGAGCGCTCGGTGCAAGACCTGGAACGGGAAGTGGGGGCCAGCCAATCCAGCGTCTCCCAGCACCTCAGCCTGCTCAAGGACAAGGAGATCCTGGAGTCGCGGCGGGTGGCGCAGCAGGTCTTTTACCGCCTGAAGAACCCCCGGGTGCTGGAACTCACCGCCCTGACCCGGGAGTTGTTCTGCAAGTTGGAGGAATAATAACGGTTTTCAGTTTTCGGTTTTCGGTTAATGAAGAAACCGAACTTGGAATTCCCTTTCCCGCAGGGGGAAGGTCAGCCGGGGATGTGAAGGATTTCATCCCCCCAAGAAAATTAAGGAGATCACCCGCATGACCGCTGCAACTGAAAAAGACAAGGCCGCCTTTATCTGCTCCCGGGACACCCTGGACGGGGCCTATCCGTCTCTGATTCTGGCCATCAACGCCGCCCGGCAAAATATGGAGGCCAAGGTGTTTTATACCTTTATGGGCCTTAACCTGGTCTGCAAAGGCGGCATTGAGAAGGCCAAGTTCATTCCCCCCGGCGTTATGGGGGCGGTGCCGGGCATGTCCGCCCTGGCCACCGGCATGATGAAGAAAAAAATCGACAAGGCCAATATCCCTTCCTTGCCGGACCTGATGGAGATGGCCCAACTGGAGGGAGTGGAATTGATCGCCTGCAAAATGACCATCGACATGATGGAATTGGATGAAAGCGTGCTGGTGGAAAATACCGCGGTGTGGACGGCCGAGGACTTCATCAAGTACGCCCGGGACTGCAAGATTTGCCTGTTTACCTGAAATCGAGCCGGATGGCGGAGATTAATCCCCTAACCTGGGGGCAGTGGACTGAGGTTCCTGCCTCCGCCTCCCGGCTCCATTCCCATTTGCCGCAAATTTGTCCTTGCCCAGGCCAGCGCCGAGACTTATGATGTAATTTGAAATTGTTCCCTTCTTAATTTCCTTCATCAGGGGCGCTCATGGGGAAGACGGCGCTGATCGTGGCGGACATGCTCAATGACTTCATCGACCCCCGGGGCGCTCTGTACGTGGGGGCGACAGGAAGAGAGATCATCCCCTTCGTGGCCGCCAGGATCGAGGCGACCCGGAGCCGGGGCGGCGTGGTCATCTTCATCTGCGACGCCCACGCCCCGGATGACCGGGAGTTTCATTATTTCCCGCCCCATGCGGTCCGGGGCTCCTGGGGCAGCCGGGTCATCCCGGAACTGCCGATCCTGCCCGCCGACTACCGGGTGGACAAGACCCGCTACAGCGCCTTTGCCGGCACCAAATTGGATGAGGTTCTGAAAAAAGAAGAGGTGGACCGGGTCGAAGTGGTGGGGGTCTGCACCTCCATCTGCGTCATGGAGACGGTCAAAGAGCTTTTTGACCGGGATATCCCCGCGGTGGTCTATCGGAACGGAGTGGCCGATTTCGACCCCGAGGCCCACGCCTTCGCCCTGAAACACATCGAGCGCATCTTCGGGGCGCAGGTAGTGTAGCCGCAGGCTTTAGCCTGCGCAGGGTGCGTCTTACGCACCATTATTTCTGATGGGGGCGGTTCGAGAACCGCCCCTACAACTCCTCTCCCTGACAGATGCCGCACTTTTTGCAGACCAGAGGACGGCAGGGCGGGGTCTCTTTTTCTTCCAGGGCCCGCTGGTATTCTTCCCATAAATAGTCTTTTTTGAGGCCGTGCTCGATGAAGTCCCAGGGGAAGAGCTCAAGGGGGTGGCGTTCCCGGAGGGTGAAAAAGTCGGGATTGACGGGGCTTTCCCGAAAGGCGCGGGTCCAGCCGATTTTATGGGCGGCCAAGAGAATATCCCCCACCCGGCGGTCGCCCCGGGCCAGCAGGGCCTGGACGTAGGCCCACTTGGGCAGGTC
>CAZOCQ010000196.1:0-5851 GCA_964578335.1 uncultured Desulfobacca sp.
TGGGGTTGGAACTGGCGGAAAAAAATGTGGAACAGCCGCCCCCGGCTGTTCAATAAGGCCCAAATCTTCGTATCAGGCAGGCTGGAAGCCTGCGCTACCAAGACAGTGCTATGGATTTGCCGCAACTTCCAGAAATCAAAGGCATCTTCGTCACCGTCACCGACACAGACGTGGGTAAGACGGTGATCGCCGCGGGGCTCACTGCGGCCCTGCGCCGCCGGGGTGTAGCGGCGGTCTATTTCAAGCCCATGCAGAGCGGTTGCCCGGAGGAGGCGGGCGAATTGGCGCCCACTGACGCCAAATTTGCCCTGGAGCTGGCGGGCCTGGATGAACCCCTGCGGCTCCTGACCCCCATAGCCCTGCGGCTGCCACTGGCCCCGGGGGTGGCCGCGGCCCAGGCCGGGGTGGAAGTGGATTTAAGCCGCGTGGCCGCCGCCCTTCGAGAACTGGCCGGGCGCTATGACTTCTTCGTGGTGGAGGGCGCCGGGGGCCTCTATGTTCCCTTGATCGGCCACGACTTTCTGGTGCTGGACCTGATTCGCTGGCTCCGGTTGCCGCTGCTGGTGGTGGCCCGAGCCGGCCTGGGAACCATCAACCACACGGCCCTGACGGTCATGGCGGCCCGGCAGGGCCGGATTGAAGTTGCCGGCATTGTTCTTAACCGGGGGTCTCAAACCCCAGGTCTGGCCGAGCAGACCAATCCCGCGGTGATCGAAGCCCTCACCGGCCGGCCCATTTTAGCCCGAGTGCCGGAAGTGCCTGAACTTAACAAACCGGCGGGCCGGGAAGCGCTGATAGGCGCCCTGGATGGAGTGGCAAATAGTCTCATCCAAAATTTATGAAAAATATAGCGCCGTCGCCCATGGCGGGATGCGCTTCGCTTTCCCGCCCTACGGGGCTTTAAGAACAGCCAGGGGCGGCTGTTCCACATTTTTCATCTTATGGGTTGACCCGAAATTGGCTAAAAACGTTTAACCAAACCTACACAGGCTAAGCCTGTGTCACCCGATAATATGCTCGATCAATTAGCCCAGGAATTGGCCGCGCTGGAGTCTCAAGCCCTGCGGCGGCGCCTGCGGGCGCTGGAGGAGGTGCTGCCCGGCGGCAAGGTGCGCCTGGATGGGCAGGTCTTGCTCAACCTCTCCTCCAACGACTACCTGGGACTGGCCCAGGACCACCGGCTGATCGCGGCGGCCCAGGAGGCCGCGGCCCGTTGGGGCGCCGGGGCCGGGGCCTCCCGGCTGGTGGCCGGCCACCTGGGCCTGCACGAGGCGGCGGAGGCGCATTTGTCCGCCTTCAAGGGGACTGAGGCCGCGGCAATCTTCAGCACCGGCTACATGGCCAACCTGGGGACCATCTCCGCCCTGGTGGGTCCCGGCGACGCACTTTTCTGCGATAAGCTCAACCACGCCAGCATTTACGACGGCATCAAGCTCTCCGGGGCAAACTTGCAGCGCTTTCCCCACCGGGACCTGAACCGGCTGGAGGACCTGTTACGGAAAAACCAGTCGGCGCGGCGGCGCCTGATCATCACCGATTCGGTCTTTTCGGTGGATGGCGACTTGGCCCCACTGGCGGAAATAGTGGCCCTGAAGGAACGCTGCGGCGCCGCCCTGATGATTGATGAAGCCCACGCCACCGGGGTCCTGGGGAGCCGCGGCGCCGGCCTGGCCGAGGCCCTGGGCCTGACGGCCCGGATTGAAGTACACATGGGCACTTTCTCCAAGGCCCTGGGATCCCTGGGAGGCTACGTGGCCGGGGACCGGCGCCTCATCGACTACCTGCACAACCGGGCCCGGTCGTTCATTTACTCCACCGCCCTGGCGCCCCCGGTGCTGGGGGCCATTGAGGCGGCCCTGGAGATCGTAGCCCGGGAACCCCAACGCCGCGCCTATGTCCTGGAGGAGGCGGAGAAATTCCGCCGGGGTCTGGAGCAGGCCGGGCTAGATACGCTTGGGAGCGAGACCCAGATCGTTCCGGTCCTGGTGGGGGAAAACGCCCGCACCCTGGAATTTGCCGCCCGTCTCCGGCAGCAGGGCCTGCTGGCGGTGGCCCTGCGGCCTCCCACGGTGCCGCCGGGCAGGGCGAGGGTGCGCTTTTCCCTGTCCGCGGCCCACCGCCGCGAGGATTTAGCCGCGGCCTTGGACATTATTACCCGCACGGCCGGGGAAATGGGCCTGGGGCGGTGAAGTCCCTGGTGCTGCTGCACGGCTGGGGCGCCAGCGGGCGCATCTGGCGGCGCCAGGTGGAAGCCTTGGGCGATCGCGGCCCCGTGCTGACCCCGGATATTCTTAGCTGGGAGGCTGACTGGCTGGCCGGCTGCCTGGGGCCGCTGAATCTGCCGGAAACCGTCGTGGTGGGCTGGTCTTTAGGGGGGATGCTGCTCATCGAAGCCTTGGCCAGGGGGGGCTTGCCCGCCCCGGCCGCCACGGTCCTGGTGGGGGTGGCCCCGGTTTTCTGTCAAAGGCCGGGCCATCCCTGGGGGCAGCCGCTGACCTCAGTCCGGGCCATGCGCATGGGTCTCAGAAGCGATCCGGTCCGGGTCCTGAATGATTTCCTAACCGCTTGCCTGGCTCCCGGGGAAGAAAGGTTTCGGGATGAGGCCGCGGCGGGCTTCAATTTCACCGCCAAATCGGCGTATCTGGCCCAGGGGCTGGAATATCTCCGGGACCAGGACCTGTGCGGGCTGTTGGGGCGCCTGCCGGGGCCAGTGACCATCGTCCAGGGAGAGCAGGACGACATCGTCGCCCCGGCGCAGGCTCATTTTCTGCGGGAGCACCTGCCCGGCGCCAGATTACACCTGTTGCCGGGGGTCGGACATCTGCCTTTTTTGACGCAACCCCGGACCTTTAATAACATCTTGATGGAATTGCTTAAGACATGAACTTACCGAAAATCGAAAACCGGAAACCGGAAACCGTCATTAAACAAGGCATTCGGCGGAATTTCGCCCGGCGGGCCGGGTCCTACGACCGCCATGCCTGCGTGCAGCGGCTCATGGCCCAGGGGTTGCTGGCCTTGCTGGAGGATCGGCTGCCCCGGGCCGGACGCTTGCTGGAGATCGGCTGCGGCACCGGCTATTTCACCGGGTTGCTCAAGCAATCTTGTAATGGCGCCTCCCTGGTGGCCCTGGACCTGGACCCGGCCTTGGTGGCCGCGGCCAAAGAGCGATTGGGGGCCGCGGCCCGGTTGGCCTGGCTGGTGGCCGACGGCGAAACCCTGAGTCGGGGGAGCTTCGACGCCATCGTGGCCAATGCCGCCTTCCAGTGGCTCACTCGGCCGGCGGAATCCCTGGCCTCCTATTTTGGGCTGCTCAACCCCGGCGGCTGGCTGGCCTTTTCCAGCCTGGGGCCGGCAACCTTCCGGGAACTGGCGGCCTCCCTGGAGCAGGCCGGCGCCGCCCTCAGTCTGGCCAACCCACCGGCCCCGGCCGCCCAGGGCTTTTTGGATGAGCCGGGCTGGGCGAAATTGCTCCAGGACGCCGGCTTCAGCCAGGTGCAACTGCGCCGGGAACTGTTCACCACCACCTACCCCTCGGTGCCGGTTTTTCTCAAGTCCCTCCAGGCCACCGGGGCCACCAACCCCCAGCCCCGGCCCTTCTCCCCCCGGCTGCTCCAAGCCCTGGTGCGGGCCTACCAGGAAGGCTACGGCGCCAACGGCGCCATCCCGGTGACCTACGAAATCATCTGGGCCGTGGCCCATAAAAGCAGGGGTTAGGGGGTTAGGGGTCAGTAGGGGCGACCAGTTGGGTCGCCCTTTTTCTTCAATGGCAATCCAAATCCCGAAAAAAGGGCAAGCCCTAAGACCTGCCCTCTCAAAAGTCGGAACTCGAAACTCGAAACTCAAAGAGGCTGCACCCAGGAGGCCTGGGGGCCTTCCTCCCCTTCTTCCTGGCCGAACTTCACCGCCATGCCCGGTCTTAGCTGGGCGAAACTCCCCTTCTTGACCGCATGGGCGTGGAAATAGACCTCCTGACCATCTTCGCTTTCGATGAAGCCATACTCCCGGTCCGGAAAGAGACGGATGATCCGGCCGTGCCGGGCGAATTCCTCGTGGCTCTTGACCTGCTGCTGGAGGACCCGGGAATGCTCCGCCAGCCGCCGGTCCAGCGCGTCAAAGGCCTCCACCAGTAAAGGATGAACCAAGCCACCCTGGCGGATGATGGTGATTACATCTCCGGGCACGTTGACCACCAGGTGAACTTCGAAGGCGCCGAGATGATGGTGCTCAGTGCCGATGATCTCCACCCGGGCGTGCAGGATGGGCCCGGAATAGTGTTTTTGCAGACGCGCCAATTCCGCTTCGATCTTCTCCCGCCACTCCGGCAGGATGTCCACCTTTTGGCCTTCAATATGAATATCCCGCGGCAGCATGATTCCACCTCCCGAGGCAAAAGCGATCCGACGCTATTCAGTTAAGGTTTGCCGGGGTGGTTGTCAATGGCGGGCAGGATCAGGTGTGGAGCAGGCGCCCTCGCCTGTTTTTATAATGTTCAACTTTAAGAAAATTCCTAAAGTGAACATTAGGTAAAGGCGCCATTTGAATGCCAATGTCCTCTTGCACTTTTTTTTCCTGAAAGCCAAAAGCTGAAAGCTCAATTCACTGCGTGCCGATGAAGAAGGGACGAAAGGATGCTTCCGGGCGGGCCAAGGCTTGCTGTAATATGGACAACATAGCCTCCCTGTCCTCCGGCAACCTCCCCGCCACGTTGAGGTAATTGGTGTAGTGGTCGCTGGCCACCCGGGTGGACACGGTTATTCCCTCTAACAGGGCGATAGTTTCCCGGATGACCCCGTGGGGGCTGAGCATCCGGAAGCGCCCGGCCTGGATGTCTTCCAGCAAGGGGGTGTGGAGCTTGGGGACCAGGGTACGCAGGCGCATCACCTGCGGGGCCATTTCATTGATGACCCGGGCCGTTTCCCGGGCGTGGGCTTCGGTGCGTTCCCGGCCGCCCAGCCCCAGGATGACGTAAGAGTTGAGCTCCATCTCGGCCCGGCGCAGCAATGCGCCAGCCGCCGCCTGGGTCCGGCTGTCGGCGCCTTTCCGAACCCGCGCCAGAATTTCGTCGTCGCCGCTTTCCAGGCCCACGTGAATCCGTTTGAGCCCGGCGGCCGCCAGGATTTGCAGATTATCCAGGCCCTTGCGCACGATGTATTGAGCCGAGCCATAGACCGTGATGCGCTCCAGTCGGGGGAAGAGGGAACCGGCCTGGCGGCAAATCTCCGCCAGGGCCGCGGTGGGCATGGCGATGGTATTGCCCGCGGGCAGAAAGAGGGTGCGCACCGCGTTGCCGTGAGCGGCCGCGGCCTCCTCCAGGTCCTCCTTGACCTCCCGGGTGGGGCGAACCTTGAACTTCACCCCCTGTTTATAGACCATGCAGAAGGTGCAGAGGTTGTGGGGGCAGCCCACGGTGGCCTGGACCAGCAGGCTGTCGGCCTCGCTGGGTGGCCGGTAGATGGGCCCTTCGTAGCGCATAGGTTAATTATAACCGTCTAATCGCCGCCCCTGGCAGAAAAATGTGGAACAGGCGCCCTCGCCTGTCCAGGGACAACCGGCGGCGGCTGTCCTACATAAACCCCACCTGCGGTTTGCCTCTTGAAACTCGAAACTCGAAACTCAAGATTTGACTCTGCCGAAAAGCATCTTAAATTCTCTTATGAGAACACCAAGATACGGATAAGGAACGGAAGTGCCATGAAAAACCTGGTCATTCTGGGACACGGGGCCGGCGGCACCATGGTCGCCACCAAGATCCGGCAAAAACTGGACGACAAGGAGTGGCAGATCACCGTCATTGACCGGGACTGGCAGCACCACTACCAGCCGGGCTGGCTCTTCATCCCCTTCGGCA
>CAZOCQ010000197.1:0-5833 GCA_964578335.1 uncultured Desulfobacca sp.
AATACCAGACCGTGTTCGCCCGGCAGACCGGCGCGGTGGCCTGCCCCACCGCCGGCCTGCACTTTACCCCGGAGGTGCTGAAGGACCTGGCCGGCAAAGGCATCGAGACCGTTTCCCTTACCCTGCACGTGGGCCCAGGGACTTTCCTGCCGGTGCGCCATTCGGATTACACCCAGCATCAAATGCTGCCGGAATATTTTGAATTATCGGCGGTTGCCGCGGCCCGGCTGAATGAAGCCAAGGCGAAGGGGAAACGCATCGTGGCGGTGGGCAGCACCAGCACTCGGGTTCTGGAGCACTGCGCCGGGCCGGAGGGCTTTGCGGCCCAAACGGGCTGGTGCGGCCTCTATATTTATCCCGGCTATAAATTCAAGGCGGTGGACCGCCTGCTCACCAATTTCCACCTGCCCAAGTCCACCCTGCTGCTGCTGGTGAGCGCCTTCGCCGGGCGGGAGTTAATTTTGCGGGCCTATGCGGAGGCGGTGCAAGAAAAGTATCGGTTTTACAGCTATGGGGATTGCATGTTGATTTTGTGAGGCAAGGGTTGATTTGCTCTGGGTCCCAAGCTCCCGCTCCGAAAAGTTGGTTTTAATCGGTGGCACAGGCGTCTCGCCTGTGCGGACCAAGACTGCGCCGCCGAGGGCGGCGGCGCCACTTTTCATGGTTTATGGGTGACCAAAGGCTCATGTTCAACTGCTTGGGAACGAGCCATTCATGAGCCTTCGGCTCACCCAAAACAATGAAAGATCGGTGGCACAGGCTTTCCAGCCTGTGCGATGAACACTTTCAGAGAAAGATAATGGCTGATGTTTAAATTCCAACTCAAAAAATCCTCCGGCCCCGCCGGCCCCCGCCTGGGCGAAATCACCACCGATAGGGGCGTCGTCCCCACCCCGGCCTTCATGCCGGTGGGCACCTATGCCACGGTGAAGACCATGACGCCCGAGGAGCTGCGGGAACTGGGGGCCGGCATCATCCTGAGCAACATGTACCACCTCTACCTGCGGCCGGGGGTGGAGGCCATCGTCCAATTGGGGGGGCTGCACCGCTTCATGCACTGGGACGGCCCCATCCTCACCGACTCCGGCGGCTTCCAGGTCTTTTCCCTGGCCCCCTTCCGCACCGTCACCGACGCAGGCGTCACCTTCCGCTCCCACCTGGACGGCTCCAGCCATTTTCTGGACCCGGAGAAGGTGGTGGCCCTGCAGGAAGCCCTCGGGGTGGACATCATGATCTGCCTGGACGAATGCCCCGGCTACCCCGCCCCGGAGGCCGAAGTCCGCCGGGCCGCAAGCCGCACCCTGGCCTGGGCTGAGCGCTCCAAGGCGGCCCGGACCCGGCGCGGAGCGGCCCTTTTCCCGGTGGTCCAGGGGGGCATGCTGCCGGGGCTGCGCCGGGAGCAGGCCCAGGCGCTGCGGGAGCTGGACTTCGAGGGCTACGCCCTGGGGGGCTTAAGCGTCGGCGAGGAAAAGGAGCTTACCTGGGAAATGGTGGAGGCCGTTACCCCGGAGTTGCCCGAGAACAAGCCCCGCTATCTCATGGGGGTGGGCACCCCCGAGGACCTGGTGGAGGGGGTGGCCCGGGGGGTGGACATGTTCGACTGCGTCCTGCCCACCCGCAACGCCAGGAACGGCATGGTCTTTACCTCCACCGGCCGCCTGGTCATTAAAAACGCCGCCTGCGCCCTGGACCCGGCGCCCCTGGACGAGGCCTGCGGCTGCTATGCCTGCCGCCATTATTCCCGGGCTTATCTGCGCCATCTTTATGTTTCCCGCGAAATTCTGGCCTTTCGCCTTTTAACCTGGCATAATTTGTATTACTATTTAAGTTTGATGGCCAAAATGCGGCAGGCGATCAAAGAGGACCGCTTTGCCGACTTTCGCCGGGAATTTTATCTAAATCGTCTCAACGGAGGTAATTCTCGTGGTTAATTGGGCTTATGCCCAGGGCGCCGGCGCGGCGGCCGAGGGCGGCGGCACTATGGTAAGTTTCGTGCTCCCCATGGTCTTCATGGTGGTGATCTTCTATTTTCTCCTGATCCGGCCCCAGCAGAAAAAGGCCAAGGAGCACAAGGCCCTGTTGGACAATCTCAAGGCCGATGACGTCATCATCACCAACGGCGGCATCATCGGCAAAATCATCAGCATTGACGACCAGCTAGTCAACCTGGAAGTGGCCGACAAGGTCCGCATCAAGGTCGCCCGTCCCTACATCGCCGGGTTTGCTCCCAAAAAGGGCTAAGGCCGGGTGACAACCCGCCCCCTTCTTTGACTGGAAATCCAAGATGCCGGAAAAAGCTGCGCACCAGGAGTTAATCCGGGACATCGACGCGCTCCGGGGGCTGGCCCGGGACTGGACCGGCCTCTTTCCCCAGGCGACATCCCAGGGAGAACACTGGCTGCGGGTCCTGGACCAGGTAGAGGCCCACGTCGCCGAGGACGCCTGCCGCCTGGCGGTGGTGGGCGCGGTCAAGTCCGGCAAAAGCACCATGATTAACGCCCTGGTGGGCCAGGACCTGCTGCGCCGGGGCGCCGGCATCCTCACCGCCATGATCACCCGGGTGCAGCCGGGGCCGGAACCCCGGGCGGTGCTGCGCTTCAAGGAATGGGGCGAAATCAACGGGGAGATTCGCCGGGCCTTGGGGCTGCTGCCCAACCAGCGGTTGCTGGAACGGGCCGGGCCCCTGGACCTGGAACAAATGGAGGATCGGGAACTGCTGGCCCAGGTGTTGGCCGAGGCCCAGGGCCTCGACCTCTGGCGCAACGGCAGCCTGGACCAGAACTACCTCCTGCTCAAATCCTACCTGGAGGGTTACGGCCTGGTTAAGGACTTCCTGGACGGCGCCGGGGTGGTGAACCTAGCCGGCCCCGAACTGGCCCGGCACCGGGACCTGGTGACCCGGGAGGCCACTGCGGTCTATCTTAAGGACGTGCTCCTCACCATCCCCTTCCCCTGGCCGGCCCAGGGGGTGGAACTGGGGGACTGCCAGGGCAGCGACTCACCCATCCCCCAACACCTGACCCAGGTGCTGGCCTACCTGGTGAAGAGCGACCTGGCGCTCTACGTCGTCAGTTCCCGGGTGGGGCTGCGCCAGGCCGATTTCCAGTTCCTCGGCGAGTTGCAGCGCATGGGCCTGGCCCCCCATATCCTGGCCCTGCTCAACCTGGACCTGGGGGAGCATACCTCCTTCGAGGAGATGACCCGCCTCCGGGAGCGGGTGGCCCAGGAACTGGCCCCCTGGCAGACCCAGGCGCGGCTCTACGCCTTTTCCGCCTTGCAACTCTTGCTGGAGCGGCGCCAGGCTAAGGGGGAGTCCCTGGACCCCCGGGAGGCTGCGCTCATCCAGGTCTGGGGGCTAAATCCCGAGACCGCCGCCTTTTCCCGCCAGGAAGCGGCCCGCTTTGAGGCCGATCTACAGGCGCTGCTACAGGATTTGCGCCACCGCCGCCTGGCCGGGGGCAGCCTCTCCCAGGTGCGCATGGTGGCCCGGGGCCTGCGGGAGCAGTTGGAACTCAGCCGGGATCTGTTGCAGAAGGGGATGGGGGCCATCCAGGAGTTGGAGGCCCGTTTGGAGGCCCGCCGCCAGCCCTTGCGCGCCACCATGGCCAGCCTGAGCCAGACCCTGGAAGGGGCCGGCAGCCGCCTGAAGAAGGAACTGCGGAAGCGGGTGGACCGCCAACTGGATTGGCACGGCGGCCCGGTGGGCGCCGCCCTGAAGGAGTTCATTCGCAACTTCGAACCCCGCTGGGAGGAACTCGCGGCCGCGGGCGTCCCGGCTAATTTCCGGGCCGCCCTCTACCAGCTTTTCCAGGAATTCGCCAAGGCCCTGGCCCAGTTCGTCACCTCCGAGGTCAACCTCACCCTGGTGGAATTCATCCGGGACCGGGAGGAGTGGCTGCGCCAGGAGCTTTCCCACCTCTGGACCCCGCTGTTTCTGGCCCTGCAGGAAGCCCTGACCCTCTATTACCGGGAGATCGCCGAACTGGGCCTGCCCGCCGCGCCCCCCGCCCTGGAGGCCGCCGCCATCGAACGGCCCCAGGGGTTGGAGATGCCCCTGCTGCTGCTGGAACCGGTTCCCGGCCTGCGTTTTGCCCGGGAGGTCTGGCTCCGCTCCGGCCTGGGTTTCCTGGGGCGGACCTGGGCCGCGGTCAAACAGCGCCTGGGCCTGGGCGGCGCCGCCGAGCCGGGCAGTCAACTCCGGCATGACCTGGAGCGGGCCTTGGCGGCCCTCAAGGGCTGGCTCCTGGAAGAGGTCCAGGTGCAGCTTCTGGATTACCGGGAGCGCCTGAAATTTCAGTATTTCTTCCCCCTGGTGGACCAGTGGCTGAAGCAGCAGGAAGCCGGGGTCCAGGACACCCTCGGGTCGCTCCTGGGCAGCCTCTCGGGCCTCACCGCCGCGGTGCAATGGGAAGAGACCGAACGCCGCAACCGGGAGCAGCGCCTGGAGCAGATGATCCCCGCAGTGCAGGCCGTCGAATCCCGTCTCTCCGAACCCCCAACCTGAAGCGCAGGGGCGGTTCTCGAACCACCCTGCTATTGTGAGAAATCAGCCATAGGGCGGGAAAGCGCCGCGCTTCCCGCCTTCTTCTTATGTCATGAAAATGTCCTTTTTGGTAGCGCAGGCTTCCAGCCTGCCGGTGTAGGCTGCGCCCTGCGCCCCGATTTGGCTGAAAAAGTTTCCTTGGCGGCGCAGGCGTCTCGCCTGTGCATAAGACTTGGCTGATAAACCCAGGGCAGGCGCCCCCTGCACCCGCTCCCCCAACCCCTATATTTTTTCATTTCTTGACAAATCGGCCCAACCCCATTAGGAAAAGGAAAGAGGACAAACAGCCGGGGGCGGCTGTTCCACATTTTTTTTCTCTTTCTTTGCGCCTTTGCATCTTTGCGTGAGGAATCTTTTCCATGACCGAGCAACTCCCCTGGCTGGCCTTGAAAGGCATCCCCGGTGTGGGGGTGGTGCTGTTTCAGCGGCTGCTGGCCCGGTTCGGGTCGCCGGCCGCGGTCTTTACGGCCCGGCGGGAAGAACTGCTTTTCGTCAAGGGCGTCAACGACGATTTGGCCCGGGACATCCTGGGCTTCCGGGCCTGGGACCGCATAGAGGCGGAGCTGGCCAAGATGGCCGCGGCCGGGGTGGAAGTTCTTTTGCAGACTGACAGCCGCTTCCCGGCCCGGCTGCAACAGATTCCTTTTCCGCCGCCCTTGCTTTTCCTGAAAGGCAGCCTCCTGCCCCAGGACGACCTGGCCCTGGCCCTGGTGGGCACCCGGACGGCTTCTTACTACGGCCTCAAGACCTGCCGCCGCCTGGCCGGGGCCTTGGCGGTGCGGGGCCTGACCGTGGTGAGCGGCCTGGCCCGGGGCATTGACACCGCCGCCCACCAGGGGGCCCTGGAAAACAGCGGCCGCACCCTGGCGGTCCTGGGCTGCGGTCTGGACGTGGTCTATCCCCCGGAAAATCAGAAGCTCTACGAACAGATCCCGGAGCAGGGGGCCCTGATCAGCGAGTTCCCCTTAGGCGCCCCGCCGGAGGCCAAGAATTTCCCCATCCGCAACCGCCTGATCAGCGGTCTGGCCCTGGGAGTGGTGGTGGTGGAGGCGGGCCTGAAGAGCGGCACCGCCATCACGGTGCGTTACGCCCTGGACCAGGGCCGGGAGGTCTTCGCGGTGCCGGGGCCCATTGACTCCCCCACCAGCCTCGGGCCGCACCGCCTCATCCAGGACGGGGCCAAGCTGGTGCAGGAGGTGGAGGACATCACCCAGGAACTGCCGGCCTTGAAGAAAGGCCAACGCCGGCTGTTCGGCGCCCCGGCGCGGGTGCGGGAAACGCCGGCTGCCG
>CAZOCQ010000198.1:0-5780 GCA_964578335.1 uncultured Desulfobacca sp.
GAAGAGGGGAAAAGGAAAAGCCCCTGGTGGCCCAGGCGTCCCGCCTGGGCGGGGTGGTGTGGAACAGCCGCCCCCGGCTGTTCAGGGTAGGGTGCGCCCTGCGCACCATTATGGTGCGTGGAAAGCACCCTACGGAAACCACTTTCGGACAGGAAAAAGAAATATTCTCTCGCCAAGGCGCAAAGTCGCAAAGATAAGGCGCAAGTTTTTTATGCCTCTGCGCCCTCTGCGTCTCTGCGAGAAACAAATCTTTTCCTCCTTGACATCAGCGCCGGAACCTGTTTGAAATCCAAAAGATAATGTAGCCGCAGGCTTTAGCCTGCGCCAGGGCGCGGCAAACTGTGTTCCTGGCGGAAACTCTAGGGAAGCGGCAAATTGTATGAAAGACCCGAGACGCCGGCTGGGCAACCGCGGGGAGGACCTGGCGGCCGCGGCCCTGAAGCAGCAGGGCTACAAAATCCTGGCGCGTAACTATGTCACCCCCCTGGGGGAGATCGACCTCGTCGCCCGGCAGGGCCAGACCTACGTGTTCATCGAAGTCAAGACCCGCAAAAGCCAGCGCTTCGGCGCACCCCAGGAGGGGGTGAACCCGGCCAAACAGCAGAAATACCGCCGCCTGGCCGAATATTACCTGAAACAGCAGCGCCTGGGGGAGGTGCCGGTGCGTTTTGATGTGGTGGGGATTATCATAAACGAAGACGAACCTCGGGTGGAGATTATTCAGGACGCCTTTTGAGGTGCATTCATCTGCGTCCATCGGCGTCCATCGGCGGTTAAAATAATTCCTCTGCGGCCTCTAACATGAGCCCCATATACATCGTCGCCACGCCCATCGGCAATCTGGAGGACATCACCCTCAGGGCCTTGCGGGTCCTGAAGGAAGTGGACCTCATCGCCGCCGAGGACACCCGCCACACCAAGAAGCTGCTGAATCATTACGGCATCAGTACGCCGCTGATCAGCTACCACGCCCACAACCAGGCGAGCCGGGGGCCGGAGTTGATCGAACGTCTGCAATCCGGCCAAAACATCGCCCTGGTGAGCGACGCCGGCACCCCGGGGTTTTCCGATCCCGGCGCCGACCTGGTGGCCCGGGCCTGGGAGGCGGGAGTCCAGGTGGAAACCGTGCCCGGACCGGCGGCCGGGGTGGCGGCCCTCTCGCTTTCCGGCTTCAAAGGGGATATAATATTTATTGGCTTTCTGCCTAAGGGGGAGGGGCGGCGCCTCAAGCTGTTTCAGGAATTGACCCGGGAGAACCGGGTCATTATTATTTATGAGTCGCCTAAGCGCCTGAGCCGCACCCTGACGGAACTGGCCGGGGTCATGGCCGACCGCCGGGTGCTGGTGGTGCGGGAGCTCACCAAGAAATTCGAGCAGACCTGGCGGGGGCCGCTGCCCAAGGTGGCGGCGGAGTTACAGGGCGTCGAAATCAAGGGCGAATGCGCCCTGGTGCTCTCCTGCCCGGCGGCGGAGGCGGCCCCGGAGGCGGACCTGGAGACCAGCTTGCTGGAGGCCGCCCGGGAACAGGGCCTCAGCGGCCGGCGGCTCGCCCTGGCGGTGGCCGCGGCCTTGAAGGTGCCCCGACGCCGGGTCTATCAGGTTTACCTGGCCTTGAAGGAACAGGGACGGCTGGAATAAAGACAGTTTTCGGTTTTTGGTTTTCGGTTAGCGCAGTTGGCCTCATCCCTTGGCATTTAGAAAATATAAAGAACAGCCGGGGGCGGCTGTTCCACATTTTTTTCTTGGCGCCCTTGGCGTCTTGGCGTGAGATATCTCATGAGTGCCAAGCCACAAGCAGATCTTCATGATAAAATATCAAATTTGGAGCAGCATTTGCACCCGACGGTAGAACGGGAACTCTGGGTGGAAAACCGCCTGGGCCTTCATGCCCGGCCGGTGGCCCAGATCACCGCCCTGGCCCAGGGCTTTGAGGCCGAGATCACCCTGGAGAAAGACGGGGCCTCAGTCAACGCCCGGGACCTGTTGGCCATCCTGACCCTGGACTGCCCCCAGGGCACCCGGTTGGTGCTCCGGGCCGCCGGGCCCCAGGCCCGGGAGGCCGCCGGGGCCATTGCCTCGCTGTTCGCCCGCAAGTTCGGAGAGACATGACCAGCCAAAACCGCACCCTCCAGGGCATCGCCGCCTCCCCCGGCATCGTCGTGGGACGGGCCCAGGTCCTGACCGAAGCCGCCCAAATCTCCAGCCGCCTCCTTTACAGCCCCCAGGACGTGGCGCAGGAGCAGCAACGCTTCCGGGAGGCGGTGGAACAGATTGAAGGAGAGCTGACCCGCCTCAAGAACGAAATCTCCGCGGACCTGCAGGAGCATGCCCACATCCTGGAGCTGCACCTGTTGATTCTCCGGGACCGCATGCTCTATGCCGAGACCCTGAGGCTGATCCAGGAGGACAATCTCAACGCCGAGCGGGCCCTGCACCAGGCCTATCTGAAGATCAAGGAGATTTTTTCGCGCATCGGCGATAAGCACATCCGGGGCCGCCTGGCCGACGTGGAGACGGTTTACCGCCGCCTCATCGGGCGGCTGACCGGCAAAGACGCCAGCAAACCCTTCGGCTTCAAGGAGCCGGCCATCATCGTGGCCCGGGACCTCTCCCCGGTGGAAACCACCCAGATGTCCAAGTCCCAGGTGCTGGGGTTCATCACCGAACGGGGCGGCAAGACCTCGCACACCGCCATCATCGCCCATTCCCTGGAGATCCCGGCGGTGGTGGGGCTGGATAACGCCACCCTGGAGATCGAATCGGGTGATCTGATCATCCTGGACGGCATCACCGGCCTGGTGATCCTGGAGCCGGATGACGAGACGCGGCGCAGCTATCAGGCCCGCCGGGCTGACTTCGAGGTCTTCAAATCGGAAGTTATCCTGGGCAGCGCCATGGTGGCGGTGACCAGCGACGGGCTGCCCACCCGGATCATGGCCAACATCGAGATGCCCGAAGAGGTGGCCCTGGCCCTGAAATACGGGGCCGACGGCATCGGGCTGTACCGCACCGAGTTTCTCTATCTGCGCCAGCGCCACCTGCCCACCGAAGAGGAACTCTTCCAGGATTATAAACAGGTGGTGGAGGCCATGGCCCCCCGGCTGGTGACCATCCGCACCCTGGACATCGGCGGGGACAAGTTCCTGTCGCCCCTGGAGTATGCCCCGGAGATGAACCCGGCCCTGGGGCTGAGGGCCATCCGCTTCTGTCTGAAGGAGCAAAAGATCTTCCGCACCCAGCTCAAGGCCATCCTGCGGGCCTCGGCCTTCGGCGCCGTAAGGGTCATGTTTCCCCTCATCTCCAGCCCCCGGGAAATGCAGGAGGCCCGGCGGCTGCTGGAATCGGTGCAGGAGGAACTGACCCGGGAAAAGATTCCCTTCGACGCCCACCTGCCGGTGGGGGCCATGATCGAAGTGCCGGCCGCGGTGACCCTGGCCGACCTCCTGACCCGCTATGCCGATTTCTTCAGCATCGGCACCAACGACCTGATCCAGTACGCCCTGGCCATCGACCGGGGCAACACCAAAGTGTCGGACATGTACCAGCCCCTGCACCCGGCGGTGCTGCGCATGGTCCGGGACGTGGTCCAGGCCGGGCGCCAGGCCGGGATTTCCGTGGCCATGTGCGGCGAAATGGCCGGCGATCCCCTCTATATCCCGGTGCTCCTGGGTCTGGAGGTGGAAGAACTATCCATGAACGCCCTGGCCGTGCCGGTGGTGAAACGGGTGATTCGCATGACCTCCCTGGCCAAGGCCAAGGAGATCGCCCGCCAGGCCCTGCGGCTGGACACCGTGGAAGAAGTCAATGATTACGTCACCCGGGAAATGGACCGGATTTTCCCGGATATCTCCTGGTTCGGCCGCCCCCTGGCCAGTAAGTTGGGACAATGAACGAAGGCGCCATCAAAATCATCTGCCGCAACCGCAAGGCCTATTTCGAATACGCCATTGACGCCCTCTATGAGGCCGGTCTGGTGCTGAAGGGCACCGAAGTCAAATCCCTGCGGCAGGGCAAGGCCAATATTGACGACGCCTTCGCCCGCTTCCAGGGCAACGAACTCTTTCTGTACAATACTCATATCAGCCCTTATTCCCACGCCGGGCCGGAGAGCCACAACCCGGAGCGGCCCCGGAAACTGCTGCTGCACCGCTGGGAAATGCGCCGCCTGCTGGGCAAACTCCAGGAGCGGGGCTATACCCTGATCCCGCTGCGCCTCTATTTCCGGGATCAGCACGCCAAGGTGGAATTGGGCCTGGCCCGGGGCAAGAAGAAGTACGACAAGCGGGAAACCATCAAGCGCCGGGAACAACAGCGGGAAATGGACCGAGCCAAGAAAGGCAGGGGATAGCGGTCAAAAAATGATTAGCCACAGAGACACGGAGGGCACAGAGGAATTTATATAATTTTTTCTCTGTGGCCTCTGTGCCTCTGTGGTTAACTTTCCCCTCAGAATTACCCTCCCCTACTTACACGTCTTGCAGCCCTTCCGCTGCTCGATCCCTGCCACGATGCCCCGGTATTTTTCATGGATCAACTGGCGGTCGAATTCCGCCATTTTCTCCAAGAGCTCCCCCTTTTCAGCCTCGCTGAAATATGCCATGCAAGGGATGAAGAAGTGCTTGTCTTCCTTTTCGATGTGCTTGGGATAAAAGAGCACCAGGGCCTCCAGGTGCAGCAGCAGGTCGTCCAGGGCCCCGGCCTTCTCCCGGAGATAGTCGTTCTTGGCCTCCACCAGGCTGGCGGTGGTCCGGCGGGCCCAAACGTGGTCCTCAATGAGCTCCTCCATGGCCTGCCGGTGCTCCGGAGACAGGTCTTTCTTGGCCAATGCGACAAACAGGAGGTCCTCCTCCTTGCCGTGGTGGCAGCGGTCGGCGTAGGTGCGGAGGAAATCCACCGCAGTGTCCAGGAAGACCGGGTCCACAAAGGCGAACTCAGGCTCCACCGCCACGTTGTCCTTAATCCGCTGCAATTCTTGCCCCATGAGGCCGATGAGGCGCTCGATGAGACGGTGTTCGATCATTAACGGGCCGATGGGTTGCATAGGCGAGTCCTCTTTTTTACCGCCGGTGAACGCCGATAAACACAGACAAAAATCGGCGTCCAGCGGCGTTAATCGGCGGTTAGACTTTAATCAGTTCATACTCCCTGGCCCCTAAGCGCAGTTGTTCAGCATATTCCAACTGCAAGGGCCAGTCCACCTGGGGGTAGATGTCCTTGAATTTGTCGGCGCCGGGGACGTGCTCCTTCAGGGCCGAGCCCAGGATGCCGGGGCTGGCGTTGACCAGGTCCACGCAGGCCTGGTCTATGGCCACCGGGTCCCTGGAGGCCAGGATGCCGATATCCCCGACAATGGGCAGGTCGTTGTGGCCGTAACAGTCGCAGGCCGGCGACACCTGGGTGATAAAGTTGACAAACACCGCCTTATCCCGGCGGTCTTTCATCACCCCGTAAGCGTACTCCATCATCTTTTTCAGAAACACCGGAATGGATTCGTTCCATTGGATCTGGATGTTGCCGTAAGGGCAGACCAGGATGCACTCGCCGCAGCCCACGCACTTGACCGGGTCAATGACCGCCTTTTCGGTCTCCGGGTTGATGCCGATGGCCTCCTGGGCGCAGTGGACCACGCAGTCGCCGCAGCCGGTGCACTTCTTTTCGGTCACCTTGGGGGAAATGTTGGAGTGCTGGGCCAGCTTGCCCTTGCGGGAGGCGCAGCCCATGCCCAAATTTTTCAGGGCGCCGCCGAAGCCCGACATTTCGTGGAGCTTGAAGTGGGACAG
>CAZOCQ010000199.1:0-5735 GCA_964578335.1 uncultured Desulfobacca sp.
CCTACCACTTCATCGGCGTCGGCGGCATCGGCATGAGCGGCTTGGCGGAGCTGTTGTTGCGGCGCGGCTTCACGGTGAGCGGCTCCGACCTGGCGGCCGGGCCCATCACGCGGCGGCTGGAAGAACTGGGTTTGAAGTTCTTCCAGGGCCACCGGGCCGAGCACTTGGGTGACGCCGATATCGTGGTCCACACCACCGCGGTGAAGGAAGACAACCCCGAACTGGCTGCGGCCCGGGCCCGGGGCCTCACCGTGCTGCGCCGGGGAGAGATGCTGGCGAAGCTGATGGAGGGGCACACCCAGGTGGCAATTACCGGCATGCACGGCAAGACCTCCACCACCGCCATGACCGCGGCGATACTCCGGGCCGGGGGCCTCGACCCCACCGTAGTGGTGGGCTCAGTCTGGGACAGCTTAGGCTCCAACGCCGTCCTGGGCCGGGGCGGCTATTTCGTGGCCGAATCCGACGAAAGCGACGGCTCCTTTGCCCTGCTTTCCCCGCAGATCAGCGTCATCACCAACCTGGACCGGGAGCACCTGGATTTTTACCGCGACCTGGAGCACATCCAGGAGATGTTCGCCGCCTACCTGCGGCGGCTGCCGTCCGGCGCCAAGGTCATCGCCTGGGCCGACGACCCGCATTTGCGCCCGGTGCTGCGCCACCACGCCGGCGACCTCCTCACTTACAGCTTCAACCCCGGCGCCGACTTCCGGGCCACCGACCTGGAACCCGCCGGCCTGGGCTACCGTTGCCGCCTGGCCCACCGGGGCCGGGACCTGGGCGTGCTTGAAGTCCCCCTGGCCGGAAGCCATTACGTCCTCAACGCCATGGCCGCCGCGGCCGTGGGCTACAGCCTGGGCCTCGATTTCCCGGTGTGGCGGGCCGGCCTCCGGGACTTGGGCCAGATCCAGCGGCGCTGCCAGGTAAAAGGCGAGGCCCGGGGCGTTACGGTGCTGGACGATTACGGCCATCACCCCGCCGAGATCGCCGCCACCCTGGCGGGCCTGGCCGCGGCCTTTCCGGCGCGCCGCCTGGTGGTGGCCTTCCAGCCGCACCGCTACAGCCGCACCGCGGCCCTGTTGCCGGAGTTCTTCCCGGTGTTCGCCCAGGCCGGGTTGGTGTTCATCACCGAGATTTACGCGGCCAGCGAGGCCCCCAGGCCGGGAGTTTCCGGTCGGGCCGTCTTTGAGGGCATTCGCGCCGCCGGCCACCCGGCGGTGCATTTTGTCGCGGAAAAAGACGCGGTGGCCGATATTATAATGAAACACGTGGAGGAAGGGGACCTGGTCCTCACCCTGGGAGCCGGAGATATCTGGAAGAGCGGCGAGGAATTGCTGGCCCGGCTCAACGGCCAAAAAGGGCCGGAGACCGGCGAGGGATGACGGTATTTTGCCACTGTCCCGGGACGCCGTCTTGAGGAGAAGACATGTCTCGAAAGCCCCGTTTTGAGCGCCCTTCGCGGTTGGCGCCCCAGCAGCCGGTAAGGAGGAAAAAAGCGGGGCTGTTCTCCCGGGGCAAGCCCGCCAACACCTATCGCCGCCTCCGGGGCGGCGGCGCCCCCCGGTCCTGGCTGCGGATCTTCCTCTACGCCGCGGGAATTGCGGGGTTTTTGGGGCTTTGCCTGGGTCTGGTCTTCCTTTACCATCTGCTCTTGACCTCCCGGTACTTTTGCATTAAAGATATCAAGAACATTGAAATCGTCGGGATCCATCGGCTCCAGCCGGACGTCATTCTGCGCCTGGCCGGTCTGGGTCCCGACAGCAGCCTGCTGGCCCTCCGGCCGGGCCGGATAGAACGGGCCCTGGTGGCTCACCCCTGGATCGCTCGGGCCGAATTGACCCGGCAGTGGCCCCAGCGGGTCAAATTACAGATCCGGGAGCGCCAGCCGGTGGCCCTGGTGCAGTTGGGGGCCGAACTCTTTTATATTGATCGCCAGGGCAGCCTTTTTAAACCGATGTCTCCGGGCGATCCCCATGATTTCCCGGTAATTACCGGTTTAAAGCCGGAGAATCTCCAGCATCCGGAGGGGTCGTTGCCGCCCCTGTTGGCCCGGACCTTTGACTTATTGGAGGTCCTCAAGAAGTCCCCGGCCCCCCTCAACCTGGAGAACATCTCCGAGGTGCACCTGGACCTGGATCGAGGTTTCACCCTCTATGTCAACGGCCTGGGAGCGGCCCTGGACCTTGGTTTTGACCATTATTTGGAAAAGCTGGAAAAATTCGCCCGGGTATTGCCGGTGCTGGTCCAGAAAAACTACCTGGCCAAGACCGGGCGCATCAATCTCGACTATCCCGACCGGGTGCTCATCAACCTGAAAGGGACGGGAGAAGAATAATAGGACAGTAACGTGCCCCAAGAGCTCATTGTCGGTTTGGACATCGGGACCACCAAGATTTGCGCGGTGGTGGGAGAGGTGCGGGAAGGCGAAGTGGACATCGTCGGCCTGGGTTGCGCCCCCACCGCCGGCGGCCTGCGCAAAGGGGTGGTGGTCAATATTGAAAACACCGTCCGGGCCATTCGCAAGGCCGTGGAAGAGGCGGAAACCATGGCGGGCTGCGAAATCCGCTCCGTTTACGCCGGGGTGGGGGGCGGCCAGACCAAGGTGATCAACAGTCAAGGGATCATCGCCATCAAGGACCGGGAAGTGACCCCGGCGGACATGGAACGGGTTATTGACACGGCCCGCACCGTGGCCATCCCCTCCGACCGGGAGGTGATCCACACCCTGGTGCAGGATTTTTTGATAGACGGCCAGGACGGCATCAAGGACCCGGTGGGCATTCACGGGGTGCGCCTGGAGTGCAAGGTCCACATCGTCACCGGCGCGGTCACCGCCCTCAATAATATCCTTAAGTGCGCCAACCGGGCCGGCCTGGAGGTCAACGGCATCGCCCTGCAAAGCCTGGCGGCCGGCGAGGCGGTGCTCACCGACGAAGAGAAGGAATTGGGCGTGGCCTTAATCGACTTCGGCGGCGGCACCACCAATCTGGCCATCTTCGCTGAAAACGCCCTGCGCCATAACTTCGTCCTGCCGGTGGGCGGCAACAACCTCACCAATGACATCGCCGTGGGCCTGCCCACGTCGCTGCACCACGCCGAGGACTTGAAGAAGATTTACGGCTCCTGCCTCAACGTCCTCACCGACCCCATGGAGATGCTGGAGGTGCCGGGCCTGACCGGCCGGGAGACCCAGCAACTGCCCCGCTCCCGCCTGGCGGAGATTATCCACCTGCGGGTGGCGGAGGTCCTCAACCTGTTGGGCAAAGAAGTGCAGCGGGCCCGCTTCGTCCACCCCCTCCACTCCGGCGCCGTGCTTACCGGCGGCACCGCCCTGGTGCAAGGGCTGCCGGAGCTGGCCGGCGAAGTCCTCCAGATGCACACCCGCATCGGCTATCCCATGGGGGTGAGCGGCCTGGTGGACGTCATCCACGACCCCTCCTACGCCACCGGCGTGGGCCTGGTGCTCTACGGCTTCAAGACCCAGCAGAAAGCCCGGCGCCGCACCGAACCCTGGCCCGCCCCCTCCCGCTGGGCCGGCGGCGGCCGCGCCTCCGGCGGTTTCTGGGGCAAAATCAAAAAATGGTTCCGCGAAGTGGTATGAATCTCCCAAAAGTGGTATGATGACCACAAGGGGGTTTACAGGATGAAGATTCAATTGGTCCCCAACGAACTATCGGCCAAGATCAAGGTCCTCGGCATCGGCGGCGCCGGCGGCAACGCCATCAATGACATGATCACCTCCCAGATGGTGGGGGTGGACTTCATCGCCGCCAATACCGACGCCCAGGCCCTGGAGCGGAGCCTGGCCCCGGTGAAGATCCAGTTGGGCCCGGGCGTCACCCGCGGCCTGGGAGCCGGGGGCGACCCGGAAGTGGGCAAGAACGCCGCCCAGGAGGAGGCCGAACGCATCAAGCAGGTGCTCCAGGGGGCTGACATGGTCTTCATTGCCGCGGGCATGGGCGGCGGCACCGGCACCGGCGGCGCCCCGGTGGTGGCCGAATTGAGCCGCGAACTCGGCTCCCTCACCGTGGCCGTGGTGAGCAAGCCCTTCGAATTCGAAGGCAAGATGAAGCGCCGCCTGGCCGATAACGGCATCGACGAACTGCGCAAAGTGGTGGACACCATCATCACCATTCCCAATGACCGCCTCTTCAGCCTGAGCTCCAAAAACTCCCGCATCAAAGACGTTTTCGGCATGGCCAACGAAGTCCTGGGCTTCGCGGTCCGGGGCATCTCCGACCTCATCATGGTGCCCGGCTTCATCAACGTGGACTTCGCCGACGTGCGCACCGTCATGAAGGAACGGGGCATGGCCCTGATGGGCACCGGCATCGCCAGCGGCGGCAACCGGGCCGCCGACGCGGCGCAGAAGGCCATCGCCAGCCCCCTGCTGGAAGACATCTCCATCCGGGGCGCCCGGGGCATCCTGATCAACATCACCTCCGCGCCCGACATCTCCATGGAGGAACTCCGGGAAATCTGCGGCATCGTCCAGGAAGAGGCCCACGAAGAAGCCATCATCAAGTGGGGCCTGGTTTACGACGAAGCCCTGAACGACGAAATCCGGGTGACGGTGATCGCCACCGGCATCGGCAAACGGGCCGAACTGGACCGCACCGCCTGGGCCCAGGCGGCCCAGCAGCCCGAAGACCTGGAGGTCCCCACCTTCGCCCGCACCCCGGAGCCGCCCCGGCCCGCGGCTGAGATCCGCGCCGGCAACCCGTCCAGCCCGCGGCCCGCCCCCAACCTGGGGGTGGTGGGCCAAAAGCGCAACATCGTCCACCCCGACCTGGCCTACGAGGAGAGCGAACTGGATATCCCGCCCTTTCTGCGCAAAGCGGATTAGCGTAGGGCGGGAAAGCGCAGCGCATCCCGCCATGTAGGGTGCGCACCGCGCACTGTCTTTTGGGTTTTCGGTTTTCGGTGGGGGGCGTGAATTGATCACGCCCCTTACTTATTATAAATAAAGGACTGGTGGGGCGGGCCTCCGTGCCCGCCAGATGCTATCAGGGCAGCCCGTGGCCGTCATGGTTCGGCGGGCATAGCCCGCCCTATATTTCTTTTTCTTTTACCGAAAACCGAAAACCGAAAACCGGCTCTCATGTCCGCCAAGATCAAAGCCCGCTTAAAAAAACTGTTGGCCGCCGAAAAAGGCGCGGTGGTGCGCGATTGGGGCGCCCGCTGGCCGGTGGTTCTGGTGTATCCGCAGATTTATCCGGTGGCCATGGGGAATCTGGGCTTTCAGGCTATCTACCGGCTGCTCAATGACACCAATACGTTGCACTGCGAGCGGGCCTTTCTCCCCGGCCCGGAGGACTGGCAGGAATACCGGCGCACCGGCACGCCGCTCTTGAGTCTGGAGTCGCAGCGGCCCTTGAGGGATTTTGCCGCCCTGGCCTTTTCCATCTCCTTCGAGGCCGATTACCCTTACGTCCTGCAAATCCTGGAAGGCGCCGGGGTGCCCCTGCTGGCCGCCGAGCGGCGTTCCGGCGACCCCCTGGTGCTGGCCGGGGGGGTGGCCACCTTCCTCAACCCCGAGCCCCTGGCGCCTTTCGTGGACGCCTTCTTCCTGGGCGAAGGCGAGGCCGGGGCCCTGCCCTTCTTTCAGTATTTGGCGGAGGGCAATCCGGACTGGGACCGCCATGCGCTGCTGCGGGACCTGGCCCAGACCATCCCGGGGGCCTACGTGCCCGCCGGGTATGCGCCCCAATACCACCCGGACGGCACTTTGGCGG
>CAZOCQ010000200.1:0-5730 GCA_964578335.1 uncultured Desulfobacca sp.
CCTGAGCGAAGCCCCCGGGGCCCCGGCCAGCACCATCCACCGGGCCCTGGAGTTTTCCCCCCAGACCGGGGGCTTCAAGCGCGGCCCCGCCGAACCCCTCACGGCCGAAGTGGTGGTGGTGGACGAAACCTCCATGGTGGACATCTACCTGATGTATCACCTGTTGCGCGCCATCCCGGCCGCAGCGCGCCTCATCCTGGTGGGCGACGCCCACCAACTGCCGGCGGTGGGCCCCGGCAACGTCCTTAAGGACCTGATGGCCTCCGGGGTGGCGCCGGTGGCGCAGCTCACCCAGATTTACCGCCAGGCCCGGGAGAGCCTCATCGTGGTCAACGCCCACCGCATCAACCAGGGGGCCTTCCCGGTGCTGCCCAGCAAGCTGGGGCGGGGGGATTTCGTCTTCATCGAAGCCGACGACCCCGAGGCTTTGAAAGGCCGCCTGCTGGACCTGGTGAGCCGGGAGATTCCCCGGCGCTACCAACTGGACCCCCTGCGGGACTTGCAGGTGATCAGCCCCATGCACCGGGGGCCGGTGGGCATCCAGAATCTTAATCACGAACTGCAGCAACGCCTCAACCCGAACAGCCGCGCCTGGTCCTGGGGCGGCCGCTCCTTTCGCCGGGACGACAAGGTGATGCAGTTGCGGAATAATTATTATAAAGAGGTGTTCAACGGCGACATCGGCCAGGTCTGCGGTTTTGTCCCCGCCACCGGCCAGCTCCAGGTGGACTTCGAGGGCCGGGTGGTGACCTTTGAGCCGGAGGAAAAAGACGAACTCACCCTGGCCTATGCGGTGACGGTGCACAAGGCCCAGGGCAGCGAATTCCCCGGAGTGCTCATCGTGCTCACCACCCACCACTTCATGCTGTTGCAGCGCAACCTGCTTTATACCGCGCTCACCCGGGGCCGCCGCCTGGTGGTGCTGCTGGGGAGCAAACGAGCCTTGGGCATGGCCATCGGCAACGACCGTCCGGTGAAGCGCTATACCTGCCTGGCGCCCCGCCTGCAAGAGGCCTTAAGGCCGATCAAAACCGTAAAAATGCTTGACAATGCACCGTCGCAAGGGCACAATCAAAATAAATAACGGGGGTATTGGTGGTTACCGACCTTTTTAACACCCTGGAACAAAAATTGGAGATGGTTCTCGGCCAGACCGCCAGGCTGAAGGAGGCCAACGCCGTGTTGGAGCAAGCCCTGGCCGACAAGGAACAGGCCCTCAAGGAGGCTGCCGCCGCCCTGGAAAAACTTAACCAGGAGCGGGACATGATTCGCCAACGCATCGACAAGGTGCTTAATCGTCTTAAAATCATCGATACGGGAGAATCGGCATAAAACCGGGTCAGGAGCCACAGCCGGTCATGGTGGAGATCTTGGGGCGCAGCTTCACCTTGAAGGGGAGCATATCTCCGGATAGCCTGCAAGCCGTGGCGCGCAAGGTGGACGAGCAGCTCCGGGAGCTGCAGCGGGCCTTCCCCGCCAGTCCTCTGGCCGACGTGGCCATCCTGGCCGCACTCAACCTGGCATATGAATGCCTGGAGATCAAGGAGGATTACCGGCTGTTTCAAGCCGACATCGAAGAAAGGTCCCGATTACTGATTCAGATGCTGGAGACCCACGACGCCTATTTTCCTCCCGGCCCTTGAAAGCTGGCGTCGGCTAATTAAACCGGCACAGCCTTTCCGGCCGCGGAAAACGGGATGGGGTGAAGGGAACGGAACGGGAGATTACAGGACAATCCGGGCGGATTAACAGCTCGCGCCCCGGTCAAGGAATAAGGACCAGGAAAAAACTTGCAGTTTGCTTTGCTCCCGGGACGGTCTCGGGAATAAGATATTGCGCTAAGGGGGGCTGCGTCAAAAGTACTCTAGAGCCGATTGCGTCAATCCTGGCTGAAATTTTTGCCTCCTCCATTTATTACGGTTGATCCAGCGGATCAATCCTGCTTCTGTTTTTCCCTCCGTTCGCCTCTCCCGGCGGCCTTGCCAGCCGCAGCAGAGAAGTATGCACACCGTTTTGCGCCTCCCGCATCGCCAACCTGCGGCCCCCGCCCTGACCTTTCGGCAGGTATCGCCGGCCGCAGTAAAGATATAGGCTTAAGGAAGACTAAATGGACATCTTTAAGTACATCCTGATGGATGCCATAACCATCGTGGCCGGTTTTTTTGCCGGCTTTTACTACCGCAAGATGGTCATGGAACGGAATAAGGAAGCCCTGGAGACCCTGGGCACCAAGATCCTGGAGGAAGCCCGCAGGGAAGCGGAAGCCCTTAAGAAAGAGTCCAAACTGCAGGCCAAAGATCAATTCCTGCAGATGAAGATGGACTTCGAGAAGGAGACCCAGGAACGCCGCCAGGAACTCAACCAACTGGAGCGCCGCCTTCTCCAGAAAGAGGAGCATCTGGAGAAAAAGGGAGACCTGCTGGACGATCGCGATACGGAGATCATGAAGAAATTCAAGCAGGTGGCGGAGCGGGAAGAAGAACTGAAGGGCCAGATGGTCACCTATCAACAGCTGTTGGCCGAGCAAAGCGCCCGCCTGGAACAATTGGCCGGCATGAGCGCCGCCGAAGCCAAGGACTTCCTCCTGCGGACCGTGGAGCGGGAGATTCGGGCCGACACCGCCCGCCTGGTAAAGCGCATTGACACCGAGGCCCGGGAGCACGCCGACCGCAAGGCCAAGGAGATCATTGCCCTGGCCATCAAACGTTACGCCTCCGACTACGTGGCGGAGCAGACCGTGTCGGTGGTGGCCCTGCCCAACGAGGAGATGAAGGGACGCATCATCGGCCGGGAAGGGCGCAACATCCGGGCCCTGGAGGCCGCCACCGGGGTGGATATCATTATTGACGACACCCCCGAGGCCGTAATCCTCAGCGCCTTCAACCCGGTGCGCCGGGAAGTGGCCCGGCGCAGCCTGGAGCGCCTCATTTCCGACGGCCGTATTCATCCCGGGCGCATCGAAGAGATCGTGGAAAAGGTCACCGCCGAATTGGAGACCAACATCCGGGAAGCCGGGGAAGACGCCGCCTTCGACGCCGGGGTGCATGGACTGCACCCGGAACTCATCAAGTTGCTGGGCAAGCTGAAGTTCCGCACCAGCTACGCCCAAAACGTCTTGCAGCACTCGGTGGAAGTCTGCTACCTGGCCGGCATCATGGCGGCGGAATTGGGCCTAAACGTCAAGCAGGCCAAGCGGGCCGGGCTGCTGCACGATATCGGCAAGGCGGTGGACCAGGAGTCGGAAGGGGTGCACGCCCTCATCGGCGCCGACCTGGCCAAGCGCTTCGGCGAATCCCCCAAGGTGGTGCACGTCGTCGCCGCCCACCACGAAGATGTCCCGCCGGAGAGCATTATTGCGGTCCTGGTCCAGGCCGCCGACACCCTCTCCGGAGCCCGCCCCGGGGCCCGTCGGGAGATGCTGGAAACCTACGTCAAGCGCCTGGAAGACCTGGAGAAGGTGGCCCTCTCCTTCGCCGGCATCAGTAAATCCTACGCCATCCAGGCCGGCCGGGAAATCCGCCTCATCGTGGAATCCGAAAAGGTCAACGACGAGGAAGCGGCCCTGATGAGCCGGGAGGTGGCCAAGAAGATCGAGCAGGACCTCACTTATCCCGGCCAGATCAAGGTCACCGTCATCCGGGAGACTCGGGCGGTGGAGTACGCCCGGTGAGGCGGTCCCGGGCATGAACATCCTGTTTATCGGGGATATCGTCGGCGCGCCGGGGCGGCGGGCCGTGGAGGAGCTGCTGTCCCGGCTGGTGGACCGCTATTTCATCGATCTGGTGGTGGCCAACGGAGAAAACGCCTCCGGCGGCATCGGCATCACTCCGCCGGTGGCCGATCAGCTCCTGAACCAGGGCATCGACCTGCTCACCAGCGGCAATCATATCTGGAAGCACAAAGAGATCCACGCCTACCTGGCGGACACCGACCGCCTGCTGCGCCCCGCCAACTATCCGCCGGAGAGCCCGGGGCGGGGCTATGCCATTGTGGAAACCGCGGCCGGGGAACGGGCGGCGGTCATCAACCTGGAAGGGCGGGTCTTCATGAGCCCCCTGGACTGCCCCTTCCGCACGGCGGACCGTGTGCTGAAGGAATTGCCTCAGGAAGTCAAGGTCATCCTGGTGGACATGCACGCCGAAGCCACCAGCGAGAAGCAGGCCCTGGGCTGGTTCCTGGACGGCCGGGTCAGCGCCGTGGTGGGCACCCACACCCACGTGCAGACCGCCGACGGCCGGGTGCTGCCCGGCGGCACCGGCTACATCACCGACGCCGGCATGACCGGGCCGGTGGATTCGGTCATCGGCATGAAGCGGGAGATCATCCTGGAGCGCTTCTGGAGCCAGTTGCCCCAGCCCTTCAAGGTGGCGACGCAGAATATCCAGCTGCAGGGGGTGTTGCTGAAGATCGACGCCGAGGGCCGCTGCCGGGAGCTCCAGACCCTGCAGGCGGGGCTGAAATCGTAAGGACACGGTAGCCCCTGCTCTGCTATCTAAAGGTCCAGCCTCTTGCTTGCCTAATCCAGCAGCAGCAAGGTCAGGGCCGGATTTGTGTATGGGATGAGCCTGAAGACGCCGTTAGGCGCGTAGCCGGCGATTTCTCCTTGTTGATTGATGGCCATGGCATAGAGAAGCTTAAGGCCGGCCGGCAAATTCGCCACCAGCTCATTAAGGTTTTTCATCCCGCCTGCGGGCGTCCACAAAAAGGCATTGAAGCCGTCGGTATCTTGGGCCATCCCCACCACCCAATCGGAGTCGTTAATATCAAAGGCCTCACTGTACCCGCCGGGGACGAGTTCGCCCAGGAACTGCGGGGCCAGGCCGGGGGCCTTGAGAACGGCTTGGCTGGTGCCGGAATTCGGGGCGAAGCCCACGGCTTTGCCCGCGCTATTGATGGCATTGGCACTGCTGCGGCCGGGTATGCCGAACAGGTCCGCCGCCGCTGCATACCCTGCTCCGGCTGGAGACCAATAACAGGCGGTGATGACGATATCAGCGCTAACCGAATAACCGACGATGGTTCCATCACCGTTAATGCCGTTGGCCTGACTGCTCACGTGGCCCGGCAAAGTGCCTAGGTCCAGGGGGGCTTCTCCCGGGGGGACCACATAAGCATGAGAAGCGCCGCCACTGCTATCCCCCCGGCCGACCAGATAGCCGGCCTCATTGGTCCCGTGAACCGCACTGTCGGTTCCCCCCAAGTCCTCGAAGGTATAAGCTCCTCCGGGTATTGGCGTCCATTTACAGGCGTGGTTGCCGGGGCCAAGGACATACCAACCGAAGACGGTCCCGGAATTATTTAGACACGTGGACAGGCTCCAGTCGGAAGCAGGAATCAGGGCTCCCAAATCCACCATGGGTTGGCCAGGAGTTTTAATGAAGGCGTGCAGGACCCCCGCAGCGGTAAAAGACTTGCCCGTTACCTGGCCGGTACTGTTGATACCGGCCTGTTTGCAGTAAAATCCGGTGGGGTTATAGTAGTGATCACCGCCCAGGGTACCCAGGTTCTCATACCTGAAAGTCTGTGCCTCCGAGGACCCGGCCAGGCCGCAGACCGCAGCCCAGGCCACTAACAACGCCACGCCGATTTGCCTTTGCATATCTTCCTCCTTGAAGACTTCTGCTGCCGGGAATCATCCGGACACCGGCTCCCCGGCTGCCGTCAATCGAGGTTAAGAGCCTTAACTTACTGGAGTTATCCCATCTAACCAGGCAAGCGCTTAAGTTCTTG
>CAZOCQ010000201.1:0-5712 GCA_964578335.1 uncultured Desulfobacca sp.
GGTTATGCTTTGGTGGACCCGCGCATCAGGACGGGTTAGTTTCGAGTTTCGAGTTCCGAGAAAAAGACAAAACCTTAATGTTAAGCTGGTTAGCGGGGGTGGTTTTAGAAGCCTTTGGCTTTCAATAAAATCAATATCAAAAATTGCAGCCCAAACCGGGATGACGCTATCTGAACTGAAAACTAAAAACTAAAAACTCGAAACTAACTAACATATGAGAAAAAGCGAATTCTGGACCAGATTCAAAGGCAACCGCCTGGCCGTGAGCGGCCTGGCCCTGGTCCTGGGCCTGTTCGTCGTAGCCCTGGCGGCTCCCTGGCTGGCTCCCTTCGACCCCAATTTCATTGACTTGCAGCAGGTCCTCCGGCCCCCCGGCCCGGCCCACCTCCTGGGCACCGACACCCTGGGCCGGGACGTCCTGTCCCGTATCATTTACGGCTCCCGCGTCTCCCTGCTGGTGGGGTTTGTGGCGGTGGGCATCTCCACCCTCATCGGCCTGCTGGTGGGGGCCCTGGCGGGTTACTATGCCGGCTGGCTGGACAAGGTGCTCATGCGCCTGGTGGATATCATGCTCTGTTTCCCCGTCTTTTTCCTGATCCTGGCGGTCATCGCGGTGCTGGGTCCCAGCATCTGGAACATCATGATCATCATCGGCTTCACCAGTTGGATGGGGGTGGCCCGGCTGGTGCGGGCGGAATTTCTCTCCCTGCGGGAACGGGAATTCGTCCTGGCGGCCCGCTCCCTGGGGGCCTCGGATTACCGGCTCATCTGGCGCCACCTGCTGCCCAACGCCCTGACCCCGGTGATGGTTTCCGCCACCCTGGGGGTGGCCGGGGCCATCCTGACGGAGAGCTCCTTGAGCTTTCTGGGCCTGGGGGTGCAGCCCCCCACCCCCAGTTGGGGCAACATCCTCATGATGGGCAAGGACAACATCGAGATCGCCTGGTGGCTGTCGGTCTTCCCGGGGCTGGCCATCCTGGTGACGGTGATGAGCTACAACCTGCTGGGGGAGGGCATCCGGGAGGCCATTGACCCCCGCCTGCGGGAATAACTTCGGTACCATTAGTCTGTCCTGCTTGCCGGCCCGGCCCTGCTTCCACCCTCGACCAGCATTGTCGCGCCCACCGGATATGGGGCAGCGCCAGTCCAAAATGCCTTCTCCTGGGGGAGGATGCGGAAAAATGCATTCGAGGCGAAATATTAAAAGAATAATTTTGACATTCTCAGAAGAATTACTATATTGCTGGAAGGGCGGCAATCACACTAAATCGCTATTTTCACATAAGGAGAGGTGTCTATGAAACGGACCTGGGTTAAAGTTGTTTGCATTGCGTTGGCCCTAACTTTATGCGGAGCTGGGCTGGCCTTTGCCGCCCCGAAAGAACTGGATGTCGGCAAAGCGCTGCTCGATAGCTGGGAAATGATCAACAAGGGGAAATATAAGGCCGCCGAAGCCCTGCTGAACAAGGTGTTGCAGAAAGACCCCGGCAACCCCCTGGCCTTGAATAACCTGGCCGCGGTGATGGTGGCCGAAAAGAAATTCGACAAGGCCGATACCTATCTGAACCAGGCCCTGCCGAAGTCCAAAGGCTACATGGTTCAGGTGAACCGGGTCTGCACCGTGGGCAATATCTGCAGCGCCTTCAAACCCGTAGCCGGCGCCGCGGGCAACCAGGACCTGGAGCCTTTGATCAAGGTCAACATCGAAATGGTCAAAGCCTACATGGCTGCGGGTCCCGTGCCCGGCAGCGGCCTGAGGCCGAAATAATTTATTCCTAACCTGCCGCCCGCAGGAGCTCCTCGGGCCCCCTTCGGGGGGCCTTTTTAGTTTCGAGTTTTGAGTTTCGAGTTACGAGAGGCAGGATTGACATCCCTGGTGGGATTCCCTATTTTGAGGACAATATCCTGAAAGCGAGGCAGAGAGATGAGACGACCGCGGCCCGCCCTAATCCTGCTCGTCCTGGCGCTGCTGCTGGCCTGGGCCGGGACGGCCCCGGCGCAAAACGATCAGGCCCGGATCAACCGGATGCTGGTGGAGAGCTACGATCTCCTGGAAGCGGGCCGGCTGGACCAGGCCAAGGCCGTCTTCGAACGGATCCTGAAACTGGACCCCGGCAACCCCCTGGCCTTGAACAACCTGGGAGCGGTCCTGGTCCGGGAAAAGAAATACCCGGAAGCCCTGAAGCACCTGGAACTGGCCCTGCCCCGGGCCAAAGACTATCTGGTGAAAATCAACCGGGTCTGCGACGCTCAGCAGATTTGCCTGGCCTACCGCCCCGCTGAAGCGGTTTACGGCAACCAGGAGTTGCTGCCTCTGATCAACCTGAATATTCAGTTGGTCAAGGCCCGGCTGGCGGAAAGGCAATAAAAACCTTTGGCCTGCCCTCAGCCCCTTATTTTTTTCCTTTGGCCTTGGCGGCCGCCAGCTTTTCCTTCAGGTAGGGTATCATGGCGGGATTGCCGCCCTGGTCCAGGAGCTTCTGCCAATACACCCCGGCCTCTTTATAGTCCCCGGACTTTTCCAGCAACAGGGCCAGGCGCTGCAGCGCTTCTCCTTTCAGCGGCCCGTCGGTCTGTTCCGCCACCCCCTTGAGCGTGGCCGCGGCCTTCTTGAAGTCGCCCAGGCCCTCGTAACAATAGCTTAAGCTCTCGTTGATCAAGATGTCCCAGGCCGGATCGCCGCTGGGCAGCAGGGCCTCATAGGCCTGGGCCGCGACGGCGTAATTCTTCATCTTGTAAAACAGGTTGGCCCGCAGCAACTGGGCGTCCCGGGCCCCGCCGGTGCCGGGGTAGTCCTTCACCACCTGCTCCAGTTCCTGGGCCAGGGCGGTGCCGGTCTGGGCCGCGGCCAGCCGGGGGCGCAGCCGCTCCAGGGCCGCTGCGGCCTGGGCCTCCCGGCGTTCCCGAAGCTGGGCGTTAATGAACCAGGCCGCCAACACCACCACTACCAGGGTCAATCCCAGAGCCAGCCATTTCCATTGGCCTTTGGCCCACTCCAGCCCCCGCTGGGCCAGATTCAGGACCTCTTCGGGTTGTTCCAGCACCGACTTGCGCCGGGCGCTTGTCTTGGCCATCAAGTTCTCCGTTTGGGTTATGTTTTCGGTGGCCCAGGCGTCTCGCCTGGGCCTATTTTTTGTGCAAATTTCTCCAGCAACTCCCGGCCCCGGTGTCCGTGGCCCACCAAGGTGAGTCGCCGTTCATTTTCTGCCAGAACTTCCAGCCGCACCTCCAGGAAATCTGCGGGCAGCAAGGGGGCCAGGCGCTCCGCCCATTCCACCGCCACCACCTGTTCGCCGGCGAGATACTCCTCCAGGTCCGGCAGCAACTCGGCGGGGAGGTCCTCCAGGCGGTAGAGGTCCAGGTGCACCAGGAAGAGCCGGCCGGGGTATTCGTGGACCAGGGTGAAGCTGGGGGAGGCCACCGGCACGCTGGCCGGCACCCCCAGACCCTGGGCCAAACCGTGGACGAACTCGGTCTTGCCGCTGCCCAATTCGCCGTTTAAGGCGATGATATCCCCCGGTTGCAGCCAGACCGCCAGCTTGGCCGCCAGGGCCCGGGTCGCCTCAGGAGAGTGAGTCACACATTCCAGGATAGGTCCTAATCTACGACAGTTCCGGGCGCTTCCGACCATGTTGAGGAGCTTCGCCGTCCTTGATTTTCCACCTAAAACCTGAAACCTGAAACCTTCTTTCAAGCCTCCTCCCGGGCCACGGCCCGGACCAGGTCCATCTTGCCGATGATGCCCACGATCTTGCCCTTCTCCAGCACCGGCAGGGTATGCACCTTCTGCTTCGCCATCAGGGCGGCGATCCGGGGCAGCGGCGTCTCCGGGGAGACGGTGGCCGGCTTCGGGGTCATGACGTCGCCCACCGTGGCCCCCAGCATCTTCTCCACCTTGCGGAAGAGATGGGAGGGGATTTGTAGATAGACATGAAAGTCCAGAATGTTTATGGCCGGCGGCAGCTTCAACTCCTGGACCCGCTCCACCAGGTCGCTCTGGGTGACGATGCCCACCAGAACGCCGTCGGCGTCCACTACCGGCACGCCGCCGATCTTCCTGCCCTCCAGGGTCTTGGCCAAATCGCCCACCGGAGTCTCCGGGGAGACGGTGATCACTTCGGTGGTCATGATATCACGCGCTTGCAGCATATCTCTTCCTCAGTAAGGGGAATAAAACCTTGGGCGAATTGGCCCAGGACCTCGGGGAACAACTCCAGCAGGTCTCCGGCCGCCAGGCCCCGCGGTCCGTACTGGCCGGCGAAGTGGTCGGCGGCCAGGCCGTGGAGAAAGACCCCCAGGCGGGCCGCGTCCCAGGGCGCCAGCCCCTGGGCCAGGAAGCCGCCGATGAGGCCGGTGAGGACGTCGCCGGTGCCGCCGCTGGCCAGGGCCGGGTTGCCGGTGGGATTGAGGCTGACCCGCCCGTCCGGGGCCGCCGCCAGGGTCTGGGCCCCTTTCAGGACTACATGGACGCCGTATTTCCTGGCGGTCTCCCGAGCCGACTCCAGGCGTCGAGCCTGCACTTCCTGGGTGGAGGAGCCCACCAAACGCGCCATCTCCCCGGGGTGGGGGGTGATGATCCGGGGGCCGGCGGCCTCCCCCAGGCAAGCGGGCTCGCCGGCCAGGGCGTTGACCCCGTCGGCGTCCACCACCATCGGTTGCGGCAACTGCCGCACCAGGACCCGCACCAGTTCCTGGGTATCTGCATGTATCCCCAGGCCCGGCCCCAGGGCCAGGACCATGTTCTTGCCCAAAAAAGTTTTGATCGGTCTGAAGGCCTCCGTTCCCAGGGCCCGGGCCATGGGGGCCTCCGGCAGGGGCAGGGTCATGGCCTCGGTGAGCTTCACTTCCATGATGTCGTTGAGGCTGGCGGCGATCCCCAGGGTCACCAGCCCGGCCCCGGCCCGCAGGGCTCCCAGGGAGGTCAGGGCCGCGGCCCCGGTCTTGCCTTCGGAACCGGCCAGCACCAGGAGATGACCGAAGGTCCCCTTGTGGCTGCCGAAGGGCCGGGGCGGCAGGAGCCGCCGCAGCTCCTGGGCTTCGGCCAGCTCCGTTGGGACCGCCCGGGCCAAATCAGGCGGGATGCTGATGTCCACCTGCCAGAGACGGCCCACGTAGTCCCGGCCCGGAGGCAGGATTTGGCCGAGTTTGGGCCAGCCGTAGGTCACCGTGACTTCGGCCGCCAGCGCCGCGCCCAGGACCTCCCCGGTGTCGGCGGACAGGCCGGTGGGAATATCCACCGCCAAAACCGGAGGCCGCAGCTGGTTGACCCGCTCGATCAGGGCGGCCAGGAGGCCCCGGATCGGTTTATCCAGGCCGGTGCCCAGCAGGGCGTCCACGATGAGGCCGGCCCGGGCCAAACGGTGCGCCACCGGGTTGAGTTCCTCTTCCGAGGTGACCTCGGCCACCGAAAGGCCGTGGTGGGCCAGGATGTCCAGGTTCACCCGGGCGTCGCCCTTGACGTCGCGCCGCCGGCCCAGCAGAAAGACGGCCACCGGGATGCCGGCCTGGGCCAGGTAGCGGGCCACCACGAAGCCGTCGCCGCCGTTGTTGCCCCGCCCGGCCAAGATCCCTACCTCTCCGTCCAGATCGGGGAATTCCCGGCGCAACACCTGGTAGGTGGTGCGCCCGGCGTTTTCCATCAGCACCAGGGAGGGTATTCCCACCTCTTCGATGGCCCGGCGATCCAGTTCCCGCATCTGAGCGGCGGTGACC
>CAZOCQ010000202.1:0-5704 GCA_964578335.1 uncultured Desulfobacca sp.
GAACAACTCTTCGAAGCGGGCCCGATGCGCCGGGTCCACGCTCACCAGGAAGCGTCCGGCGGATTCGGCGTAAGCCGCGGCGTAGTCCGGGGACTCCGGCGCCACCCCACTCAGGTCCACCTCCAGTCCCAGGCCCGCGGCCAGGGAGGCCAGGGCCAGATGCACCAGCAGGCCGCCCCGGTAAACCCCATGACAGGAGGCCAGCAGCTCCTCCCGGCCGGCCTGCTCCACCAGCCGGTAGTAAGCCAGGAAAGCCTCGGGCCGGACCTCCGGGACGCTCAGGCCCACATAGCCCAGCATTTCATAAAATTCCGAGCCGCCCAGCTCCGGCCGGGTCTCGCCCACCAGGTAGATCAGGTCCCCGGGTTGCTTCCAGTCCAGGGTCATAGCCCGGCGCACCTCCGGCAGGACGCTCACCGCGGTGAAAAACAGGGTGGGCAGACCCGAAACCCGGTGCAGCTCCCCGAAGGCCCCGGGCAGCAGACCGTCCACGTACATGCTGTCCTTACCGGAAAGCAGGGGAATCTCGTAGGCCAGGCAGAGGTCCCGCAAGGCCCAGCAGGCCCGCACCAGTTGGGCCGCTTTGAACTTGCCGTCGGGGTTGGCTTCCGGGTGATACTCCACGCTGGGCCAGCAGAAGTTGTCCACCCCGCCGAGGTGCTCCAGGGGCGCGCCCACGGCCAGGAGGCGGCGCACCGCTTCGTCAATGGTGACCGCGGCCATGTGGTAGGCGTCAATCTGGGCGTAGGCCGGGTTGAGGGCCAGGCTCAGGGCCAGTCCCCGGGGGGAGGCCGGCCGGGGCCGGATCACCGCGGCGTCTCCGGGCACCGGGGCCTTGCCGCCTACCAGCGGCTTGAGGACGCTGGCCCCCTGGACTTCGTGGTCGTACTGGCGGGTGATCCACTCCCGGGCGCAGATATTGGGGCGGCCCAGCATGGCCAGCAGGAGGCTTTGGTGATCAGCCGGTTCCCCCATCACCGGCTCGCTGAGACGGCCGGCCGGGGGCAGCCATTCGGCGGGGAATTCCCAGGCCGGAAACTCTTCTTCCAGCAGGGAGAGGTTCATGAAGGCGCAGGTTTGGCCCTGGTGCCGCACCTCCAGGACGCCCCGGTCGGTGTAGGCGCCGATGACGGTGGCCTCCACCGCGTGCTTGCGGGCCAGTTGTTTAAATATGGCTTGGTTTTCCGGGCGCACCGCCGCGATCATGCGCTCCTGGGATTCGGAAATCCAGATTTCCCAGGGATCCAACCCTTCATATTTCAAAGGCACCTGCGACAGGTCCACTTCGCAGCCGCCGGCCATCATAGCCGATTCGCCCACCGCCGAGGACAGCCCGCCGCCGCCGCAGTCGGTGATGAAGGTGATGAGCCCCTGGTCCCGGGCCTCCTGCAGAAAATCCATCATGTTTTTCTGGGTGTAGGGGTCGCCGATCTGCACGTGGCCGGCGGGGGTGCCGGGAGAAGAGACCTCCGAGGAGGCGGTGACCCCGTGGATGCCGTCTTTGCCCACCCGGCCGCCGCACATGAAGATGAGGTCGCCGGGATGGGCCGCCTTTTTGGCCGCGGGCTCGCCTTTAATCTCTTTGGGCAGCAGGCCCAGGGCGCCCACGAAGACCAGACATTTGCCCAGATAGCTCTGGTCAAAATAGAGGGCGCCGTTGATGGTGGGCACGCCGCTCTTGTTGCCGCCGTCCTTGACCCCTTCGATGACGCCGTCCAGCAGCCGCCGGGGATGGAGCCGGGGGCGCAAAGGCCCGGCATAGTCCCGGGGGCCGACGCAGAAGCCGTAAATGCCGCCGATGAGTTTGGCCCCTTTGCCGGTGCCCATGGGGTCGCGGTAAACCCCGACAATGCCGGTGAGGGAGCCGCCGTAGGCCTCCAGGTTGGAAGGCGAGTTGTGGGTCTCGCCCTTGATGACGTACAAGGAGTCCTCGTCGAACTGCCCCACCCCGGCGTTGTCCCAGAGCACCGAGACCACCCACGATTTCTTCCAGGCGATCTCCCGGGTGGGGGCCTCGATGCAGGTCTTGAAGAGGTTGTCCACCAGCAAGTGCTCGCCGTTGGCCAGGTCCCGGTAATGGAACAGGCCCCGGAAGGTGTTGTGATTGCAGTGGTCGCTCCGGGCCTGGGCCAGGTACTCCAGTTCCACGTCGGTGGGCGGCCCCAGCCCCACCGCGGCCCGCTGCTCCCGGACTTCGGGGCGGCGGAAATAATCCAGGATAATGGGCAGGTCGGCCTCCCGCAGGGCCAAATGACGCCGGCGGCTCAGCTCTTTGAGGGTCTCCAGGGAGTCGAGGTCGAAGACCTCCACCGCGGGGGTGCGCTCCAACTGCACCCGGGGCAGGATGAGGCCGATACCGGTTTCCGGGTCCCAGTCGGCGCGGGAGAAGAGGCGAAACTCCTGGATCATGTCGTTGGCCAGGAGTTCCCGGGCCACCCGGGCCATACTCTTTTCACTCAGTTGGCCGCCGGTAAAGAGATAGAGCTTGGAGGTATAGACCGCCGCCGCGGGCGGCAGTCGGCGCCCCAGGTAGGCTGCCACGGCCTCCCGGGCCACGGCCCCGGCGTTGTCCCGCACCCCGGGCTTGAAGCCTACCCAGACCGCCCAGTCAAAGGCCTGGGCCAGGGGGTGGAAGCCGGAAACCTGGGTGGTGGGATGAGTGAAGACCGCGGTGCGGACCGCCTCCAGTTCCTCCCGCGGCAGGTCCAGATCAAACGTCAGAACGCGCAGCACCCGGACCCGGTCCACCTCCAGGCCGAAATATTCCCGGGCCTGGCGGCGCACCCCCTCCCCTTCCGCGTCCGTCAGTTCCGGGCGCCAGCCGATCTCCAAACGAACCGCCATAGGCCTCCCCTTAACCGCCGTTGATTAATGGGAATATACCTCAAGGCCGCCCGGAGAGAAAGCCCTATTTCAGAATGTTGAGCAGGTTCTGGGAGCCGCGGCGAAGCCCGGAGCGCCGATTCCGAATTTTCTCGGCCTCTTTGCCTCCGGGGGTTGGCAAGCGGCTCCGGGGGATTTATATTGAATTAAAACATTTTTCCCAGACCATTGGATGATTTGATCTGACCTCGCTCCGGGAATTCTTCCTGATGGCATACTGATAAATATGTTTGGCTGGGTAAAAATTCTGGGGTGCGTGTTTCTTTGCCTGATGACCGCCACCGTCGGGTATGGCGCCGCGCCATGGCCCCAGGCCGAAGCCGACGCCCTCCTGCAGAGTCCCACCCTGAACCAGACCCAGGCCGAAAAGGCCCTGCGCCTCTACGAAGGGCTGTTGTCCTCCGGGGCGGCCCCCCGCCCGGTGCTCCTGTCTCAACTGGCCCGCACCTGCTTTATTCTGGGAGACCTGAGTCCGAAGAAGTATGGGGAACCGCACTTTCGCAAGGGCAGGCTTTACGCCGAAATGTTGATCGCCGAAGCGCCCGACCGGGTGGAGGGCCACTACTGGCTGGCCCTCAATCTCTGCGGTTTGGCCGAAGTCTGCGGTTTTATGACGGGACGACGTTTACTCCCCCAAATCATGGAGGAACTGGGACGCGCCGTGGTTCTGGATGAAACCTATGACCAAGCCGGGACGCACCGGGTGCTGGGCCGCATTTATTTTGAAGCGCCGGAATGGCCCATGTCCGTGGGTGATATCAATAAGTCCCTCCACCACCTTCAGACCGCGGTGCGGCTGGCCCCGGACAACGCCACCAATCATCTTTTCCTGGCCCAAACCCTGGCCCGCCTCCGTTATTCCTCCCTGGCGGCGCAGGAATTGCAGCGGGTGCTCTCTTGCCATCAACATGCCGTCAGCCCCCAGGGCCTGGAAGAAGACCGGCGGGAAGCCAAGCGCCTCCTGACGGAGTTTTATTCCCCAGCCGAAAGGCCTTAAGGTCTTGGTTTGAGGGAAGGGAGCTCCCTGAATGCGGCCTGCCCTGCTCAAACACCCCGAGCCTGGCTCAAATTTCTAAGAGTGGGGCGGCGTTTCCCGGTCTCTCCCTGACAGCCCTTCGCCCCCTTGAGGGTGAGGCGATGGGTATGGCCGCATTGGCAAATATAGGTGGGTGATTCTCCCTCGCGGTGCAGGTTGCGGATAATTTCGATAATCGTGCCGGCTGCGGAAGCGGTGATGATCACCTCAGAGGGCTCATGCACCTGGCAGCCGCGGTCAATAAATTCCAACGGCTGTTTTCCCTTCTTCTCCAGGCTGTTCCAGACCATCGGGCCCCCATGAAGCCTGTGCATCATCTTTCCGATTGTTTGCTATCTTACCGCCTTCTAATGCTAAAAGTCTATGGGTATTTTTACCTAATTTTGCCTATTTTTTAACAAACCTAGAAGAAAAATGAGAATTGCCAAAATATTTAGGCATTCTTATCCCTTGGCTAACACTGCCGCAAAAAAGCCGTCGAGATCGTGATCTGCGGGGGAGGTGTGGAAAAAGCCCGGGGGACTAACCAGCAGGCGGGCCGGGGCCGGCAGCGGTTCAGGGTCCGTGGCGAGATGAAATTCCGGATGGGCCGCCAGAAAGGCGGCGATCAGCTCTTCATTTTCCGCCGCTTCGGTGGTGCAGGTGATGTAAAGGAGCCGGCCGCCGGGGCGGAGGGCCGCGGCCGCGGCCTCCAGCAAGGCCCGCTGCCGCGGCGGAAAGGTGGCCAAATCGCCTTCGCCAAGGCGAGTCTTGATCTCCGGGTGGCGGCGGAGAATCCCCAGGGCGGAGCAAGGCGCGTCCAACACCGCCAGATCAACGCTCTTCTCTTTAAACGGCGGGGCCGCGGCGGCGTCGGCCCTTATTGGTTGCACTGCCGCGGCGCCCCAGCGCTTCATGTTTGCCGTCAGCTCCTTAAGACGCTTCTGGTGTTGATCCACCGCCAGCAGCAGGCCGCCCCCGGCCAGCTTTTCGGCCAGATGCGCGCTCTTGCCGCCCCGTCCGGCGCCCAGCTCCAGCAGACGCGCCCCCGGCGCCACGGGCAGCAACAGGGTAACCAGTTGCGCCGCCTCATCCTGGAAAAGCCACCGCCCTTCCTGATAAGAGGGCAATTCCAGGGGAGAGTTCTCGAATTCAGCCAGGCGCAGCCCCACCGGGGAGAAGCGGCAGGGCACGGCCACCGCCCCCTCCCTGCCCAAGCGCACCCTGAGGCTTTCGGGATCGGTTTTCAGGGTATTGACCCGGATGGTCAGGGGCGGGATGCGGTTATTGGCGGCCAAGCGGGCCGCGGTCCGTTCCAGGCCCCAACGTCCCAACCAGCGCCGCACCAGCCAGACGGGATGGGAGTGCTCCACGCTCAAGGCCAGCACCGGGTCGGCCTGGAGGTCCGGCCCGGGGGGGAGTTCCCCGGCCGCCAGGCGGCGCAGCACTGCGTTGATGAAACCGACATAAGCCGACGGCAGCCGCCGGGCCTTGGCTTCGTGCCCGGCTTCGTGCACCGCGGCCCGGGCCGGCACCCGGTCCAGCAGGAGAATCTGAAAGGCCCCCAATCGCAGAATCAGCAGGACCATGGGGTGCAGCTTGCCCAAAGGCATGGCGCACACCTGGGAAAGGAGATAATCCAGCTTCAATTCCCAGCGTTTCACCCCCTGAACCAGCTCCAGCAGGAAGGCGCGCTCCACCCGCAGGAGATGGCGCTGCCGCTTGTAGGTGGCGGCCAGCACCTCCTCCACCGATCGCCCTTCCCGCTGGGCCGCGGCCAAAACGTCCAGGGCCAGGGACCGGGCG
>CAZOCQ010000203.1:0-5700 GCA_964578335.1 uncultured Desulfobacca sp.
AGGGCATCCCCCGCTTCGTCCGCTGGTATCGGCAGTATCATGGCCTGGCTTAATCTTTGGCGTCTTCCCCAAGCCGAACCCCGCCCGATTATCCTGATTCCCTGGTCACCACCCCCCCCATGCCTCGGGCGGTTGAAATACCGCCCGGCAAGCCTTAACTTAAGGACGGGCGCGGGCGGCGACTGGCTGGAACCCGGCGAGCCGCCGTTGCGGCCCAGGCTGGCGGTGGCAGGCGATAAATGAGGGGAGGGAAGGTTAAGCTAAAAAATAATTGATATTAATATTAATTATAATATAATATTTTATACTATTTTATTGTCCCCAGGAGTCATGTGAACATGTTCAGCAGATGAAATACCTGGGTCAGGGTTCCGAACAAGTTTGCGGTCGCAATGATGTTTAAATTTTTGAATTTTCATGAATATCACCTAGATAATTAATTGGCATTTAGTTTGCAGATTATTGACTCCTGATATCTGGGTGTTTGCCTTTGCAGAAGAAAGCGCCGCATATTGCACACCGGTGCCTGACGGCCGGGTAATCGTGAGCATCGGGGTTTGGCTGGCCTTACTGGATTGATTACTGATAAATGGGGCGCGGTTTATCCCCAGGACGGAGATAAAGCTCATGTTGGCCACCATCTATGCCAGTATGTTCAGGTTCGACGACAAAAGCCCGCTGGCGGGGGCCGTCGGCCGGGAAAAACGCCGGCACCACCGGTTATATACCAATCTGGCCATCGAATATCGCGTCAGTCTCCCCGACCAAGCCGGGTCTATTTCCAGCCGGGCCACCATGAAAAATATCAGCAAGGGGGGGGTCTATCTGGAGTGTTATACCAAACCAGAGTTAAGTCTCGGACAGGTGGGGCATCTTACCTTTAAATCGTTGGACCCCGGGCCGGATCAGTCCTGGGACGGGATTAATCTGGCCGCCCGAGCCGTGGTGCGCCGCCTGGAAGGGGAAACCGAGGGCGCTTATCCCTTTGGCGTAGCCCTGGAGTTCCTCTCCGGCCCCCTGATTTCCTATCAACTGTGATATCCTCCCCTGCGGCAACGGTTCGGCCAGCCTGGCGGAGGCGGATATTAAGGTGGAATTGCAGAGACTCAGGATTGCATAATTACTTCATATAGAATCCGGCTCAGGTCGGAGACCCGATAAGGTTTGCTGATCACCCCGCTGAACCCATATTTTTTGAAGTCTGCCATGATCGGGTCATCGGAATAACCGCTGGAAACGATGGCCTTCAACTTCGGGTCGAGGCGGAGCAGGTGCCCGAGGGCTTCTTTCCCACCCATTCCGCCGGGCACCGTCAGATCCAGAATCACCGCGGCAAAATCCTCGCCGTTTTCCCGCACTTCGACGAACTGTTTGATGGCCTCCACCCCATCCCGGGCAAAATAGCCCTCATATCCCAAATCCCTCAACATCTCTCCCAGGACTTCCCGCACCACCGGCTCATCATCCATCACCAGGACCTTGCCTTTTCCGGCCAGCGCTTCGCCCACAATTTCCCGTTGCGGGGCGATCAACCGGTCGCTGGCCGGCAGGTAGATATGGAAGGTGGTGCCGCTGCCCAATTTGGAGACCACCGAAATATGGCCGTTATGGTTCTTGATAATCGAATAAGCCGTGGCCAGACCCAGGCCGCTGCCCGTTTGCTTGGTGGTATAATAGGGGTCAAAGATATTGGCCAGGTCTTCCGCGGGAATGCCGATCCCTTGATCCTGGATGGAAATTTTCACATATCTGCCCGGGTTGAGCGGCGCATCGCTGATGGCCTCCGGGGGCAGATTTTGGGCGGAAATATTGATCGTCCCGCCGGTGGGCATGGCCTGGATGGCGTTGATCAGCAAGTTATTAAATACCTGACCCACTTGTCCGGGATCGGCTTCGATGGCCCAGAGATCCTTATCCAGGGAGAACTCACAGCGGGCCTGGGAGCCGCGGCAGGCGAAAATCGCCGATTCATGGACCAGCTCGGACAGCGGAATCAGGGTCTTGACCGGCGCCCCGCCCTTGGCAAAGGTGAGCAATTGCTGAGCCAGCGACTGGGCCTGGAGACAGGCTTTTTCCGAGCGTTGCAGGCGATCCCGGATCTGGCTCTCCTGGGGCAGCTTCATCATGACCAGGCTGATGTTGCCCAGGATGGCGGTGAGGATATTATTGAAATCGTGGGCAATGCCGCCCGCCAGCAGGCCCAGGGACTCGATCTTGCTGAACATTAAGCGTTCTGCTTCAAACCTTTTCCGATCGCTGACATCGAAGAATACGCCGCTGAAGGAATCGGCCTGGCCGGGCTGGTCGTCAATTTTTTGCCCCCGGGCCTGGACCCAAAGGATTTCTCCGGATTTATTCATAATCCGGAATTCGCTGATAAAGGGCGTATTGTTTCCCAGGGCCTCGCCCAGGGCCTGTTTATAGGCCGGCAGATCTTCCGGCACCATCAGTTGGCACCAGGTGATCTTCTTGGCATCGAAGTTTTCTTTGCTGTAACCCGCCAATTTTTCGATCTTATTGTCGAAAAACTCGATGGAGCCGTCTTTATAACCTTTGAAAACCACGGCCGGGATATTGTTGACCAATAATCGGTACTGGCGCTCACTCTGCCGCAGCGCCTCCTCGGCCTGCTTGCGTTCGGTAATATCCAGAAAAGCCCCGACGATTCCGCCCACCGATCCGCCGTGCCCGGCAAAGGAAGCCTGATGCAGGATGATGTCATGGAGGTTTTCGTTGCTGTCCAGGGTGACAAATTCATACATCTGGTTCCCGAGGTTTTCAAACAGTTGCCGGTCCATCTCAAAATATTTGTCGGCGATATTTTCCGGAAAGAGTTCATACACGGACTTGCCGATGACCGACTCTTTAGGCCAGCCGAAGAATTCTTCATAGGCCTTGTTGCAGCCGATCAGCAGGCCGTCGGCATCCTTATAAAAAACCGGGAAGGGGATGGTGTCGATGAGCACTTGTTCGAAGTCGAGTTGCCGTCGCAGGATGGTTTCGGCCCATTTGCGTTGAGTGATATCGCGAATCAAGGCGCCGTAAAAGGTCCCTTCCTTGGTCCGCCAGTCGCTCAGGGACAGTTCCAGGGGAAACTCGCTGCCGTCCCGCTTCAACCCCACCAGTTCCACGGCGCTGCCGTTGCGCTCGGAGTCAGGGCCGCTTGGCCGCGGCCGCAGCTCCGTGGGATGGGCCACCTGAAATTTTTCCGGGAGCAACACGGTGAGAGGTCGCCCCATGACTTCTTTGGCCTCATAGCCGAAGATGGTTTGGGCGCTCTTGTTCCAGGAAATGATCTTTCCGGCGCCGTCGGTGACAATAATGGCGTCGCTGGCCGATTCCGCCACCGTCCGGAAACGCTCCTCGCTCTCCCGGTGCGCCTCTTCCAGGTGGCTGGCGATGATGAAAAAGGGGCCGATACGGGCCACGCCGATCAAAATCAGCACCGAGATGGTCAGGGTCAAGAGTTCGATGGTGGGATCAAAGGGATAATTATAGACCACCCGGTAGAAAAAAAAGAGGCTCTGGCGCACGACTATCAAGGAAAGGGCAATGGCGATCAAACCCCAGGCCGGCTTCAGCCGGGCTATCCATACCAGCCGCCAGGAGAGGAAGGCCGCAAGCAGTTGGATGATAATGGTGAAGGTGAAGATGAAGTAGAAGTACATGGCGTTTATACCTTCCCTGGCCCTGCCGGAACAAATCCTTCAGCTCTCAAAGGGAGTAAACTTATAACTCCTGTAGATGTTCTATAACTCACTTTAGCAATGAGACGCAATAGGTTGCGGGTTCCGTCGCACCGCCAGATGGAGAAAAATTTTGCTGACAGAAATTGACCGGACTGGAAGGCTCAGTCTTCCGCGGGTCAGCGCCCTCTGCTCATTCCTTGGCGGCGCTTGACAGAAGCGGCTGAACCGCTTAAAACAAACAAGGTCGATCATTCCAGCCGAAACGTCAGGAGATGCCAGTGTATTGGGACACGGCCATTGAAACTATAAGACCCAAGGAATTAAGCGGATTACAGCTTCGGCGCCTGCGGGAGACCGTCAGCCGGGCGGCCCGCAGCCCCTTTTATGGCCAGCGCTTGCGGCAGGCCGGGATGTCTGCAGAGCAGATTGCCAGCCTGGATGATATTCGCCGGATTCCCTTCACCACCAAGGATGACCTGCGGGCCCGGGGCCGAGAGATGCTCACCGTGCCCCTAACGGAAATCGTCCGCTTGCACGCCTCTTCGGGCACCACCGGCCAGGCCACGGTGATCTATTACACCCGCGGCGATATTGAGCAGTGGGCCGAACTGGTGGCCCGCTCCATGTATATGACCGGGGTGCGGCCGGGAGACGTCTTCCAGAACATGATGGGTTACGGCCTCTTCACCGGGGGACTGGGGTTCCACTACGGCGGCGAGCGCCTGGGGGCCCTCACCATCCCCGCCGGCGCCGGCAACAGCGCCCGGCAGCTCCAGCTCATGCAGCAGTTCGGCGCCACCGTGATTCACATCATCCCCAGCTTTGCTTTGTATCTGTTGAACACTTTCAACACACACGGCCTGGACCCCCGGGACCTGCCGCTGCGCATCGCCTTCGTCGGGGCCGAGCCCCATTCCGAGGATATGCGCCGGCGCATCGAGGCGGCCTACGGCCTCAGGGCCTACAACTCCTACGGCCTCTCCGAAATGAACGGCCCGGGGGTGGCCTTCGAGTGCCCGGAGCAAAACGGCATGCACGTCTGGGAGGACGCCTTCCTGCTGGAGGTGGTGCATCCCGAGACCCTGGAGCCGGTGGCCTCCGGCGAGGTGGGGGAACTGGTCTTCACCAACCTCACCCGCCAGGGCATGCCGCTGTTGCGCTACCGCACCCGGGATTTGGCCTCTTTTGATGATACGCCCTGCCCCTGTGGCCGGGGCTTTAAGCGCCTTTCCCGCATCCAGGGCCGCAGCGACGACATGCTCATCGTCAAAGGGGTCAACATCTTCCCGCTGCAAATTGATAAGGTGCTCATGGCCATGCCGGAGGTGGGCAGCCACTACCTGGTGGAAGTGACCCGGGAAGACTTCAACGACCTGATGCGCGTCAAGGTGGAGGTGCAGGCCAATTTCTTCCAGGAAGACCTGAAGTATTTGACCCGCTTGCAAAAACGCATCACCGAGGCCTTGAAGAGCGAGCTTTTGGTGACCCCCAAAGTGGAGTTGGTGGAGCCCAACAGCCTGCCCCGCACCGAAGGCAAGGCCCAGCGGGTGGTGGATAGACGGCAGTGAGCCGTAGGGGCGGTTCTCGAACCGCCCTCACTTCAATAAAGGATTTCACCGTAAGGGCGAACCTGGTGTTCGCCCTGGCGTCGGGGCGGACAAGAATCGCCCCGACATTGACAACCAGGGGCGCGGATGTTAAAAATTCCGGGTGAGGAGGGATGGCCGAGCGGTTTAAGGCGGCGGTCTTGAAAACCGCAGACCCTCACGGGTCCGGGAGTTCGAATCTCTCTCCCTCCGCCATCCCTGAGTTTTCGGTTTTCGGTTATAAACCATAAAATTTTGGGTCTGTGAGGCTAATACTAAAAACTCGAAACTTGAAACTCGAAACTTGAAACTTAAAAGTCTTGTCAGGAGAGATGACCGAGAGGCCGAAGGTGCTCGCCTGCTAAGCGAGTGTGGGGGGAAACTTCCACCGAGGGTTCGAATCCCTCTCTCTCCGCCATTTTTTT
>CAZOCQ010000204.1:0-5700 GCA_964578335.1 uncultured Desulfobacca sp.
CCATGACCCGGAAGCTCTTGACCGGCAACGGCGCGGCGGCCTGGGGGGCGCGGCTGGCCGGGGTGGATTATGTGCCGGCCTTTCCCATCACCCCCCAGACGGAGATCATCGAAACCCTGGCCCATTGGATGGATGACGGGGCCATGGACGGCCGCCTGGTGACCCTGGAGTCGGAGCACTCCATGCTCACCGCGGCCGGGGCCGCGGCCGCCACCGGGGTCCGGGTCTTCACCGCCACCTCCAGCCAGGGTCTGTTGTACGCCATGGAGATGCTCTACACCGTGGCGGGCTGGCGCGCCCCCTTCGTGCTGGTGAACGTCTCCCGGGGGCTGTCGGCCCCCATCACCCTGGAACCCGACCACAACGACATCCTGGCGGCCCGGGATTCGGGCTTTCTGCAAATCCACTGCGCCACCTGCCAGGAAGTCCTGGACAGCGTACTCCTGGCCTTCCGCCTGGCCGAAGACCGGCGGGTGCGGCTGCCGGTGATCGTCAACCTGGACGGCTTCTACCTCTCCTTCACCCGGGAGCCGGTGGAGCTGCCCGAGGCCGAGGCGGCGCGCAGTTTTGTGGGGCCGTTTGAGCCCGGCAACATCAAGTTCCGGGCCAGCGCCCCGGTGAGCCAGGCGGTGGTGGTGCTGGGGGGCACGCCCTATTCCTATTTCCGCTACGAGATGCACCTGGCGTCCTTAAACGGCCTGGCGGTCTTTGAGGAGGCGGCGGCGGAGTTCGCCCAAAAATTCGGGCGGCGCCACCAGGCGGTGGAAGGGTATCGCACCGACGACGCCGAGTTCGCCTTCGTGATGCTGGGGTCCTTTGCCACCAAGGCCAAGGAGGCGGTGGACCGACTCCGGGAGGCAGGACAAAAAATCGGCCTGGTGCGGCCCCGGCTGCTGCGGCCCTTTCCGGCGGCGCGGCTGCGGGAACTGCTTGCCGGCAAAAAGGGGGCCGCGGTCATTGACCAGAATATCTCCCTGGGCCAGGGCGGGGTGCTTTTCGCCGAACTCGCCTCAGCCCTCTATGGCCGGAAAGACGCGCCAATACTCACGAGCTTCATCGGTGGCTTGGGGGGCCGGGACATTACGCCGGAAGAATTCTATGAGATGGCCGCCGTCACCCGCCAGGCCGCCCAGACCGGCCAGGCCCCGCCGCCGCGGCTCCTTTATACCGAAGATGAGTTAAGGGAGGTCAGGAAACTCCAGGCTATTGCGCAGGTGGAAAGGGGAAGGTTATTATGAGTGCATACCTCCCTCCTGGTGAGTATGAAGTAGAGATTTCGATAAATTGCGAAAATGGAAAAGCTGTTTCTCAAAGGCTCACGCTAATTTCACCAAGACAATGGCAATACATTGTGGCAAGGGAAGTATGAGCCACCGGACGCCAGTAATCACCGGGCACAGGAAGCACTTGAATAAGACCCATGAAACACGTATGATTTTGTCCAGGAGCTAGAGGTGGAGCCATGAAGTACCTGGGAACCGTCAAGAAGGAAAAAGGGCAAGTGGTGATGCCGGACTCTTTCCAGGAATTGGAGGATGGCCGGGTCTTCGAAGCCATAGAGATCGGCGGCGATATTCTGCTTTTGGCCGCTCCCCTGGAGAAAGAGAGATGGGGTCGGATAGAGGAGCTTGCCAAAGAATCCATTGAGAAGCATCGCGCCACTCTGAGCAGAGTTAATGAAAATAAGGTCTAAATCATGACCACTACCCAACCCACTCTCCCCAAACCCCTCCCCTCCCTCCATCTGCTGGGCAACGGGACTCCCATGTGCGCCGGCTGCGGCTAGCTGGAGGCAGTGCACTAGCTTCGGGACACTCCAGCCGAAAATGGCAAAAATTGGCGCAGGAACCGTAAAGGCGATTTCCCTTGGCCCTCTCTTGGGTTTATACATAATAAGCAGTCCAATCACCTGCTGGCAATACCTGCCCGGCATAATCCCTCGGAAAACCTGCATTTTTAGCTTAAGGGAAAAATATCATTAAAATAAAAAATAAATTTTGATGACCCCCTTGATTTTTGCTATTTTTGTATATAAAAATAGTATAGATTAAAACGATCATAAGAAGAGGAGGAGCAGATCCGGCTGTTGCCATCTCACCAGGTGTCTCGGGTTCTCAGAATAATTTGGCTGCCATAAACAGAAAAAACCGAGGCGGTTTTTTCGGAGAGATTGTCAGGAGGATGCCATGAATAACCCCGAGCTTACTGCCGGCAAGGTCTGGGTGAAGAGAAAACGGGAGGAATGGCCTCCCGCCCTTAAACTGATCCTGGCATTTATCGTGGGCCTGGTGGCATTATCGCCGGCCATCCTGGGAATTTACTGGGAGTTGCTGTTGCCCTGAGACTGAAAATTGTCCAGGCCGGGGGTGAGCGCGCCAGGACGGGTGCAAGACCCAGACGCAAGCTGCCCGCAATCGAAGGCATTTTACAGCTTGGCGGGAGACAGCACTTCCTGTAACTTCCGGAGCAGGTCGTCGCGGCGGAAAGGTTTCTGAATAAAGGCGATGCCCGGCTCCAGGACGCCATGATGCCCCAGGACATCATCCGCGTGCCCGGACATGAAGAGGACCTTCATTTCCGGGCGCCGGCGCGTCAGGGCGGCCGCCAGTTGCGGGCCGGTCATTTCGGGCATCAAGACATCGGTTAAGACCAGATGAATCCGCCCCTGGTATTGTTCGCTGATCTTTAAGGCCTCCGGGCCGCTGCCGGCCTCCAGCACGGTATAACCGCTTCCCGCCAGGATTCTCTGGGTGACCTGCCGGACGATTTCTTCATCCTCCGCCAGCAGGATGGTCTCCGAGACCACCTGCTCCTCCGCGGCGTTCCAGGAGGCCTCGGTCGGCTCCGGGGTTCCCGCCAACCGCGGCAAATAGACCCTTAAGGCGGCGCCCTGCCCCGGTTCGCTGTCAACTTCGATGAACCCGCCGCCCTGATTGACGATGGCGTAAGTCATCGACAGTCCCAACCCGGTGCCTTCCCCCCGTTTCTTGGTAGTGAAAAAGGGTTCGAAGAGATGCTCCCGGGTTTCCCGGTCCATGCCGATGCCGGTGTCGCTGACCGTCAGCCGCACATAGGGGCCCGGCGGGGCCGGCGCCTGCTCCCGGCCATAATCCTGGCCCAGATCAACATTGGCGGTTTCCAAGGTGAGCCTGCCCCCCTGGGGCATGGCGTCCTGGGCATTGACCACCAGGTTGACGACAACCTGCTCGATCTGGCTCCGGTCGGCCAGCACTGCGCCCAGTTCCGGGTCCAGGATGGTCTGCAGGTGGACGTTTTCCCGGATGAGGCGGCGCAGCATCTTATCCATGTTGACCACCACCTCGTTGAGGTGGAGGGGCTGCGGATTGATGATCTGCTTACGGCTGAAGGCCAGAAGTTGCTGGGTCAGGGTGGCGGCCCGGTCCGCGGCTCGTTGAATCTCCTGGACATCTTGACTTAAAGGATTCTGGGCCCCCAGGCTCAGCATCAGGAGTTCGCTGTAGCCGCTGAGGGCCGTCAGAATGTTGTTAAAGTCATGGGCGATGCCGCCGGCCAGACGTCCCACGGCTTCCATCTTTTGCGACTGCCGCAGTTGCTCTTCGCTGCGGCGCAGCGCCTCTTCGGTCCGCACCCGTTCGCTGACGTCCTTGACGTATTCGATGACGCCGTTGATTTTGCCGGAATCGGGGTCCATCAAGGGATAGGTATAAATCTCCACCCAGGCGGAGGTCCCATCGTCACGGCTGACAGGAATCATTTTAGAGGCGGCGGCGCCCGTCTCCAGGGTTTGCCGGGTGGGACACACCTTGCAGGGGCTTCGGCGGCCGTGAAAAGCGGCATAGCATTTCTTGCCGATCAGGGGCCGCCTCCGGGGGAACCATCTTTCCATGGTGGGATTGACCCGGTGAATATTGTAAAAGGCGTCCAGGATGGTCAGCCCGTCCTGGATACTGTCGAAGATATGGGTCAAAAACCGTTCGTTGTCCCGCAGGGCTTGTTCCGCTTTCTGGCGCTCAGCCACTTCGTTTTTTAATATTTCATAGGCGGTTTTGACAGCCTCGACTCGTTCCACTTCGCTTTGCAGCCGTTCCCGTTCCAGGGCCACTTGAGCGGCATAAGACAGTTCCCGGCCCAAAACCAAAACGGCGATCACCACGGTATTATTGCGGCTCACCCCGTCATCGGCCAGACCCTGCTCACCCATGCTGTAAAAGCCGGTGATGGGGACCTCCGGCAAGATCTTTTGCATGCCCTGGAATTCTTCCACCAGGCGATCGCCCAAAAAGCGAGAAGGCCAGCACTGCGGCCGCCTGGGTAATGGAGCCGCGCAGCAAAGCTTTGCGCAAAGCCTCCCGGCCGGCGGCCGCCACCGACTCGGGGGTTCCGGCCATAACGGTAAGGAGGGCGCCTTCGGCCACCGGTTGCGCCACGCGCAGGCCGCCGTTGGGGGTGAAGTAAGCGGCGACATTGATGCTGTACTGTCCGTAAGGGTCCAGGGTGCCCAGCGGCCGTCCGGTGACCAGGGTCAGATGCTTCCCTTCCAGGCTGTCCCGGGAATGGCCCATGATGCTGCTATAGACCTCAGCCGCCGGGCGGTCTTCCAACTGCAAAACCTCATGGTTGTGGGTGCGGGTCGCCATGAGCCGCCGCTCGGTGGGATTAAGGCCGTGAGCCATGGCGATGCCGAAGCGTAGCCGGGTCCGGCAAACCACCAACAAGAGGCCGTCGCGATAAGCCCGCCGCCCCCAAAGCACATAGTTGGTTTCCAGGCGCAAATCATCGCCGGCGCACCCGCCGATCACCGGTAAGCGGTCCTGGGAGAGGCGCTTGAGCTCTTCCAGAATCTCAAAGCTGCGCAGGATGGACGTGAAAGTCTCTCCGGGGGCGAACATCAGGGCGAAGGCGGATTTGCCCTGGAGGGTGAGTTCCGACCAGGCGGTGCTGTCCTCCGGGGAAAAGAACGGGGCCAGGGCCGGGGTGCCGACGGCCTGGGCCACCGCCTGCCGCCAGTCCTGGGAGACCCGTTCTCCCAGCCCCACCGAGACCTCCAGATACGGAGACGCCAGGATGGTCACCACCACGCTTTCCTGGTGGGGGCCGTTGCAGATCTCCCCCGCAGTGCTGGCGCCCGCCAGGGGGACCTCTCCCACCACCGACTGGACCCCGCGCAGCAATTTCTCCAGGTCATAGCGGAGCGAAGCAAAGACCAGCACCAGGGAGGGGGCATGCTCCCTGACGCCGCTGAGGGCCTGGCGGGCGGCCTCGACTCCGACGGCAAAGGCGTCGTCCCCCTGGCTGAATCCATATCCAACTTCAAGTTTTTCCTGGTTTTCCATAATCCCTGGCGCCACTGACAAAAGATTTTTGGGGTCAATTCGGCCTGATATTCTATTATATCGGTATCTAAAATTTTGCCTGGAAGAATTTTTTACCAGACAACCTTTCGGTCTGGTCTCAAAGGGCGCCAATAACCATGCTCTTAGGAAAAATTCCTACAAAAAAATCGGAAATCGTCCGATTTTCAGCCGCCTTATCTCCATATATCTCAATAAAGTAGGAGTGAAATGCGCCACCGAATTCCCGCCTTCCGGGAAAAAGTGCTTATTTTGGTAATATAACTTAGGCCCTAAAGGCCAGCCAACCTAAAGAAATTTATTTGTAACATTTTAAATCCAAACCCAAAAACCATCTCAGGAGATTGGCCATGCCGGTACAGGATTA
>CAZOCQ010000205.1:0-5682 GCA_964578335.1 uncultured Desulfobacca sp.
CCTCCACCAGGCCCAGGGGACTGTCCACGCTCCGGAGTTTGCGCTCGCTGATGACCACCTGCAACTCCGGGGCAAAGGTGTCCTGGTCCAGCTTCAGGTTGAGCAGGCGGTCGGCCTCCAGCCGCAGCCCCAGCTCCAGGTGCTCCGAGGGCAGGTTCTCGAAGTAGGAGGTATGGTCTTTGGTGGTGAAGGCGTTGATCTCGCCGCCCTTGGCCTGGAGGATACGGGAGAACTCTTCCGGCCCCAGGGTCTTGGTGCCGCGGAACATCAGGTGCTCGAAGAGGTGGGAGATGCCGGTGATGCCGGGCCGCTCGTGCCGGGAGCCCACCTTGTAGTGGATTTGCAGGGAAAGGATGGGCAGGCTGTGGTCGGGCAGGACCAGCAGGGTGAGGCCGTTGCTCAGGGTATATGGCGCCATCTGGATTTCCGGCTGCCAGGCGGCCGGATCGAATTTTAGGGACGGGGGCATGCAATCCTCCTGCTTTATTTCACCACCAAGGCACCAAAGACACCAAGATGGAAGTTGTCAGTTGTCAGTGGCCACTGATCACTGACCACTGCCTTTCCCGGGATACCCGCTCCAATGCCGCACCAGTTTCTCATCCACTTCTACCCTTAAAGGGGCCGCTTCCGCAATGGGAATCTTTTTGGGGGGCTCGCCCTTGAGGACCCGGAGGGCCAGGGCGCCGGCCTCTTCGCCGATTTTGCGGTAGTCCAGGGCCACCCAGAGGATGGCCCCCTGATGCGCACCTTCGGGGTAGCCGCTCACCACCATGAGCCGCTTGCGGCGGCCCCAGTCCAGCAGCAGCGGGGCGTAACGGGCCGCGCTGGCCGCCGGCGGCAGGTAAACCACCCGGGCTCCCCGATCATAAAGGCGCTTGAGGGCAAGGAGGTCGTCGGCCGCGCCGGCGCTGGGCTCCAATAAGGGCTGGAGGCCAAACTGCGGGGCCAGGCGGGTGAATTCCGCCGCCAGCTCCGCGGCCACGCCGTCATGGGGATCATACAGCAAGCCCCAGGTCCTGTTCCCCAGGAGGGCGGCGCCTTGCTTCAGGGCCGCCTCCAAAGGCGGCGGCGAGGCCAGGCCGGTGACGTTCTCCTGGTGATCTTCCGGATGCCCGACTCGATAAACCGCGCCGCTGAAGTAAGGGTTGGCCACCAGGGCGAAGACCACCGGGGTCTGTTTCTCCACCGGGGCCAGCGCCATCAGGGCCGGGGTGCCCAGCACCACCAGCAGCCGGGGCGTAAGCCTTTGCACCTGGCGCCGCTTGGTTAGGATGTCCTCGCCGAATTGAGGGGCGATGACCACCTTCAGGGGAAAACCCTTCAGCTTCTCCTGCAGGCCGGCAATGGCTTGCTGCATCCGGGGTGAATCCGGGGAGCAGAAAATGACGATGGGATGGGAGGGCGCCGGACCGCAGCCCCACACTAGCAGCAGGGCCAGGACAAAAAGCAAGGGTTTTCGGTTTTCGGTTTTCGGTTTTCGGTAAATAATTCTGCGGAGTAGAGTATTCGGCATTATGGCAAGAATTTTAGAGAGAGTAAGCTGGCGGCGGGATGCGCTCCGCTTTCCCGCCCTAAGGAAAAACCCAAAACCTAACCTCTGCCTTTAATGGATCAGCTTGCCCAGGCGGTCCCAGCGCACCCGGAAAGCCTTGCTGTCCCAGCGGTGATGCTGGAGCAGCCCTTTGGCCCCGCCCCATAAGGACGGCAGGAAAGATTCATTCCGGGGTCCCTGCCAGGAAAAATAGATGATGGTGGCCTTGCCTTTGAGGTCCTTCATGGGCACGAAGCCCCAGAAACGGCTGTCATAGCTGTGGTCCCGGTTGTCTCCCATCACGAAGTAGGAGTCGGGAGGCACCTGCACCGGCCCGAAATTATCCCGGGGCGATTCGATGGCGCTGCGGGGCGGGGGAATGACCAGGGGGTCGTCGTACCGGGCCTGGGGGGTCTCCAGCGGCTTGTCGTTGATAAAGACCTTCTTGTTGATGACCTGCACCTTGTCCCCAGGCAGGCCGATGATCCGCTTGATGTAATCCTTGGTGGGGTCCTGGGGGAAGATGAAGACTACCACGTCGCCTCGCTCTGGTTGACCGATGGGGATCAGCACCTTATTGTCGAGGGGGTTGCGGATGCCGTAGCTCAGTTTATTCACCAGCAGGTAATCGCCGATCAGCAGGGTTTTTTCCATGGACCCCGAGGGGATGGAAAAGGCCTGGAACAGAAAGAACCGGATAAACAGGGCCAGGACAAAGGCAATGGCCAGGGCCTCGCCATATTCCCGGAAGAAGGATTTTTCCCGGGGGCGGGCGGATGCGCCCGCCCCGGGTTTGGAGGCTGATGAGTTCATAATCCTCTGCTGGGGGGGAACCGGGCCGGAACCGAGTCCGGCTCAGTCCACCGGAATGAATTGATCCTGGGGGGCGCCGCAAACCGGGCAGACCCACTCAGGAGGCAATTTCTCAAACGCGGTGCCGGCCGGGACATTATTTTCCGGGTCGCCCGCCGCGGGATCATAGATATAACCGCAAATCTGGCACTGATAGCTCTTCATGTCAATCCTCCTCGGGGTTATGACCTCCGATTGAGTCTGCGGATCAACTCGGGACCGTCGGCAAAGGAATCAAGATAATGGGCGGCCTGCAACCTGGGGTTGCGGTAGGCCACCAGGTCCACGCCGGCATTGGCGGCAAAGGCTTCGTCCACCTGGGAGTCCCCGATAAAGAGGGCCTCCCGGGGTTCGAGCCCGAAGTGGCCCAGGATGCGCGCAAAGGCTTCCGGGTCCGGCTTGGGGCGACTGACGTCCTGGGCCGACACCACCAAATCAAAGCGGTCCGCCAGACCGTGGTAGTCCAGCACCGCGCCGGTGGTGGTGGTGCGGTTGGTGGCGATGGCGGTGTAATAGGCGGGCCGCAAAAAGCCCAGAAAATCCCGCAAACTCGGCTCTTCCACCATCATGGGGATGAAGGGTTGATAGTCGAAGGTGCGATGAAAGGCGAAGACCTCCGTCAGCCTGGGAGTGCCCTGGAAGAGGTGTTCCAGCGACTCCCGCACCGTATGGCAGTGGACGAAATCCTCGGCTGCGGGGTCCATGCGGTCCAGGCCGAAGCGGGCCAGGATGCTGTTGTAAAAGGCGACGTTGGCCTGCCGGGAGTCGAACAAGACGCCGTCGCAATCAAAGGCTACCAGTTTGAGCAAATCATGTATCCCGAAAATCTTAAGTGTCTGTCCGCCGGAAATTTAAGGTAGCGCGGGAGCGGAAAGTTCCCGATGGTCCGTCAAGAAATATCTATTAAAATTAAGTTAAAAAGCCTGGTTTGTCAATAGCGCGCCAACGGCCGCGCAGAGTGGCGCCCCCGGCGGTTTGTCCCATAGCTTTCCCTGCCGGCTTTTGCGGATGGCTGAAAGCTGACAGCTGACCGCTTCCTTTTTCCCTTGCTTTTCCGCCGGGGTTTTTGAAGAATTCAGCATGTCAAACTTACTCGTCGCCAGACGTCTGGAAGCTTTGCGGGACCTGCTGCCCCGGCAGCAGGTGGACGGCCTGCTGGTCTCCGGCCCGGCCAACCGCCGCTACCTCAGCGGCTTCACCGCCGACGACCCCGACTGGGGCATGCTGCTCATCACCCCGAGCGCCGCGGCGCTCCTCACCGATTTCCGCTACCAGCTTTGGGCCCGGCAGGAAGTCCGGGACTTGCAAATTGTCATTTATAAGACCAGCCTGGGGGACAGCCTGGCGGAGCTGCTCAAGGAGATCAAGGCGCCGCGGCTGGGCTTCGAGAGCGCCCACCTCACTTACTGGCAGTATCAACGCCTGGTGGAGACCGTGGGCGCCAAAGGCCCGTCCACGGAGTGGCGGCCCCTGGAGGGGGTGGTGGAGAAGCTGCGGGAGGTCAAGGCCCCGGAGGAACTGGCGGCCATGCGCCGGGCCTTGGAGCTCAGCGAGGCCGTCTTGCGCCGCGTCTCCGGGGAGTTGGCCCCGGGCAAAACCGAGCGCCAGGTAGCCTGGGAGATCGAGGTGGCCCTGCGGGAGGGGGGCTCCGAGGGCCTGGCCTTCCCGGCCATCGTGGCCGCCGGCCCCAACAGCGCCCGGCCGCACCATTATCCCGGTGATTATGTCCTCAAGGCCGGCGAGCCCATCATCATCGACATGGGCGCAAAGCTGGAGGGCTACTGCGCCGACATCACCCGCACCTATATTATCGGGCCGCCGGATGAGCAGTTTAAAAAAGTCTATTCCCTGGTGCGCCGGGCCCAGGCCCAGGCCGAATCAGGCCTCAAGGCCGGGATGGACAGCCTGGCGGGGGACGCCCTGGCCCGGGAGGTGATCGCCGCGGCGGGCTTTGGCGAGGCCTTCGGCCATTCCCTGGGCCACGGGGTGGGCCTGGCGGTGCACGAAGCCCCTTCTTTAAGCCCCAACCCGGAGCGCCGCTCCGAACTCCGGGCCGGCAGCGTGGTCACGGTGGAGCCGGGCATCTACCTGCCCGACTGGGGCGGCATCCGCCTGGAGGATATGGTCTTATTAAAGGACGACGGCGCCGAAGTCTTAAACCATATGGATTTTTACGAGTGGTGATTTAAGAGAGGGGTAAAAGGGAAAAGGGGGAAGAGGGGAAAAGGGTAAAACCGCCACAAAATTCGTAGAAAAATTGTAGAAAAACTGTAGGGCGGGAAAGCGTAGCGCATCCCGCCTTTCGAGATAGGGCGGCCTGTGCCCGCCGAACCCGGCTGAACCATCCCCTCGTTCCCAAGCTCCGCTTGGGAACGCACTTGGCCGCCAAGCTCCGGCTTGGCGAAGGTCAGTTTACCCAGGGTTTTCGGGTTCCAGGCAAAGCAGGAGCTTTGCCGGAAAATTGGGTTCCCAAGCGGAGCTTGGGAACCAGAAAAAAACCGCCACAAAATTCGTAGAAAAATTGTAGAAAAACTGTAGGGCGGGAAAGCGTAGCGCATCCCGCCTTTCGAGATAGGGCGGCCTGTGCCCGCCGAACCCGGCTGAACCATCCCCTCGTTCCCAAGCTCCGCTTGGGAACGCACTTGGCCGCCAAGCTCCGGCTTGGCGAAGGTCAGTTTACCCAGGGTTTTCGGGTTCCAGGCAAAGCAGGAGCTTTGCCGGAAAATTGGGTTCCCAAGCGGAGCTTGGGAACCAGAAAACAATAACAGTTGCACTCGGAGGAATTGTTGACTTTGCCGTGGGTTATGGGACCGACGGTTCTTATTATAATGATACCACAGGGCTTTCAGCGACGATCACTACCGTTCCCGTTCCCTCCACCTTGCTCCTCCTGGGATCCGGCCTCCTGGGCCTGGGGGGATGGAGAAGGTTCAGGAAGAGTTAACCAGAGTTTCCATCTCGGCAAATAATCAAGGCAGGGTCAATCATGGCCCTGCCTTTTTGGTGTCGACTCAAAACTCAAATTAGTTGATACCTTGCCATTATTACCCTTCGACAAAACATCTGCATTGGTTTTGATAATGGTTGGCTAGCGCCGCTCCCGGGCCTGGATGTCGCAGACCAGGACCACCAGGTCGCTGTTGCGGCCTTCGGGGTCCTTGACCAGGTCCTCGAAGACCGCCTTGGTGACAAAGCCCGCGTGTTTAAAGACCGTCAAGGCCGCCTGGGCCTGCAGGTGGATTTCGGCGATCAGCTTTTCCAGGCCGAATTCCCCGGCCAGCTCCACGATTTCGTTG
>CAZOCQ010000206.1:0-5652 GCA_964578335.1 uncultured Desulfobacca sp.
TAAAGCCTGCGGCTACATTTTTCCCTGATTTTCGCCCTGCCACAAGGGAAGTCCGTTAAAATCCAGGATCACCGCGGACATATGCGGGCCGGGGCCCGCATGGTTGCGCAGGGCCGCCAGCATCCGGGCCCCGACCGCGGCCACCACCTGGGGCGCCGGGGCCGCCAGCAGGATTTCCAGGACCTGCCGGGCGGTGTTGGCCCGGGAAACCTCCTGGGCCAGCCGGACATCGCCAGTGATCTCCTGGGTCAAAGCTCCCAAAACCCTCAGGTCGGCCAGACCCCGGGAGGCATGAGTATGTCCTTTCCCCTCGGCCATCTTCACCGCCTTGCCGAAAAAGGCCCCCACGGTGATCTCGGCAAATTTTAAATTACCGGCGGCTTTGAGGGCAAACTTGACGTAGTCGCCCATCTGGACAAAAACCTCCTCCGGCAGTTCCGGCCACAGGGCCTGGAGGTGCGATTCGCTCTTGCCCCCGGTGCTGAAAACTACTTGGTTTAGCCCTGATGCCTGGGCCACCCTTAGAGCGGCCACGATGGTGGCCCGGTAGGCCGCGTGGGAGAAGGGCTTCACCAGCCCGGTGGTACCCAAAATCGACAGGCCGCCCAGGATTCCCAGCCGCGGGTTCAGGGTGCGGCGGGCCAGTTCTTCCCCCCGGGGCACGAAGACCTCCACCTCCAGGCGCATGGGCCTGCCGGGAAAAGCTGCTTCCCACACCTGGCCGAGGCTGCGGCGGATCATCCGCCGGGGCGCCGGGTTGATGGCCGGCTCACCCACCGGCAGCACCAGCCCCGCCTTGGTCACCCGGCCCACCCCGGGGCCGCCTTGAAAAACCACCTCATCTTTGCCGGCGCCCTCCAGAAACCGGACCCTGGCGCCGATTTCGGCGCCGTTGGTGACGTCGGGGTCGTCGCCGGCGTCCTTGAGCACCGCGGCCTCGCCTTGCTTCCCGCGGCGCCGGTGGTAGTGCAACGGGATGTTAAGGCGGCCGCCGCCGGGCAAAGGAATCTCCACTCTATCCGGGCACGGAAGCCCCAGCAGCTCCCGCAAGGCCCCCTGGGCCGCGGCCGCCGCGGCGCTGCCGGTGGAGAAGCCCGAGCGCAGCTCCCGCCGGGGCCGGGGGGGCTTCTCCATTTCTGAATTATCGGGGTCTAGGTTTGCCAAAGCCAGCCTGGAAAGTTCTTTATTGGTAGCGCAGGCTTCCAGCCTGTGCTTTTTGGTGCGCCGGGCGCACCCTGAATGGCAGGCGAGACGCCTGCCCCACCAAATGTCTTAGGCCCCGGCGGCCCAGACGGCATACGGAATGGCCACCAGGACCAGGCTCAAGAGCCTCATGACCTGGCTCAGAAGCAGAAGTTCGGTGCCCAGTTTGGGAGAAAAAATCCCGATATTGGTGGGCAGTTGGTGCCGCAAAGCCCGAACCGGAGTGGCCACGATGTTCCCCAGGATCAGGGCCAGCACTGTTTGGGGGACGGTCAGGGTCCCGGTCTGCAAGAAAGCGCCGGCCGCGGCGATGCCCGAAGTAAATTCCGCCGCCACGCTGAAGATCACCACGCTGGCCGCCTCCATGGGCAGAAAGCTCACTGAGACGTGGGCGGCCGCGCCCTCCCGCAGCCACTTGAACAGCCCCCAATCATTGAGCACGAAGATTAAAATATAGATCGGCAGGGTAAAGAGGACTACCCGGCCAAAACGCCGCTTAAATTTCTGCCAGATTTCCTGGCGCAGGGTCCCTTTTTTCTCCCGGATCGGGATCGCCACCGGACCTTCGGCGGCCGTCTCCGCCGGCAGCCGCAGCCGGCCATAAATCAGCAGGACGGCGCTGCGCAGCAGGGCCGCGGCCAGGGTCAGCCCGAGATAAATCACCCCGGCCTGCCGGGTCAGGGGATAGATAATGAAGAAGGTGGTGGGCAGATGGAGCAGATAGACCGGCATGCCGTTATTGAACAAATAGGTCAAGATCAGCTCCCGGCGGCTGATGCGGCCTTCCTGGTAGAGAGTGGCCAGCATGGTGTTGGCCAGAATCCCGGAAAAGAAGGCGGCAGTGAAGCTGGCGCCGCTTTCCGGGCGCAGGCGCCCCCAACGCAGCAGCGGCGCGGCCCAACTCCCCAGCCTGGCGGCCCAGCCCAGGGACTCGATGGCTTGCCCGATCAGCAGGCCCACCCCCATATAGACCAGGAGGTGCACCAGCGGCCCGGCCAGTTGGCGGTAGAGCTGCCGGGCCGTGAGCTGATGCGCCCCGGGCCACAGCCCCAGCCAGTAAGTGGCGATCAGCAGGCCAAAGACCAGCAGCGCCAGCCAGCGCCCCCAGCCGCCCGCAGTATTGTTTCTGGCTCTCAATACCCCTTACCTTTTTTCTTGATAATAATCATGGAGAGATAAGGCAGGGGCTGCCCCTCCAGGTCCCGCAGATTCTCCACCACTGTTTCGCCGTCCAGGCCGCAGCGGCTGACGCAGACGGCCCGGTCCAGCAGGTCCAGTTCCTCCAGGGCGCGGTAGATCTCCTCGAAGTTGCGGTAGGTCTTGAGCATCACGATATTGTCGCTTTTGTCCGCCACCTCCCGCAGCCGGTCGGCCCCCAAGGCCCCGGAAACCAGAAAAAAGGATTCTTCGCCTTCGGTGAGGGGAATATGGGTCAGGGCGGCGGCGGCGGCGTAAGAGGTGATGCCGGGGATGGTGACCACCCGCGCCTCCGGGTGCAAGCGCTTCAGAGTCTTCAAGAGATACCCGAAGGTGGAGTAGGTCAGGGGGTCGCCCAGGGTGACGAAGGCCGCATCCTCCCCGGAGGCCAGGACCTCCAGCACCCGCCGGGCGTTTTGCTCCCAGGCCTCTTGCAGGACCTTAGGGTCCTTGGTCATGGGGAAGGGGAGATGCTCGAGGCCGGCCCCGTTCAGATGAGAGCGCACGATGTTCAGGGCCAGGCTGTAGCTGTTCTTGGTGGAACACGAGGCAAAGATGTGGGGCACGCGTTGCAGCACCCGCACCGCCTTCAGGGTGATCAAGTCCGGATCGCCCGGTCCCACCCCAATCCCGTAAAGGGTCCCGAGTTTCGGGGTCATGTCGGCATCTCCTCCAGGGCCATAATGGCCAGGGCATTAACCACCGCGGCGGCCACCGCCGAGCCCCCCTTGGGCCCCAGGGCGGTGATGAAGGGACAATCTTGACGGCTTAAAAGTTCCTTGGATTCGGCGGCGTTGACAAAACCCACCGGCAAGCCGATCACCAGGGCCGGGGGCGACGCCCCGGCCTCCAGCAACTCCAACAGGCGCAACAGGGCAGTGGGGGCGTTGCCGATGGCCACGATCCCGCCGGCCAGCCGCGGCAAGGCGGCCTCCATGGCCGCGGCGGCCCGGGTGGTGCCCTGGCGGACGGCCTCTTTAGCCACCTCCGGGTCGTCCATGAGGCAGAAAGGTTCAACCCCCAGGCGCGCCAGGCGGCCGGTGGAAATGCCGGCCAGCAACATGCGGGTGTCGGTGGCCAGGGCGCAGCCCCGGCGCAGGGCCTCAACCCCGGCCGCCACGGCCCGGGGATGGAGTCGCACATTCTGCAAATAATCCAGGTCGGCGCTGGTGTGAATCATCCGTCGCACCACGGACCAGATTTCGGGCGGCAAATTATGGGCTCCCACCTGGACCTCGATGCGGCGGATACTCTCCGTCTCGATTTCCTGGGGAAGCCGCGGCTGCCAGGTCATAGGGGCTCCTTATAAGCACGGCAATGTGCCACCAGATTCCGGGGCACCTCCGGGTTGCTGCCGAAGTGGAGGTGGACGTAGCTGGCCAGGATGTTATTCCGGCAGTAGCCCTCGGGGGCCGCCTCCTGCCCCTGCCGGGGGGTGACCCGGTAGAGCCGGGGCAAGTCGCCGGTTGCGGCGGCGATTTCCGAGTAATGAAATTCGTGGCCCCGGGCCCGGGTGCCCGCCGGCCCCAGCAGGCCCGCGGCGGTCAGGGTGATTTCGCGATAGCCCAAGGCCCGCAGCTTTTTTAACATGCGCACCTTCAAGGGCAGCAGCCCCGTCATGGCGTGGCGGCGCCCCTCCAGGTCCTGAAGCTCTTGGGACAGGTACATCAGCCCGCCGCATTCGGCGTAAATGGGCAGGCCGGCGGCGGCCTGGGCCGCCAGGGAACGCTTCAAACTTTCATTGGCCGCCAACTGGGCCGCAAACAGCTCCGGGTAGCCGCCCCCCAAATAGAGGCCGTGCAGATTCTCCGGCAACTCCCGGTCCGTCAGGGGCGAAAAGGGCACGATTTCGGCCCCGAATTGGGCCAGCAGTTCCAGATTCTCCGGGTAGTAGAAACAGAAGGCCCGGTCCCGGGCCACCCCGAGGCGCACCGCGGGGGCGGCGGCCTCCTGCGGACCATCCGGTGCGAAAGACAGTGTCGGCAGCGAGGCCAGCAGCCCGTCCAGGTCCAGGTGCTTTTCCATGACTTCGGCCAGATGCCCCAGGTGTTCTTCCTCCAAGGGATGGTCTTCAACGGTGGTGAGGCCCAGGTGCCGCTCGGGGATGGCCAGATCCCGGTCCCGGGGCAGGCCGCCGAAAACTTTGACACCTTTCACCCGGGTTAGGGCCTGCTCCAGATAGTGCAGATGCGCGGCCCCGCCGACGCGGTTGAACACCACTCCGGCCAAATTCAGAGCCGGGTCAAAACTGGCAAAACCGTGCACCAAAGCGGCGGCGCTGCGCGCCATGGCCCGGGCGTCCACCACCAGCAGCACCGGCAGCCCCAGCCACTTGGCCATCTGGGCGGTGGAGCCGGCTTCGCTTAAGCCGTCATAGCCGTCGAACAGGCCCATGACTCCTTCCACTACGGCCACCTGGGCCTGGGCCGCGTGACGCCGGAACAGAGCCAGGTTAGTCTCCTGAGTCAGCATCCAGCCGTCCAGGTTGCGGGACACCCGGCCCGCGGCCCGGCTGTGGTGGCCTGGGTCAATGAAATCCGGCCCCACCTTGAAGGGCTGCACCAATAGCCCCCGCCGGCGCAGGGCGGCCAGCAGCCCCAGGGTGACGGTGGTCTTGCCCACGCCGCTCTGGGGGCCGGCGATGACTAAGCCGCGGGTAAGACCGTTTTGCGTTTTGCGTTTTTCGTTTTTCGTAAGAACCCCGCCAACTCCAATATCTTTTCCTATTTGCTGATCACTGGCCCCTAACCCCTAACCCCTGCTTTTGCCAGGCGTCCGGATGAAGAAACCGCGCCAGTTGCTCCACCGCCTCAGCAGAGCGGGGTCCGGGCCGGGAAAAGAGGCTTTCCTCCACCAGCAGCACCCGCCGGTCCTTAACCGCCCGCAATTCCTGAAAATAAGGCCGGGCGTAAATGTCCTCGGGACTTTTGTTCATCGGCCCTTGTTGGATGACGTAGGCCGCCGGGTTGGCCTGAAGGAGGGCCTCCAGGTCAAAGTGGAGCAGCCGCTGGGGGCTGGCGACCACGTTGACGCCGCCGGCCCGGCTGATGATATCGTTCACCATGGAGCCCCGCCCCGCGCCCAGGAGGTTCTGGTAGCGCACCTCGAAAAAGACCGGCACCGGCTCGGTCCCTTGCAGCCGCCCGGCCACCAGGGCCAGGCGCTCTTGCAAGCTGCGGTTCAGGGCGGCGGCGGCTTCCGTCCGTCCGGTGAGGACCCCCAGGCGCTGGATCATGCTGAAGAGCCCGGCAA
>CAZOCQ010000207.1:0-5572 GCA_964578335.1 uncultured Desulfobacca sp.
GAGCCTTAACTTACTGGAGTTATCCCATCTAACCAGGCAAGCGCTTAAGTTCTTGGGGGTTGCCAAAAGACCGATGGACCAGGGACCATAGGCGCTGACCGGCGCACGCCGGAAAGAAGAGACGATCACCGGGGAACAGGCAGAGGGAAATCTTCTACTCCTGGAGCAGCGTTCCCCTCACCAGCAAAGAGATAAGCCATTTCAATTTCTAAGGTAAAATGCTTTTTTGGTACAAATTTCTTGTAAGATGTTTTGTTGCAAATGTCAACTGAAATATCTTAAGCCAAAATGGGACCCGCCAGGGAGCATCTTCCCTACCAAAGCTACCTGCGATTCCCTGGAGAATTAGCTTGACATGGGGCAATTCTGCTATAATATATATAGAAGTTTAGCATGTCAGACTGAAGGGCAGGGCCGCAAGTCCTGGACGTAATCGGACGGGGATGCTAAGTCCTCGCCGATTTTTTTTATGCCTGACTGCTGCGCTCCCTGCCTGTTGGGCGGGAAGATCAAGAGAAGTGCCTGTAGGAGGCTTTAAGTGAAGGAAACTGGCAAAGTAAAATGGTTTAATGATTCCAAGGGGTATGGCTTCATCTCCCGGGACAACGGCCCCGATGTCTTCGTCCACCACAGCGCCATTCAGGGCGAAGGTTTCCGGTCTCTGGCCGAAGACCAGGAAGTGGAATTTGAGGTGGTCCAGGGCCCCAAAGGCGCCCAGGCCCAGAATGTCGTAAAGCTCTAGGCTGATTCAGTCTAAGCCGGCCGGGACTCCGGCGCTCCTTGGCGTTTTGCTTGGAGCCGCCGGAGTCCCGGCATTTGTTTTCTTAGGGAGGTGTCAGAATGGCCAGAAATCGTTACGGCTGGGAAAAACGGGCCAAGGAAATGGCTCGCAAACAGAAGCACGAAGAAAAAATGAAACGCCGCCAACAGGGTAAAACTGCGACTCCTCCGGTCGAGGAGACGCCGGAGGCGGCTGAAGATATCACTTAAGCACCGGGGAGCGCCGATTCACCGGCCCACTTCGCCCCGCGCCTCCAGCGGGCGGGGCGGCGCTTCCTGCATAACCTCAAGATCGCCACAGGCGGCCTCCAGGCCGCCTTGGGGTATTCTTCCCTTCCTGCCGCCGCCTCGAAAAATCAGCGATTACCGCGCCACTCTTATTGGCATCGGCTCTTGCAATGATTAATTTAAGTCCAGGCTTTCCCTAGGGGTGACCCAGCCTGCCGACCTGGGTTGGAGTCCTTATGACCGGTGGAGTTGGGTGGTCTTTCCGGATTAATCGTTATGAGCAGGAGCAGATACTCAAGGAGGGTCATCATGGCGCAAGAAAAGTTCTCCGACGAACAGGCGGCAATCATCGCTCCGGTTATCGAAAAGTTGGTGACCATGATGGGAGCGGGCCGGGACGCCTTTAACCGCCACAGCCTGGAGAGGCTGCAGGAAATGCAGAGCCTCCAGAGAGCGGTGCAGACAGAGATCACCGGCGCCATTAAACAGGTGAATAATTTAATGGCCCGGAAGCCGGCGGCCGAGCAACAGGTTTGGAAGCGGCTGGACCTCCTCCTCAACCGCCTGGAGGCCATCAATGCCAATCTGGGGACCTTGGCGGACCCCATCCAAAAGAAGATCAAAGGCGCGGTCCTGTTTTCCAACAAGGCCGTGACCCAAACCAACTATCTCTTTGACCAGCACGCCGGCATGATCCGCTCCGTGTTGGATATCGCCAAGACCGACAACGATTTCCTCAAGGGGTATCTGAAGGCCGAAGGGCGCAACCTGGTGCAGACCTGCGCTGATTACGCCACCGAGCACCAGACCCGGCTCATTGAGGGCTTGTGCACTCCGCAGGCCGCCCCCATTTTCTTAGCCATTCTGGACGCCATGCGGGGCCTCGGTCAGGCCGAGGTGGAAATCGCCGGCGCCCTGACGGCCTAAAGCGATTGAAGCCTCTGCGAAAATCATGTGGAACAGCCGCCCTCGGCTGTGAATTGCAGGCGAGGGCGGCTGTTCCACATAACGCCCCCTGCCGCCGAAACTGACAAGATTGTCTATTATGTCACATCTATTAATACATAAATGTACCAATCAACCTGGAGGGGCTGCCAGTCGGGATCCATCCCTCCCGCCCCCATGTCCTTGAAAGACCTGAGAAATTAGGAGTTTCTCCCTGAGCTGGAGTAAAGGCATATTTCTTGCTTTACCCCAAGCATGGACCCAGAACACAAAGAACTTCAGCTGCAAATCCTTTTCGAGATCAGTCAGATTCTCTCCCAGGCCACCAACCTGGATCAGGCCCTGGAGTTCATCCTCGAGGTCCTGTCCCGCTCCCTGCCTTTGAAATCGGCCACCCTGGCCCTCAAGGACCCGGAGACGGGTCGGTTGAGAGAGCACGCCAGCCATAGCCTCTGGCCCGAGGGAACGTCCAATAATTGCTGCCACTTGGGCGAAGGGCTGGCCGGGCTGATCCGGCGCACCGCTCAACCCTTCGTAGTTTCGAGCCTGACCCAGGAACCCGTCTTTCTCAATCAGCTTCAGGGCCGGCAGATCCATAAAGGTCAAGTCTCGTTTTTTGGGGTCCCCATCATTTTTCAAGGTTCTCCCCTGGGCGTCCTCTGCGTTGACCGCCTGTCGGACGAGGAAGCTTCCCTGGAGGAAGACCTCTGTCTGTTGAGCGCCGTCGCCGCCCTCCTGGCCCCCTTCGCCAGTCTGGAAATGGCGGGCAGGCCGCCGCACGGAGGGCTGCCGCCGGAGCATCCAGCCTTGGGCCGGGAGCCGGCCGACGCTTCCGGGACCTATTTCATCGTGGGTCACAGTCCGGCCATCCAGGAAGTGCACCAGCTCATCAAAAAAGTGGCTCCGGGCCGCGCCCCGGTCCTGCTGACGGGGGAAGCCGGGGTCGGCAAGACCTTGGCGGCCAGGGTGATTCACGAATTAGGTCCCCGGGGCCGCTATCCTTTTTTGAAGATCAATTGCGCCTCGCTGCCGGAAAACCTGTTGGCCGCGGAGCTTTTCGGCTATGAGAAGGACGCCATCCCCGGGGCCGTCAAGGCCCGTCCAGGCCGTCTGGAAGAGGCCGACGGAGGCGTTCTGTTCCTGGAAGAGATCGGCGAGTTGTCCCTCAACCTCCAGGCCAGGATCATGCGCTTCCTGCAAGAGCTGGAATTTCAGCGCCTGGGCAGCAACCGCACCCGCAAGGTGGATGTCCGCCTCCTGGCCGACACCACCCAGGACCTGGCCGCCGCGGTCAAGGCCGGCTCCTTCCGGGAAGACCTCCTCTACCTCTTGAGCCATTCCCCGGTGCAGCTGCCGCCCCTGCGGGAACGGCGGCAGGACATCCCCCTGCTGCTCGACCATTTCCTGGACAAGGTCTCCAAGGATTACGGACGCCGCTTTTACCTGACTCAAAAGGCCCTGGAGGTGCTCCAGGATTATTCCTGGCCCGGCAACGTCCGGGAAATGGAAAACCTGTTGGAACGGTTGTGCATCGCGGTGGAAGGCGCGGAAATCGGGGTCAAGGACCTGCCGGCCTATCTGGTCCCGGCGGCCAAGTCGGTCCTGGCCGAGGACCAGGCCTTCCTGTCCCGCTTGAAGGAGATGGAAAAACGGGAAATCCTGGCCGCCCTGGAGCGCAACCGCTGGATCCAGTCCCAGGCGGCCATGGACCTGGGGCTGACCCTGCGCCAGATCGGCTACCGGGTCAAACAGTTCGGCCTGGAAAAGCTCATCAAGGAACAGCGGGGGCAGGGGCGCTCGCTGTAGAAAAGATTTACCACCAAGGCACCAAGGTCACCAAGTTACACCAAGGAAATAAAAATCCCCTGGCGCTTGATTGTCAAGCGCCAGGGGATTTCTAATTTTTCTTCTTGGTGAATTCTTGGTGTTCTTGGTGCCTTGGTGGTTCAGCCTTTCCTGACCTACCCCAAGGAATTGAGCTGCAACGAAATGGGCTTGGCGTCGGCCGCGGGGCCGCTGAACTGGATAGGCCCCGGGAAGCGGTAATGGTCTTCCAGGGCCCATTTCTCCCGTTCCCGGGCCAGGATCTTAAAGGCCGGCGACTCCAGGTCCACCTTCTGCTTGGCGATGACCAGTTCCAGGCGGCCCTTGCGTTCTTCCAGGTGCATCAGGGGCGCCAGGGGGATGCCGACGGGCTGCCAGGCCGCCGCCTCCAGATGCAGGTCCTTGATGGCGGCCATGTAGCCCGTGGCCCCGTGGGCCAGCAGGCCATAGGCGGCGCACCCCAGGTTGTAGGCGTAATCGCAGTCGAACTTGGTGGGAAAGGTGCCCCGGCCGTCATAGCCGTAAAAATGGTTCTGGGTTTTGAAGGTGCCCTTATAGATGCCCTTGGCCCGCTGCTTGCGCAGATAGGTGGCCACCATCTCCAGCAGGATGCGCTCGGTGTTCACCAGGGAAAACTGAAAGTTGCCGTGGCTGTCCCGGGGCAGCAGCAGGCCCTTCTGCAGCAGGGAGGGAAAGCCCAGGAAGACCCGGCTGTCATAGTCCCGCCAGATGTCGCTGTTGTCAATGAGCTGCACCTGGTCTTCGAAGGAGAGCTTGTGGAAGGACTCTCCTTCCTGGGCCTCCCGGTCATAGGCGGCGATGATATAACTGATTTTAATGATCAGGACGTTGACTTCGTGGATGAACTCCAGAATGCCTTCGGGGATCAGGATGGTGCCGTAATTTTTTCCCTGCTGGGCCCGCGCCACCACCACGTCGGCGATGAGGCGCACCACCTGGTGGATGGACAATTCGCTTTCTTCAATCTCCTCGCCGATGAGGATGACGTTGGGATGGGTCTGGAAGGCCACTTCCAGGGCGATGTGGGAGGCGCTGCGCCCCATGAGGCGGTTGAAGTGCCAGTACTTTAAATCCGACTTGCAGTCGGAATTGAGGTTGCCGATCTCGGTGGCGAAGGCCATACAGGCGGAATGGTAGCCGAAGGGGATTTGCAGAAGGCCCTGGACCTGGAGGTCGCCGTCAATGGTCTTGGGGATGCCGATGACCTGGGTGCCCAATTCCCGCAGATTTTCGGCCAGGAAGGCCGCATTGGTGTTGGAATCGTCCCCCCCCACCACCACCAGGCCGTCCAGCTTCAGGGCGGCGCAGGTCTGCCGGCACTGCTCCATCTTTTGGGGAGTGTCGATTTTGTCCCGGCCGGTGCCCAGCATGTGGAAGCCGCCGGAGTTTTTATAGGCCGCCACCGTCTCGCCGGTCACTTCCAGGTGCTTATTGGCGATGATGCCCTTGGGGCCGGCCTGAAAGCCGAGGAGCACACTGTCGGGGTGGTCCTTTTTCATGGCCTCGAAGACCCCGGCGATGACGTTGTGGCCGCCCGGCGCCGGCCCCCCGGAGAGGACGATCCCCAGGCGCCGGGGCCGGGCGCTCCGCCGGCCGCCGGGAACGAGCACCAGGGGTTGATTCCGGCTGACGACCGGCAGCTGCTCCTGGGCCACCTTGAGCACCGGTAAATCGTGGCCTTCCAGGGGCCGGGCCGCGCCCGGACCCGCCGCCAGGGCCGGGCAGAGCTGGGGCTGATAGGCCCGGCGCTCCTCCCGAAATTCGGTGCCGTTGC
>CAZOCQ010000208.1:0-5562 GCA_964578335.1 uncultured Desulfobacca sp.
ATTGGTCCAGGGCCGCAGTGCGCCCTGTGCTAATTGCACCTCCAGCAAGGTCTTTGAGACCGGCCTGGCCCACAGCTCGGAATGGAAACCTCATAACGGCGAGCGCATCTTTCAGGCTTACAATTATCCCTTCGCCGACCTGGACGGATCTTCCCTGGTATTGACTCTGGGGATCGACATCAGCCAGCGCAAGCGGATCGAGGAGGCCCTGAAAGAGAGCGAACGGAAATACCGCCTCCTGGTAAGCACTATCCCGGCGGTGGTCTTCAAAGGGTACGCCGATTGGTCGGTGGATTTTTTTGACAATAAAATCGAGGCGATTACCGGATACGGTAAAGAAGAGTTTGATTCCCGTCGGATTTTGTGGCGCGACCTCATCCCGCCGGAAGACCTGGGCTGCGTGGAGGCGGTTTTTCGCGAAGCCTTAAAAACCGACCGTTCCTATGTGCGGGAGCACCGCATCCGCCGCAAAGACGGGGAGATCCGCTGGGTCCAATGCCGCGGCCGGATCTTTTGCGATGCCAAAGGGAAGGTGGAGTATATCCATGGCGTAACTTTCGATGTTACTGATCGCCTCCGGGCCGAAGAGGCCCTGCGCCAGAGCGAGGCCCGGCTGGCCAAGGCCCAGAGCCTGGCCCACCTGGGCCACTGGGAATGGGATTTAACCAGTGACCAGGCCGTCTGCTCCGATGAAATATACCGCATCTTCGGGGTGTCTCCGGATAAATTCATTCCTGCCTTTGAGTCGGTGATGAGCTATGTGCACCCCGATGATTTGGCGCGGGTCCGGCATCACTTCGCCGAAGCCCTGGCCACCACCAAACCGTTCAGTCTGGTGGGCCGCATCATACGGCCCGACGGCGCGGTGCGCTACGTCCACTCCCAGGCGGAAGTCGTGTTTGACCAGGAAGGCAAACCACAGCGCATGTTGGGGACCGCCCAGGACATTACCGAGCGCCGCATCGCGGAAATGCGGCTGCGGGACAGCGAAGCCCGCTTCCGGGGGATCTTCGAGGGCTCAGCTATGGGGATCGGGCTAACCGACATGAAAGGCCGGTTTTTGACCGCTAATCGGACCTTTTTGGAGATGCTGGGTTATGCAGAAGCGGAAATCTACGGCAAAACCTGTCTGGACTTCACCCATGCCGATGATCTGGCTCAGAGCCGGGAGTTATTTCTGGAACTCACCTCCGGGCGGAGGGACCGCCTGCAGGTGGAGAAACGCTTTTGCCGGCAAGGGGGCCAATATTTCTGGGCCCGGGTGACCATTTCCCTGGTCAAAGACTCCGAAGGCCAACCGCTGTACACCATCGGCATGGTGGAGGACATCACCCAGACGAGGCAGGCGGAAAAGCAGTTGAAAGAGTCTGAACAGAATCTTAGGTGCCTGGCCTCGCAATTGATGACGGCCCAGGAGGACGAACGGCGGCGCATTTCCCGGGAACTGCACGACGAATTGGGCCAATCCATCTTGGTTTTAAAACTCCAGGCCAGATGTATTGAGCGGGAACTACGGGCGGACCAGCAAGCGCTCCGGAAGGAATGCTTGGAAATGCTGGAAAATTTGGACAGAGTAGTGGAAAATGTGCGGCGGCTCTCCCGGGATTTGAGCCCTACAATTTTGGAGGACCTGGGCCTGTCCGCGGCGCTGCAACACCTCCTCCGGGATTTCAGCAAACATTACGGCATTGAATTATGGGCCGAAAAACCCGCCGGCATCGACGATCTGTTTACTCCGGAAGCCCAGCTCGTCATCTACCGCATCTTTCAGGAAGCCCTCACCAACATCGGCAAGCACTCCCAGGCCGGCAGGCTGACGGTCGCCATCAAGAAGGCCGAAGACCGCGTCTCTTTTTTGCTCCAGGACAACGGCAAAGGTTTCAGGCCATCCCAGGAGGGTCGCCAGAGATCCGGCATGGGGTTGGCGGCCATGGAGGAGCGGGCCCGGATGGTGGGCGGGGTCCTGGCCGTATGGAGCCAGGAGGGTTCGGGGACCAGAATATCCTTTGATATCCCTTTTTCCCCCAAACTGTCTAACGTTGCCCTTGAATAAGCAACAAACCTTCGCCAGCCAGAACCTCAATTAATACTTAAGCTATCGGGCACTCTTCAGTCAGGCGCGCTTCCCAGGAAGGCGTGCAACTCCTGGAGCCGAGGGGCGGCCGTTGCGCCCGGCAGCTCCCAGAGGACGATGAGCATGGCCCCCATGACGCCCTTGCCCCAGTCGCAGCTGCACTTGACGGTGGGGGCCAGCTTCGGCTCTCCCAAGATGGCGGTGAGACGGGCGATGAATTCCCGGCCCAGGGTGGAGGCCGGCACGTTCAAGGAGATTTGGTCGGGATAGAGGATCAGGGAAAACGGCACCGCGTCGTCGTCCGCGGAGGCCCCGGCCGGACGGGCCTGTCCTTCCAACTCCGCCACCTTGCGGCGTTGTTCCCGGCGTTCCAAAAGAATTTCCCAGGGTTGAGTCATGGTTCCCAGTATAGTGGCCTTAGTACACGATTTCTTAAATACGGCAGCGTTAAACCGAAAACCTAAAACTGAAAACCGAAAACCGTATTAGAGCATCTGCTTCAGACGGGCCGCAAAACCGGGAAGTTGCAGGGCCTCCTCCACCCGCCCCAGACCCAGCAGGGCGAAGCCTTTGCCGGTCACTGCTTCTTCGATGTCCGGGGCGACTTTGAGGATTTTCTCGAAGATGGCCAGGGCCTCGTCATAATGCTGCAATTCCGTCAAGGTGGCGCCTTTATAGACCAGGGCCTCGACGTTGCCGGGGTCCAATTGCAGGGCCAGATTGTAACACTCCAGGGCCTTTTCCGGGCGGCCGGCGTCCGCCAGCAGGCGGGCGGCCTCCAGGTAAGGCTGGCGGTGATCTTCCGAAACCGCCTTGCCGGTTTCGAGATAGGCGTTAAGCACGTGGGCGTCGCCGTCGGAGAAGGCCGGGGCCCCGTGGCCCGGCAGCAGGAAGTCCACCTCATAGGGCACCAGGCGGCCCAGGGAGGCGAAAAGCTCTTCCTTGTTGCCCAAAGTTTTATCGGCGTCGGACAAGATATTCTCCGTGGGGCTGCTGGGAAAAACGAGGTCCCCGGAGAAGAGGATGCGGTTTTGGCGCTCATAGAGGCAGATATCGCCCGCGGTGTGGCCCGGAGTGGGGATCACTTCCAGGAGATGCGGCCCCGCCTGAATCTTTTCACCGCCCCGGAGGATCACCACCTGGTCGGCCCGACCGGCCTTGTCCATGATCTTCATGAACGGCACGCCCTGAAAGCCGATGAAGGGCAGGGTGTCGATATGGCCATAGACCTTAGGGTTGCACCAGTCGAAGAGCTCCCCCATGCCCCCTACGTGATCAAAATGGCAATGGGTGATGAAGAGCTGCTCCAGCCGGGAGATATCGAATTCCTGGCTCAGTTCATGGAGCATGCCGTAAAAGTTGCCGGCGTCAATCAGGGTGCGGCCTTCGTTGAGGACATAGACGTTGCAGCTCATGCCCGCTTCTTCGACCCACCAGATGCCTTGCAGCCTGGGGTCGTATTCGCCCAAATGAATCATCAATCCTCCGAATGCTGATCAATCACGCAAGTTGCCAAGGTGCGATGCTTGTTACCTTTCCTGGAAGCTGAAAGCTGCAAGCTACCCCAAAGGCTGGCCCAGGAGCGCGGCCAGGCGCTTGAGCATCTCCGGCCGCAGGTCCGGCATAAATTGAAACTCCACCAGTTGCAGGGCGCCTTCTTCCTCGTCCTGGCGGCCGCCCACCTGGATCCTGGGCCCCTCCTCGGGGGGGCCCCAAAGCCGGGAAAGGTAGGCCAGGAAGTTGTCCCCGTCGAAATCCCGGCTCACTTCCAGGGAAAGATAATCAACCCCCAGCACCAGGTAGAAGTACAGGGGGTCGTGATAAGGCCGGGGATAGGGTGGAATGAGGTGGCCTTCCACAATGAGGCGCCGGGAACGGGTTTCCTGGTGCAGGATGACAAATTGCCAATTTTCCGCCAATGCCGCTTCCTTATGCGCTGTTGGCCTGGATTTTACCCGGTTTGCCGGGGTATGTCAATTGGGGAGGAGAGCGGCGCGGTCCCGCGGTTTGATTTGCCCAGAAATCTTGTTAAAATGTAGGGGCGGCTCGGGACCGCCCCCTAAGGCCGAAATTTCAAGGGAAAGCCGGTTATTGCAGCGCGCCAAAGATATGCCACACACCCCCACCCACTTTTCTCCCCCGGTTCTTGCCAAAGGTTCCGAAATTGAACTGAACATTGACAAGCTGGCCTTCGGCGGCCAGGCCCTGGGCCGGGTGGGGGGCTGCGTGATCTTCGTGGAGCACGCCCTGCCGGGCCAACGGGTGCGGGCGCGGATCACCCGGAAGAAGGCCCAGTTCGCCGAGGCCCGGGTGCTGGAGGTGCTGGCCCAGTCGCCGGCCTATACCCCGCCTTTCTGCCGCCATTTCGGGGTCTGCGGCGGCTGCAAGTGGCAGGACCTGGCCTATGCGGAGCAGTTGCGTTGGAAACATCTCCAGGTGCAGGAAGCCTTGCGGCACCTGGCGGATTTCCGGCCCGAGTCGGTCCCGGCGCCGAGGCCCTCACCCCAGAGGCGCTATTACCGCAACAAGATGGAGTTCACCTTCGCCCCCCGGGCCTGGCTGCCCCCGGCGGATTATGCCGCGGGTAAAACCGCTTCCGGCTGCGCCCTGGGGCAGCACGTCGGGGCCTCCTTCGCCCAGGTGTTCGATTTGGAGGAGTGCTTCCTGCAATCACCGCAGACGCCCACCTTGGTGCGGGAGGTGCGGAGCTTTTGCCGGCAAAGCGGCTTACCGGCCTACGACACCCGCAGCCACCGGGGCTTCTGGCGCTTTCTGACGCTGCGTGAAGGCAAGCGCACCGGCCAGAGCCTCCTGCACCTGATCGCCAGCGACCAGGGGGACGCCCAGGCGGTGGCGGGCCTGGCGGCGCATTTGCAGGCGGAATTTCCTGAGCTTACCACCCTGGTGCATTCGGTGAGCCGGAGAAAGGCCCAGGTGGCCGAAGGCGAAGCGAGCCGCATCCTTTGGGGACCGGGTTATATCGAAGAGGAGCTGGCCGGACTGCGCCTCAGGATTTCGCCTCACTCGTTCATGCAAACCAACACGGAGGCGGCGGAGAATCTCTATGGGGCCGTCCGGGAGCTGGGAGAGTTCCGGGGCGGCGAGACCGTCTGGGACCTCTACTGCGGGGCCGGCAGCATCGGCCTGTCGCTGGCCGGGCAGGTGCGTCGGGTGGCGGGCTTTGAACTGGTCCAGGCCGCGGTGGACGACGCCTACGTCAACTGCGGCCTCAATAAAATAGATAATTGCCGCTTCCTGGCGGGGGATTTAAAGGAGCAAATCCGCCGGGCCCTGCGCGCCGGCGACCCGCCCCGGCCCGAGGTGGTGGTCACCGACCCGCCCCGGGCCGGGATGCACCCGGACGTGGTGCAGGCCCTGCGGGAGCTGGCGCCCCAGCGCATCCTTTACGTCTCCTGCAACCCCGCCACCCTGGCCCGGGACCTGGCGCTATTGCAGGAGCAATACGAAATCACCACCGTCCAACCCTT
>CAZOCQ010000209.1:0-5558 GCA_964578335.1 uncultured Desulfobacca sp.
CCATTTACCACTGGCTACTGGCTACTGACTACTGACTACTGACTACTGACTACTGGCTACTGACTACTGACTACTGGCTACCGCTACTGCTTGCCAACCCCTGGAAAGGATGATAAATACCTAAGGATTAAGGGGTTATGCCAAGATGAAAGCCAGCCGGATCCAGGGATCTCTTCCTCTGCCAGTGACCATCATCGCCATCCTGGCCGGCGCCGCCCTTATTTCCGTGCTCTTCTTCTCCTTCTGGCAGAAACTCAACAATAAAGTCGAAGTCATCCTGAAAGATCAGTTCAACCAGCAGCAATTGATGCTGGCCCGGAAGATCGCCGACAACGTGGAGTCCTATTTCGACTTCCTGGAGAACGCCCTCATGGGCTATGCCGGGTTGTTCCATGCCACCCCGCCCCAGGAACGGGAACTGGACGACGTTCTGGCGGAGAGATTTACCCGGCACAAGCGCTTCGGCATCCTGGAGATCCACCGCTACGACGCCGCCGGCCGGGGGGTGCAGGTCTTCAGCACCGCCGCCTCGCCGCCTCCGGCCAGCAGCGTCGCATTGCCCGAGATCTATTTGCAATGGGCCAAGGACCCGGCCCACCGCGGCTGCCTCTTCCTGAGCCGGACCTTTGACTATCCCTCGCCCCCGTGGCAGGGACGGCGGGTGCTGCGCTTCCTTACGCCGCTTTACTGGGGGCCGCAGCAGGTCTTCTCCGGGGCGCTGGAATTTCTTATCGACCCCTTCTTTATTTGCGAAAAAGTCACTGCCGACGTGCGCTCCGGTCAGACGGGCTATGCCTGGATCATCGACCAGGACGAAATCTTCCTGGCCCATTATGAAAAGAACTTTGTGGGCCATAATGCCATCCAGATCCGCATCGCCCGTAATCCCCAGATCGTCTTCCGGGGCCTGCGGGAACTCGACGCCGCGCTTTTAGCGGGCCAGGAAGGGGTGACGGAATACGATTCCGGCTGGCACCGGCAAAAGCTGGGGACAACGCCCAAGCTGGCGGCCTACACCCCGATTATTTTCAGTAAAGGTCTGATCACCGGTGTAACCGAACTGGAGACCAACAACCTCTGGGGCGTTTGCGTGGCGGCCCCGGTGCAAGAGGTCTCCGGTCAGGTCAATGAAGTGTTGCACCAGGAGTTGTTCCTGGCGGGGCTCTTCTTTGGGATGGTGATCCTGGCCAGCGTGGCCCTCATCAGCATCGCCCTGGCCTTTAACAAAGCCCTGGCGCGTGAGGTGGAACTAAAAACTAAGGAACTGTTGGAGTCCCAGGAACGCCTGATCCATTCCGAGCGGTTCGCCGCCGTGGGCGAAGCCGCCGCCTACGTCAGCCATGAAATCAAAAATCCCCTCATGGTCATCGGGGGGTTGGCGGGTCAGGTGGAACGGCACCTGGCCCAAAATCCCGCCGTCCAGGAAAAACTGCGCATCATCCAGGGGGAAATCAGGCGATTGGAGTCATTTCTGGGCGAATTGCGGGATTTCCTGCGGCCCGCGCCTCCCCACAAGCAGGAAATCAACTTGAATGAGGTCATCCTGGAGGTCCAGGCCTTGATGGGCGAAGCCGCCAAGGAGAAGGGCATCGCGGTGGAAGACCGGCTGGACTCTAAACTCCCTCGAATCGCAGTGGACCCCAACCAATTCAAGCAGGTGCTGGTCAACCTTTTCAAAAACGCGGTGGAGGCCACCGATCCCGGCGGCCGCATCATCTTGAGCACCAATTCCCAGGACGGACAGGTGTGCTTTGCCATCCGGGACACCGGTAAGGGTATGCCCCCGGAAGTCAGGGACAAGGTCTTTCATCCCTTTTTCACCACCAAGGAAAAAGGCACCGGCCTGGGATTGGCGGTGATCCATAAGATCATCACCGATCATCACGGCAGAATCGATTTGGAAACCAGCCCGGGGGAAGGCAGCACCTTCACCATAAAACTGCCTTTAAGGCCTGATGCAAGCTAACCGCGCTGAAACGCCGGAAGAACTCCAGGAACTGCGGAAGAAACGCCGGGAAAGGGCCCTCATTGCCCTCAGCCTGGTGCTGGTGGTGGCCATCACCGCGCTGGAGGTGCACCTGGTGCATCAGGGCGGCCAACCGGTCACCGGCAGCCTCCTGGCCTTCGGGCTGCTCAACATCAACACCTTCCTGCTGTTGCTGTTCACCTTCCTCATCTTCCGGCACCTGTCCAAGCTCTTCCTGGAACGGCGGCGCAAGGTCTTCGGCTCCCGGCTGCGCACCCGCCTGGTCCTCACCTTTATCACCCTGGCCTTACTCCCCACCCTGTTTCTCTTTGTGATGGCCTGGCAGTTGATCTCCAGCCGGGTGGACCATTCCTGGGACCGGCAGGTGGAGGAATCCCTGGACAAGGCCCTCGACCTGACCCGCATTCATTCCGCGGACCTTCAGGACAATCTTACGGTTTACAGCCGCATCCTGAGCCAGGAGTTGCGGGCGCGGGATTGGTCGGCCCCCGGGGAGCGCGATTATCTCCAGTCTTTCGTGGAACGGCACCGCAGTGAGTATCACTTAAGCGGCCTGGAACTCCTGGATGCCAGCCGGGCGCCGCTGGCCGCCAGTTTTAGCCCGCAGGGGACCCTGCCGCCGCTGCCCCCGGAAAAGGAGGTGCCGGAAAACGGCTTCCTCCGGCAAAAGGTGGAGTCCGATGAACTTCTAAGTCTCCTGACGCCGGTAACCGACGCCGACGGCCAGGTCAAAGGCTACCTGCTGTTGCGCCAGCGCATCCCCAACACCTACCTGCTGCGGGTCGCCGCGGCCAGCCGCAGCCTCCAGGAACTGCGCCAGCGCCAGTTGCAATTAAGCCCGGTCAAGGTGAGCCATTACCTGGCCCTGATCATCGTCACCCTCATCGCCATCGTGGCCGCCATCTGGCTGGGGTTTTATATGGCCCGGGAGCTCACCATTCCCATCCGCCAGTTGGCCGAAGGCGCTTTGAAGGTGGCGGAGGGCCATTACGATTTCAAAATCGACCAGGAAGGACGGGATGAGATCGGCTTTCTGGTGCAGTCCTTCAACAAAATGACCCAGGATCTGCAACAGAGCCAGGCGCAACTGGCCGCGGCCTATCGGCAGTTGAGCGAGTCCCACGCCCTCATTTCCAGTCAGAAACGGGACATGGAGATCCTCCTGAAGAACGTGGCGGCCGGAGTCATCGGCCTGGACGCGGCGGGCAGAGTCACCCTGATCAATGACTCTGCCGCCCAGATGCTCCGGGTGCAACGGGAGGAGGTGCTGGGCCGGGAGGCCCAGGTCCTGTTGCCGCCGGTGGAATACCAGCGCATGGCCGAAGTGGTGGCCGCGGCCCGCCGCGCCCCCCGGGGCACGGTGGAGCGGCCCCTGCACCTGGTCCTGCCCAACCAGACCCTCTATCTGCTGCTCAAGACTACGGTGCTCAAGGATGAGGCCGGCCGCGACCTAGGGGTGGTGGTGGTCTTCGAAGACCTGACGGAACTGGAGCGGGCCCAGCGCCTGGCGGCCTGGCGGGAGGTGGCCCGGCAGATCGCCCACGAAGTCAAGAATCCCCTGACCCCCATCAAGCTGGCGGCCCAGCGCCTGCAGCGGCGCTATGCCGGGCGCCTGGGGGAGGATGACCGGGTCCTGGAAGAATGCACCCAAATTATTGTCAGCCAGGTGGATGATTTGAAGAACCTGGTGGACGCCTTCTCCCGCTTCGCCCGGCTGCCGCAGTTGACCCTGGCCCCCCAGGACCTCAACGCCCTGGTCCAGGAGACCCTGCTCCTCTTTCAGGAGGCCCGGCCCCGGGTGGCCGTGGAGTTTCGCCCCGACCCCGGGCTGGAACCCGTGCTGCTGGACCGGGAGCAGGTGAAAAGGCTGCTGCTCAATTTACTGGACAACGCCATGGCCGCCATTGCCGGGGCCGGGACCATCACCATCTCCCTGCGGAGAAACCCGGCCGACGGCCGGGTGGAACTCAGCGTGGCCGACACCGGCCGAGGCGTCCCGGACCGGGACAAGGTGCGCATCTTCGAACCCTATTTTTCCACCAAGCGGGGCGGCACCGGCCTGGGGCTGGCCATCGTCAATTCCATCGTGGCCGAACACCAGGGCCACATCCGGGTGGAAGACAACCAACCCCGGGGAGCCAAATTCATCATTGACCTTCCCATGCACAGGGCGGAATATGCCGGGAACCTTACTGGTAGTTGACGACGAGCCCCAGATCCTCCAAACGGTGACGGGCATCCTCCAGGATGAGGGCTTTGAGGTGCTCACCGCCCCGGACGGCGAAACCGCCCTGAAGCTGGCGGCGGAGGAGACCCCGGACCTGGTGCTCCTGGACATCGCCTTGCCGGGCCTGGACGGCCTGGAAGTGCTCAGTGAACTGAAAAGGCGGCAGCCCCTGCTGCCGGTGATCATGATTTCCGCCTACGGCTCGGTGGAGAACGCCGTCAAGGCCACCCGCCTGGGGGCCTACGACTTCATCGAAAAGCCGCCCAACGCCGACAAGATCCTGCTGTCGGTGCGCAACGGCCTGGAGTTGGCCCGGCTGGCCGAAGAGAACCGGCGGCTCCGGCAGCAGGGCGGCCAGGTGAAGGAGATCATCGGCGATAGCTCCGCCATTCGGCGCCTGCGGGAAAAATTGGCCCTGGTGGCCCCCACCAACGCCTCGGTGCTCATCACCGGCGAAAACGGCACCGGCAAGGAACTGGTGGCCCGGGCCTTGCACGCCTGGAGCCGCCGGGCGCCCCACGCCTTCGTGGAAGTCAACTGCGCCGCTATCCCCGAAGATCTCATTGAAAGCGAGCTCTTCGGCCATGAAAAGGGGGCCTTCACCGGGGCCTCGGCCCGGCACCGGGGCAAATTCGACCTGGCCCACGAAGGCACCCTCTTCCTGGATGAAATCGGCGACATGAGCCTCAAGACCCAGGCCAAGATTCTGCGCATCCTGGAGGAGCAGCGCTTCGAGCGGGTGGGGGGCAGCCGCCCCATCCAGGTGGACGTGCGGGTGGTGGCCGCCACCAATAAGAACCTGGAAGAGGAGATCGCCAAGGGGACCTTCCGGGAGGACCTCTACCACCGCATTAACGTCCTGCCCCTGGCGGTGCCGCCCTTGCGGGAGCGGCGGGAGGACATTCCCCTGCTGGCGGCCCACTTTCTCCAGGAACTCTCCCTGGAGAACAACGCCCCGTCAAAGACCTTTGCCCCAGCAGCCCTGGAGGCCATGGCCGCCCTGCCCTGGCCGGGGAACGTCCGGGAGCTGAAAAACTTCGTCTTCCGCCTGGCCATCCTCAGCCCCGGTGCGGTCATCGAGGCGGGCGACCTGCCCCTGGCCGCCTCCTTTCAGGAGCAGCCCGGGGCCAAGACGGAGGCCGCCGAGGCGGCGGAAGGCGCCGCCGAGCCCGAATTCCTCGATCCCTTTCTGCAAGTGCCCTCCTTCCGGGAGGCCCGGGCCCTGTTCGAAAAGCAGTTCCTGCGCCGCAAACTGGCGGACTGCCGGGGCAACGTCAGCCTCCTGGCCGAGAAGATCGGCCTGGAACGCTCACATCTGTACCGGAAGCTTAAGGCCTACGGCCT
>CAZOCQ010000210.1:0-5475 GCA_964578335.1 uncultured Desulfobacca sp.
TGGCGGCCAGCAGCATGGCGGCCACCACGGTGACCACGTAGGTCTCGTAGAGGTCGGCGGCCATCCCGGCGCAGTCGCCCACGTTGTCGCCCACGTTGTCGGCGATAACCGCGGGGTTGCGGGGATCGTCTTCGGGAATGCCGGCTTCCACCTTACCCACCAGGTCGGCGCCCACGTCCGCGGCCTTGGTGTAGATGCCGCCGCCCAACCGGGCAAACACGGACACCAGGGAGCAGCCGAAGCCCAAACCGATCAGGGCGTGCATGGCTTCCTTGGGAGCCGCAGCCATCAAGAACTTGTAGTAGCCGGCGACGCTCAACAGGGCCAGACCCACCACCAACATGCCGGTGACCGAACCGCCCCGGAAGGCCACCTTCAGGGCATGGGCCATGCTGGTGAAGGCCGCCTGGGCAGTGCGCACGTTGCTCCGCACCGACACGTACATGCCGACGTAGCCGGCCAGGGCCGAACCGGTGGCCCCGATGACGAAACCGATGGCGGTGAATTTTCCCAGTCCAAACAGCAATACGAAAACCACCGCGCCCACGATGAACACGGTCTTATACTGCCGGTTTAAGAACGCATTGGCCCCTTCCCGTACCGCGGCAGAAATCTCCTGCATCCGGGGATTGCCGGCGTCCTGTTTGAGGACCCAGGTGGTGGTCATCATGCCATAGGCTACGCCCACCGCGCCACAGATCAAGGCGAAAGTCATAATATCCATACCGTCCGCTACCCTCCTATTAAATTGTAATATTTCCTTAAGGTTAAGGGCCTTGCCACAGGCCAGGTGAAACAAAGCTCACCTACCCTACCCTTTCAGGGTTCCCGCTTCCCCTACTTGAATTTCCAATTCATACCCCAGAATGCTAGGCGAAGTAAAGGAAAAATTTCACAAGTCTCAAGTTTCTTGTGAATCTCCTTCCGGCGGAGAATCGGAAGCTAAGAGGCGGGGCGGGCTTTCATCCGTTAATTTTTTTTGGGCCGAAAGTTTGGCGGCCAGTTCCGGATGGGCCTGGGGGTCGATGACCAGGACTCCGTGGCGTTCCGCTAAAGTCAGCAGGAACTGATATTCCATGGATTTTTTTTGCAGGCGGTAGCGCAGCCAGAGGCGCAAAGGCAAATAAAGCAACCCCAGGGCCAGCAGGGCGATAAGCAGGTATGAGCCCCCCAGGCCCAGGGCCTTGATGAGTTCCACCACCAGGCTCAGGGCCTCCCGGCCCTGGGCCACGAAGGCCAGGGCGGCCATAAAGATCAGCAGACCCAGCAGATAACGGACCCGCCAAAGCCGGGCGCCCCATTTGCTGCGGGGCAGTTCGCCGGCGTCCTTACAAAAAGTTTCGAATCCTTGGACAATCAGGCCGAACAGGAAAAGCAGGGCGATGGGCGCGATAAAGCTGGCCAGGAGATATTCCTTCCAGGGAAACCGCGTCGCAGGCCGCGGCTGCTCGGCAAAGATCCCCTGGAAGTCGATGCTCCAGATGAAGGTGAAGACCAGGATGAGGAGCTCCACCAGAGCCACCACCACCAGGAAGCTGTTGAAAACATACCGCTTTTCCAGGGGGTCGTAAAAATTGAAAAACCTTTTGGGCATTTGAGTTTCGAGTTTCGAGTTTTTAGATTCTACGTTCCATCAATCTGAGAATTTATCTCTAACAATGGTTAGGCCGCGGAGATAATATTAATAATATCATCTATCTACAGATGCGGCAGCATTTTATCACCACCAAGACACAAAGACCACCAAGAATTCACCAAGGTTTTCTTGGTGCGAACTTGGTGCCCTTGGTGCCTTGGTGGTGAAATCCTTTCGCAACCTTTGGAGTGAAAATTTCAAATATGTTTGGCTAGTTTTTGGTTTCGAGTTTTGGGGCAGGGGGCATGATGGCGTTCCCGGCGCTGATTAACTTGAGTTCCCGAGAGTAGAGCCAGCCCGCCCATAAAAAAAGGAAGCCGTCCTCCAACAGCGGCATCAGGCCCACCTCCCGGCCGGAAAAGAGCCCGCAGCCGCAGTCGATGTGCAATCCCCGGGCCATGGCGCTGATTATCACCAGCATGAACAGCCCGGACAGCAAGGTCAGCAGCAACAGGCAACTGCGCTTCTTCAAACCCACCACCAGGAAGAGGCCGGCCAGGGTTTCCAGCCACGGCAGTGCCACCGCCACCACCGCCGCCGGGGTGAGCGGCAGCAGCCGGTAAGCCAGCACCGCGTCGGCAAAGTCATGGGGCGAGAGCAGCTTGATATACCCCGAGTAACAGAAGAGCGCCCCCAGAATTATTTCCAAAAACCGCACCCTAGGTGCTTTTAATGACAGTCCCAAGGTTATCTTATCCCCTAAATGGGCAGGTTTTTCCCAAAACTCGAAACTAAAAACTCGAAACTCGAAACTCGAAACTCACTTACTGGTGTCCGCCGGATAGCCGGCCTCGTCCCAGGCCTGGAAACCGGCCATAAAGACCGCCACCCTAGTGAACCCCAAGGATTGCAGCTTCTCGGCCACCACCAGGGCGGCCTTGCAGCTCAGCATGCTGCAGTAAACCACCAACTCTCGGTCTTGGGGAATGTCGGGCAGGGCCTCGACCCCTTTCTCCTCCAGGCGTTCAATGGGGAGATGAATGGCCCCGGCAATGTGCAGTTCGGCATAATCTTCCGCCGACCGGGAATCAATAAACAGGGCCTTCTGATCCCGGAAAATTTGATAAGTCTGGGCCAGGTTGAGGGTCCTGATTCCCGCCATTTCCCGGTTGATCTTCTTCTCCCGCTCGGCTTCCAGATAGGCCGGCAGCTTCCCGGTCCAGGAAAGCTGCACCAGTTGCCATTGGTGGGCCAGGCCGCTGAGCGTCGCCAACAGGACGATGAACCCGGCCCAGGCCAGATCATTTCTGAGGAGTTGTCGAGTCATAATTCGTTGTTCTATAAAAGATTGTTCTGCTTATCTTCCGGAGCCGGTCCTTTGCGCCGGCGCGGAGCTTTCTTAAAAGTTACATCCGGCGCGATCCTGGGGTACTCCAACTTTTTCCCTGCCAATAAGGCCTCAATGGTTAAAATCTGCAATCGCGGGAATTCGAGTCCCGGCAAATGCGCCGGTTGATAAAAGCCGGCCGCGGCGGCTTCCTTGAGCATCGGCGCGGTGGGTTCGGACAGGGAAATGAAGGCGCCGATGGCCGCCTCTTCCCGCTCCAGGACGCCTTTCAGGTCCCGCACCTGATTAACCGACACCTTGCCGCTCTTCACCTGCACCAGCAATCTCTTGGCCTTGCCGCTGGGGTCGTCAATAAAATTGATGACGCCGTCAATGCCGGTGTCCGCGCCTTTCTTTTTTTCCTGGGCCGGGCGGGCGTCCACCAATCCCAGGGCCCACCATTCGAACTGGTACCGATTTTGCCTGGCCAAAGCTCGGGCCCCGGCCAGGTCCTTGGGAACCCCGATCACCCGGTAATCCGATAGTTCATCTTCAAAAGTAGTGCGCAGCCTATTTTTGATCAGGGTGATGGCCAGATGAGTTATGTCAATGCCGAGCCAGCGCCGGTGCAGGCGCTCCGCCACCGCGATGGCGGTGCCGCAACCGCAGAAGGGGTCCAGGACAATATCGCCTTCATTACTGCTGGCAAGGATAATACGCTTTAAAAGTGCTTCAGGCTTTTGGGTAGGATAACCAAGGCGTTCCTTCCCGAAACCAGCAATAATGGGAATTTGCCATACATCCCTTAAAGGTAAGCCTTTTGAAAGCGAGTCCAGAGTAATTTTTCGCGTCTTTGTCTCTGGGTCTAACATCTGCGTTTTGCCTTTAAAACGTTTGATATAACTTGGACTATTTGGCTCATATTCTACATTAAATATTGAAGGCCCGGATGGGCTCTTAGCATAGAATAAGATTACATCGTGCATCCGCTGAAAATGGTTGGATGGACTAGGCCATCGGCGGTAACTCCAAATTATTTCATTTTGAAAAGCCGAAGCGCCAAAAATCGCATCCATCAGCATTCTAAGATAATGGCTCGCCGTAGGGTCGCAATGCAAGTAAATACTTCCTGTATTCTTAAGCACCCGCCTCAGTTCAACTAATCGCACCGCCATCATGGTGACATAAGCCATCATATCATTAAATCCCATGAAGGCTCTCAATGCGTCCAACAGCGCCGCCAGCTTATCCGGCCCCCGAGTAATTACTTCCTGATAAGCCTTCTGCGATTCCATCCCCCAATGCCACGTGTCATCAAACGCGGTGATTTGCGCCGCCGATTTCTCCCCGGACTTTTCTTCGAACAGGATATTATAGGTGGCATTGGAATTAAAAGGAGGATCGAGATAAATCAAATCAACGCACTCATCCGGGAACTGCTCCTGATCCCGCAGAATATCGAGATTGTCCCCGAAATAGAGCTTGTTTTTCCAACCTTCTGCCGTCATGGGACCCTCGTATGGCGAAATCTATCTTCCCAATCTTCAACAGATTTCTTATGATTATGTCACTATAAATTGCCCGCGATCAAACCATTGCCTATGTCATCCACAATTTTACCGATTGCCGCCATGGCTTTTGACCTGGGCAACGTCCTGGTGAAGGTTGACCACCTGCGCTTTTGTCGTGGCTTGGCCCCCCTGGTTGGGCTAAGCCCTCAGGAGGTGTACGCCCAGATTTTCGCAACCGATTTGGAACCCAGGTTTGACACCGGCCGTCTTTCGCCCGGGGAATTTTTTCGCCTGATTAAGGCCAAGTTACGGGTTTCCCTACCATATCCTCAATTTTGCACTTTATGGACCGAAATTTTCGACCCCATGGACAGCATTGAGGAGATTCTGAACCACTTGCAACCCAGATATCCCCTCTATTTGCTATCCAACACTAATACCCTGCACTTTCAATATATCCAGAAGAGGTTCCCCCATATTTTACAGTACTTTAATGCTTTTATCTTGTCTTTTATAGTGGGCAGCCGCAAGCCCGAGGCCGGCATCTTCCAGACCCTGATCCGGGAAATCGGCCGGCCGCCGGCCCAAATCCTCTTCATTGACGACAAGGAGGAATTTGTGGCCGCAGCCCGGAGCCACGGCCTGGCGGCCTGGCTGTTCGTCTCCTCCCGAGATTTCAAAGAGCGCTTAACCGACGCGGGCCTCTGGTAATTTTTGGGTTTTCGGTTTTCGGTTTCCGGTTTTCGGTAAAAACCGCTCTTATTTCAAAACGTTTAATTCCCTATCCAGGCCACCGAAAACCGAAAACCTTCTTTAAAACGGCTTGCCCACCGCCTTGTCCAACTGCGCCTCATAGACCCGGTAATTATAAAGCGCCTGGACGAAATTGAGGTCTGCCTGGGAAAACTGCACCTGCGCGTCGGTGACTTCGATGATGGTGCTCACTCCGGCCTGGTAGCGGCCCCAGGCCAGGCGCAGGTTCTCCCGGGCCGCTTCCAGGGCCTTCTTGGTGGCCCGGATCAGCTCCCAACCCGATTTGAGGTTGAGATAGGCCTGGTTCA
>CAZOCQ010000211.1:0-5472 GCA_964578335.1 uncultured Desulfobacca sp.
TGCACTTAAGGAAAGGTAGAATAAATGGCAGATTTTTTCAAACCCGCGGCGCGGCTGGGCCTGATCCCGCCTTATCTCTTCAAGGCCATTGACGACAAGAAGGCCGAAGTCAGGGCCAAAGGCGTGGACATCATTGACCTGGGCGTGGGCGACCCCGATTTGCCCACGCCCCGCTTCATCGTGGAAAAGATGATGGCCGCGGTGCAGGACCCCGGCACCCACCGCTACCCGGCCTACTCCGGCATGAACCTCTTCCGGGAGGCGGCGGCCCGCTGGTATCAGCGGCGCTTTGGGGTGGAGTTGGACCCGGAGAGCGAGGTCCTCACCCTCATCGGCTCCAAGGAGGGCATCGCCCACCTGCCCCTGGGGATCAACGATCCCGAAGACATCAACCTGATGACCAGTCCGGGATATCCCGTTTACCAGATGGGCACCCTGTTCGCCGGCGGTTTCTGCCATTTTGTCCCCCTGCTGCGGGAAAACGCCTTTTTGCCGGATTTGCCCGACATTGATCCCCTGACGGCCCGGGACGCCAAGGCCTTCTTTTTTAATTACCCCAACAACCCCACCGCGGCGGTGGCTGACAAGGATTTTTTCGCCCAGGTGGTGGATTTCTGCCGGGAGCACCAGATCATCGCGGTGCATGACGCGGCCTACACCGAACTGGCCTACGACGGCTATCGGCCTCCCAGTTTTCTGGAAGTGCCGGGCGCCAAGGAGATCGGCATCGAGTTCCATTCCCTCTCCAAGACCTACAACATGACCGGCTGGCGCCTGGGCATGGCGGTGGGCAATGCCCAAGTGCTGGCGGCCCTGGGCAAGATCAAGAGCAACATTGACTCCGGGGCCTTCGACGCCATCCAACTGGCGGGCATCGCCGCCCTGGAGTCGGACCAGAGCTGTGTCCGGGAGAATTGCGCCATTTTGCAGGAGCGCCGGGACGTTTTGGTGGGCGGTTTGCAAAAGCTGGGCTATGACGTCATTCCGCCCCGGGCCACCTTTTACGTCTGGCTGCCGGCGCCCCAGGGTTTCACCTCCATGAGCTTTACTACCCATCTGTTGGAGCAGGCCGGCATCGTCACCATTCCCGGCGTCGGCCTGGGCGCGCCCGGCGAAGGCTACGTGCGCCTGGCCCTGACCGTGCCTAAAGAGCGGATCAAAGAGGCCCTGGCGCGGTTGCAAAAACTAGGGTAAAGACAATATCAATGGCGCCGGTCCTCGCCGGCTCTGTAGGGGCGGGGTAACCCCGCCCCTACGACTTTGATCCCACAGGCAATTGCAGGCGTTTATCCCCGGCCATGAGCAGCGATCTATCCCGGAAAACCTGGTTCGAGCGTCATCCCAAAACGGTGCTCTTCCTGCTGGTCTTCCTGGTGGTCGGCGGCCTCACCTATGCCGCGGAAAAGCTCCTGGCCCGGAAGGTCGGCAACCTGCGGCACACGGCCAAGGTGAAGCGCTATATCAAATTGCGGGAATTCACCCCCGGCTACGCCGACGTGCTGCTGCCGCCCAAAGAGGCCCTGACCGTGTCGGACACCCTGGTCCGGCGGGAGTTCATCGTTCGGGTGGATGAGGACGGCTTCATCAGGCCCTCCAAGGTGCACGAGCGCCCGGACCTGGCGCTGGCCTTTCTCGGCGGCTCCACCACCGAGTGCATCTATGACGACGAGGATAACCGCTTCCCCTATCTGGCCGGGCGCCTGCTGGGGGAAAAGACCGGGCTCAAGGTAAATTCCTATAACGCCGCCCAGAGCGGCAACGATTCGCTGCACTCCCTCAATGTCTTAATGAACAAGGTGCTGCCCCTCAAGCCCGATATCGTGGTCATGATGCACAATATCAACGACCTGACCGTGCTGCTCTATGAAAAGACTTATTGGAACCAGCACCCGACCCGGGGGCCCCTGGTGGAGAAAAGACCCTCCTGGAAGACGGTGGGCAAGAACCTGGAGGAGACCTTCCGGCTGGCCCGGGATCTGTTGATTCCTAATATCTACAGCGAAATTCACCGGCTGGTGCACGTGGAGGGCAAATTTAAACAGAAAGATGAATTCAAGGGGGTGCGGGGCAAAAAGATCGAGGTCCAGCCGGAGCAGCTGGCCCCGGAATTCGCCCTGAACCTCCAGACCTTCATCAATATCTGCCGGGCCCGGGGGATCACCCCGGTCCTGATGACCATGCCCAGCCGGCTCAAGGACCGGCCGGACGCCTTGATCGCCCGGATGATGAAAAAGGTGGAGGAGCAGCAGGGGATTAAGTACCAGGAGTTCAAGGGGGCCTTCGACCGCTTCAATGAGGTCATCCGGGAAGTGGGAGCCAAAAACCAGGTTTTGGTAATTGATTTGGCGAGGGAAATTCCCCCGGAAAATCAATATATGTCCGACGTGGCCCATTACACCCCGGCGGGCTCAAAGCTGGTGGCGCAGAAAATTGCCATAGCTTTGCGGCCGATTGTGGGTTCTTTAAAGAAGGCGCAGCCGGTAAACTAGAGTTCAAGGTTCAAAGTTCAAAGTTTTTCCACCCGTTCCCAAAGTCAATTTGAGAACGAGAAAGGTTTCAACTTTGAACCTTTAACTTTGAACTTTGAACTACTGGCCATTAAAATACAACCAGAAGAAGGAATTTCTGATCACATGCCCCTGGGACCCCCTGCCATCACCGAGCTGAAGCCGGTCATCGCCTACATCGGCCTGGGGTCCAACCTGGACCAACCGGCGGCCCAGTTGCGCCGGGCCCTGGCCGGGCTGGCCGATCTGGAGGAAGTGGAGGTGCTGCGGGTCTCCTCTTTTTATTTAAACCCGCCCCTGGGGCCGCCGGACCAGCCCTGGTACGTCAACGCCGTAGCACAGGTGCGCACCCGGCTGACCGCGGAGGAATTGTTGCGGAGCCTGCAACGTCTGGAGGACGCCCTGGGCCGGGTCCGGGGCGAGCGCTGGGGACCCCGGGTCATTGATCTGGACCTGCTGCTGTACGCCGATGAGGTCAGCCGCACCCCGGACCTGACCCTGCCCCACCCGGAGATGCACCGGCGGGCCTTTGTCCTGGCGCCCCTGGCCGAAATCGCCCCGGAGGCCTGGCACCCGGTGCTCCGCCAAAGCGCCGCCCAACTCCTGGCGGCGTTGGACCCGGCCGACCGGGAGGCGCTAAAAATTATCTCATCCGAGGAACCGGAATAATGTCTCGCCTGATAATCGGTTTAATCCTGGGCTACCTGATTTACCTGGTGGTCAAAAAGGTGGCCAAATCCCTGGGCCTGTGGCCCGAGGCGCCCCGGCCGGTGGCAAAAAAGGAGGAGCCGGACGTCCTGGTGCAGGACCCGGTGTGCCGGACCTTCATCCCCCGCAAGGAGGCCCTGAAGGCGGAAAGAGACGGGAAGGCATATTTTTTCTGTTCTGAAGGCTGTTTAAAGCGTTTCCTGCGTGGTGGTAGAAATTGACTTATGATATAGTGAGAGGTCATTATGAAATTTTTTATCGACACTGCCAACCTGGATGAGATTCGCGAGGCCCACGCCTTGGGCCTGGTGGACGGCGTCACCACCAACCCCAGCCTCTGCGCCAAAATGGGCATTTGCGAACCCGAGGCCTTTAAAACACACATCCGCACCATTTGCGAGTTGGTCCAGGGTCCGGTGAGCGCCGAAGTGGTGGCCACCCAGACCGACGCCATGGTGGCCGAAGCCCGGGACCTGGCTAAGATCCACGAATGGGTGGCGGTGAAGATTCCCATGACCCCGGACGGCCTCAAAGCCACCCGCATCCTGGCGGCCGAGGGCGTCAAGGTCAATGTCACTCTGATCTTCCAGCCGCTGCAGGCCATGCTGGCCGCCAAGGCGGGCGCCGCCTACGTCAGCCCCTTCATCGGCCGCCTGGACGACATTAACCACCGGGGCATGGAGATCGTGGAGCAGATCGTCGCCATCTTCGAAAATTACGGCTTCGACACCGAGATCATCGTGGCCTCGGTGCGCCATCCCCTGCACGTCCTGGAGAGCGCCATGGTGGGAGCCGACATCGCCACCATCCCATACGGGGTGATGCTGCAACTCATGAAGCATCCCCTGACGGACGTGGGGCTGAAAAAGTTCCTGGAGGATTGGGAGAAGGCCCGCAAGTAAGGCTGGACTTGGGTGACCGCCCTGATTTGAGGGCGCCAACCGGGTGCGCCCGCTTGCTTTGGGCCTTTTACACTGCTTGGCGTGATGAAACAGGGAGAATTCAACCTCTGGAACACCCCCAACATGCTCACCGGGCTGCGCATCGCCGCGGTCCCGGTGGTCATGGTGCTGCTGTTCTTTCCGGGACGCCTGGCCAGCTTTCTGGGCGGGCTCTGTTTTCTGTTGGCCGGGGCCACCGATTTCCTGGACGGCTTTCTGGCCCGGCGCTACCAGGTAGTGAGCCGGGTCGGCAAATTTTTGGACCCCCTGGCGGACAAGCTGCTGGTCTCGGTGGCCCTCATCATGCTCATCCCCCTGGGCCGGGTGCCCGCCTGGATGGCCTTTCTCATCATCGGCCGGGAACTGGCGGTGACCGGCTTGCGGGGCCTGGCCGCGGCGGAAGGCATCATCCTGGCCCCGGACCGCTGGGGCAAGGCCAAGACCATCCTGCAGATGGCGGCCCTGACCGCCTTGATTCTGCATTACCCTTATGGGTCTTTTAACTTTCACCAGGTGGGCCTGGCGCTGCTCTGGCCGGCCCTCATCATCACCCTGGTCTCCGGGGTCTGGTATTTTCAGGCCTTTTTCGGACAGCAACCGGCCGGCCCTAATCTTGACAAAAACGAATCTACATAAGATATTAAAGGATGCAAATTACGGAGGACGACATTGGCCAGACATATTTCCGCTTTGAAGCGGGCCAGACAGAATGAAAAACGGCGGCTGCGCAACCAGAGCCGCAAAACCCGGGTGAAGCACGCGGTGCGCGAGGTCCGGGCCGCCTTGAGTGCGAAAAACGTGGAAACCGCGGAGACCGCCCTGCAAAAGGCCGTGCCCGCCATCGCCAAGGTGGCCGGCAAAGGCACCCTCCACTGGCGCACCGCCGCCCGGAAGATCTCCCGCCTCACCCGGCAAGTTAAGGCCCTGCAAGGCGCGTAAATAAATACTCACCACAGAGACACAGAGGGCACAGAGAATTTTTCTCTGTGCCTCTCTGTGTTCTCTGTGTTTCTGTGGTAAATCTTTTTATCCCGGTCCCATCTTCAGGAGGGCCCACTCCAGCCACAGCCGGGGGTTTCCGGTGCTGGTCTTAAGTTGCAGATCAATATGGTGCAGCAGGAACAGGTGGGCGCGCAGGGACGCCTCGGAAAAGCGGGCGGCCTGCTGGGTCAATTTCCCCACGTTCCACTGGGGAACCTGGCTCTGAGCGCCCGAGCCTTCTTTTACGAGGATCAGCAGGCGCAACTGCCGGGCCAGCATCACCAGGATCTTGGCCGGCGCTTCCCCCAGGTCCAGCAGGTGCGCCAGGGCGGTGA
>CAZOCQ010000212.1:0-5458 GCA_964578335.1 uncultured Desulfobacca sp.
GGTGTCCGGGGAGCTAGTTCCCGGCAGTGAGGTGGCCCTGAAGATTGACCATACCTTGACCCAGGACGCCACCGGCACCCTGGCCTACCTGGAGTTCGAGGCCATGGGGGTGGAGCGGGCCCGGCCCGAAGTGGCGGTGAGCTACGTGGATCACAACCTGTTGCAGACGGATTTCCGCAACGCCGACGACCACCGCTTCCTGCGGACCATGGCGGCCAAATACGGCCTCTATTTTTCGCCGCCGGGCAACGGCATCTCCCACCAGGTCCACCTGGAGCGCTTCAGCGTACCGGGCAAGACCATGTTGGGCTCCGACAGCCACACCCCCACCGCCGGGGGCGCCGGCATGCTGGCCTTCGGGGCCGGGGGCCTGGACGTGGCCCTGGCTTTGGCGGGGCAGCCCTTTTACCTGGTGGTGCCCGAAATCATCGGAGTGCGGCTGAAGGGCCGCTTTCCGGCCTGGGTCTCGGCCAAGGACGTCATCCTGGAACTGCTGCGGCGCTTGACGGTCAAGGGCGGCCGGGGCAAGATCCTGGAGTTTTTCGGCCCGGCCCTGCGCAATATCAGCGTGCCGGAGCGGGCCGCCATCACCAACATGGGAGCGGAGCTGGGGGCCACCACCTCCATCTTCCCGGCCGACGCCCAGACCCGGCGCTTCATGGCGCTGCAGGGGCGGGAGGCGGATTTCCGGCCCCTACAGGCCCAGGGCCGGCCCCGCTATGCCGAAATCCAGGAGATCAACCTGGACCAACTGGAACCCCTGATCGCCCGGCCCAGTTCTCCAGACAACGTCGCGCCGGTCAAAGAAGTGGAAGGCGCCCCGGTGGAGCAGGTGCTCATCGGCTCCTGCGCCAACTCCTCCTTCCGGGACCTGCTGGTGGTGGCCCAGGCCCTCAAGGGCCGCCGGGTCCATCCCCGGGTAAGCCTGGAGATCAATCCCGGCTCCCGCCAGGTCCTGGAAAACCTGGCCCTGGCCGGGGGGCTGCTGCCATTACTGGAGGCCGGGGCCCGGGTGATGCCGCCGGGTTGCTGGGGCTGCATCGGCATGGGCCAGGCCCCGCCCACCAACGCCATCTCAGTGCGCACCTTCCCCCGGAACTTCCCCGGGCGCAGCGGCACCAAGGACGATAAGGTCTATCTGGCCAGCCCCGAAACTGCGGTGGCCGCCGCCCTTTTCGGCGAGTTGCGCGACCCTCGCGGCCTGGGGGAGGCCCCCAAGGTGGCGAATCCCCGCTACTACCTGGTGGACGGGCGCAACATCGAGCCGCCGCCTCCACCCGGCGCCCCGGTGGAAGTGGTGCGCGGCCCCAACATCGTACCCTTCCCCCAGCTTTCCCCGCTGCCGGAAACCTGGCGAGGCGAGGTCTGGCTCAAGACCGGGGACAACGTCACCACCGACGACATCCTGCCGGCCGGCAGCCAGATCCTGCCTTTGCGCAGCAACCTGCCGGCCATCAGCCAGTTTGCCTTCACCCGCCTGGACCCGGAATTTCCCCGGCGGGTGGAGGGCCGCGGCGAAGGGGCCATAGTGGGGGGCGAGAATTACGGCCAGGGTTCTTCCCGGGAGCACGCCGCCCTGGCCCCCCGCTATCTGGGAGTGCGGGTCAAGCTGGTGAAGAGCTTCGCCCGCATCCACCTGGCCAACCTGATTAATTTCGGCATCCTGCCCCTGACCTTTGAGGACCCGGCGGACTATGATCTTATAACCCAGGGACAGACCCTGGAGCTGCCCAACGTTCGACAACTCCTGCTGGACGGCGTCGAGGCCCTGCCGCTGAAGCTGGGGGACCGGGAAATCCGGGTGCGGGTGGACCTCTCGCCCCGGCAGCGCCGCCTGGTGGCGGTGGGCGGGGCCCTGAACCTGGCTCGGGAAGGCTAAGGCCAGGGCCCCCTAGGGGAGAGCCGGAAGGGTCTCCTCCTCTAGGCTGGAAGAGAAAATATTATTGATACTTGACATTTATGCCTATTCCACCAGATAATGCTGTTGGCCAAAGGGTGGGAATCCCCAAGAAAGGAGGTTGGGGTTGAATAATCGGAATGTTTAATATTCATTACATTCTTGCATTTTCAACCATTATAGGTATATAATTACAACTAGTTAGCCGATAACCCGTTTTGGCGCTCCAGGGCTGAGGCCGGGCGCGAGGTAGGCAAGATGAGTTTTTTTAAGAAGATTTTCGGAGGCGGGGCCGAGCCGGAGCCCCAATTCGAGGTAGTGGAGAACCGCCTGTCCACGGACCTGACCAGATACCAGGTCCGGGTCAGAAAACACGGCCAGGAAATGTATGCCGAAGAATTATTTCAAGCCGCCACCAAACCCAAGGATCTCCAGTTCGGCCGATTCTACCTGCTGAACGAAAATCCTCCCAAGCTGCACTTCGCCCCTACCATGGATAAGGCAGTCAGGTGGTTTCAAGGACGGGAGCTGCCCAAGGACGGCTATTACAACATCTTTTGGGGCGAGGAAGTGATTTTTCAATGCAACGTTTGTCAGAAAGAGATCAAGCTGCCCTTGCAAATCACCAAAGTGGAAAAATTATCGGTTTACACCAATGTCCCCATGTTCATGGAGATCGTGGGTTGGCGCGTGATTGAAGTGTCCTGCGACCTGATGGGTCCGGGGGTCCCCAGTAAGATCCTGGATATGTTTAAGACCAAGCCCATCATCAAGTGGAACAACGGCAAGACCAAGTTTATTTGTGAAGGCTGCGCCACCCGCCTGGCCACCGCGGGCCGTCAGAGCGAGCTGACGGACGTGGTGGTTTTTCGCTAAAGACCCCCAACCGCACAAAACTCAAAATAAACGGGACCACCGGGGCAGCGTTGCCCCTTGGTCCCGCAATTTTTTTCAGGATAAACCCGACCGGATTATCCGACGCCCGGCACCGTCGAATAGACTTCCTTCATGAGGGGCGGTTTGAATTCCAGGGTCCGGAACAACAGCACCGGGACGGTGGCGTGGCTGGCCACCCGGTCGGCGACGCCGCCCATGTACCAGGCCACTTCCCCGGCCCCGTGGGTGCCCAGGGCGATGAGGTCGTAGCCGTTATCCTGGGCGTAGGCGATGATGGCTTGCGCCGGCACTCCGTCTTCACAGGCCCAATTGACTTCCAATCCCTGGTCCTGGAGGTCTTTCCCGGCCTTGGCCAGGAAGGTGGCGCAAAACTTTTGTTCCTGGGCCTCCGCCGCCTTAATGGTTCCCGGGGTGCCCTCGCCTGCGAAGGCGCCGACGCCGCTGTAGCACGCGTGAAAGAGAGTTACCTTGGCCTTGCAAAGTTTGGCCAGTTCCGTCACCTTGGGGAGAATTTTCGCCGCAATTTCCGAGCCGTCCAGAGGAACCAAAATCTTCTTGAACATAATGCCCTCCTGGTTAACTTGCGCTGGGCCTAGCCGTAGCTGCCGCCTCGCCGCGACCCCGCCGAGATTTATAATTCTAGATAAGAACGGCTCACAAATTTGTCAATCCAGCCTATGGAAATCTTTAGTTATTTTTCTGAATTTTTGCCTCCTTCCCGGTCTCCCCCTTTATACAGCCCCCGTTGCAGCACCCGGTGGAAGCTGGTGAACTCCCCCTCCCCGGAGTCTCCTTCCAGGTGGCTGGACATCATCTTGAGCTTGGCGTCCAGGTCGTCCAGGACATTGACCAGCAGGGCCTCCCGGGTCTTGGGCAAAATGGGGGAGCCGAATTCCACTGCGCCGTGATGGGCCAGGATAATGTGTTCTAATTGAATGAGCAGGGTGGGGTCGGGAAATTCCATGGCCCGGGCCTCCTCCCGCACCATTTCCCAGCCCAGGACGATGTGGCCCAGGAGTTGGCCGGGCACGGTGAGCTCCGGGGCCGCGGGATTGGCGATTTCCTTGACCTTGCCCAGGTCGTGCAGGATGGCCCCGGCCAGGGCCAGGTCGGGGTTGAGGTCGGGATAAACCGCCAGGGAGGCCAAAATATGGCGGGCCACAAACCAGGTGTGCTCCAGCAGCCCTCCCAGGTAGGGATGATGATAGACCCGGGCGGCGGGGCAGACCATGAGCTCCTCCCGGTAGCGCTCCAGCAGACGCCGCACCAGCTCCCCCAGGGGCGGCCGGATGTGGGCCTCCACCAGGTGGCGCAACTCCAGCCAGAGCTGTTCCCGGTCGTAAGGGGTGGCCTGCAGGAGCAGTTCGGGATCAAAGGCGCTCAGGTCTCCTCCCCGGGCCCCGATGCTTTCGGTGGTTTCCAGGTACTTGACGTTAAGCTGGAGTTCTTGTTTGTAGGAGTCCACCTGGCCCTTGACCCCGACGAAGTCTCCCGCCGCAAAAGGGCCCGGGCATTTCTTGAGAATGTCGCTCCAGACCCGGGCCACGATGGCGCCGCTCTTGTCGCCCAGCACCAGAGAGAGGTAGGGTTTGCCGGTCTTATCGGTGCGGCTCTCCGCCTGGCGCACCAGGAAGAATTGCTGCACCGGGACGCCTTCTTGCAGTTGGTCAATGAATTGGTGGGCCAAGTCGAACCTCGCCTGGGAAAGATGACCGGAGACGGAGCACAAAGACCGGAACCCATTTTTCCCGGTGTCCCGTCCCCGGTCCATCATACCGCCCGACGCCGGGCCGGGTCAAGGGCGGCTTCGTGGAAAAAATCATGTGCATATTGACTCAGGAGAGGGCTTGACTTTGATGGAGGGGTAATTATCTTAAATACATTGGAAAAACTAACAGGATGCCCTTGCCCAAACGGTTTTTAAGGAAAAATGAGTTAACATTTTTTCTTGACTTAAATCTAATAGGGAGTAAAATATCTATTTTAATCTCCATGATTGGCAGCTAGCCATAGGAACATGACCCCCATGGAAAAAGAATATCTGAAAAAATTCCTCGATCTGGGAGGCGGCAACGATCAGTTGGTCGCTTACGATCAATTCCTCCTGGTTCCCGGGGACGACAACGAATCCTTGGATTTCCGGAGCCCGTACAACCTGCCGGCCGACGAAGAGCTGGAAGTCACCGACCAGCTGGACGCGTCCGGATACGGGAGTATTCCGGAAGAGGGCCTGGAGGAGGAGTTGGAGGACGTGGAGGTCGAGGAAATCCCGGAACACGAAGGTCTGGTGGCCGCTTATTTCCGGGAAATGCTGCGCTATTCCATCCTCTCCCCGGAAGAGGAACGCCATCTGGGCCGCATCATCAAAGAAGGCCAGGAATATATCCTCAACCTGGTGTCCCAGGCCGAATCCGAACTGGAGGAGATGCGCTATCTCAAAAAGAAGATCAACGAATGGTTCAAGACCCCGGATAAGAGCGCCCAGGGCAAAGAGAAGCTCTTCAAGGTCATCAATCAGAAGCTGATCCAGATGCGGAAGCATCATCCCGAGGCCACCGAAGTGGAGGACCTGGCCAAGGCCATCCGCCTGACCGAGTCCGAAGTCAACGAGGCCCGGGACCAGATGATCAAGGCCAACCTGCGCCTGGTGGTGAGCATCGCCAA
>CAZOCQ010000213.1:0-5374 GCA_964578335.1 uncultured Desulfobacca sp.
ATACGGTTTTCGGTTTTCGGTTTTCGGTTTTCGGCGTTTTGTTGGCGGTCAGGGCCTCCTGCACCAGCCCGGCCAGATGCGGCGCCCAGCGGTGCATGCCGTGGTTATGCCGGGCCCACTCCAACATGCGGCGGCCTTCTTCCCGGTGGTCAATATTTCCCTGGGCCAGGTCCTCCAAAACTGAAATCAACTGTTCCTGGGTCTCGCACTCCCGCACCGGCGGAAAATCCAGCCCGGCCACGTGTTCCCGCCAGCTCTCCCGGTCCAGGTGAATCAGGACCATTTTACTCAGGGAGGCGGCTTCCACGAAAGAGGTGCCGTACCAGCCCAGGTTAAATTGATCCGCCACCACGTCCACGGAGTTGAGGAGACGCCGCAGATAGCCCTTGGACAAGGCCCCCGAGAGGCAATAAATGGAGCGGCGGGCCGTTTCATCGGTCCGGAGCAGTTCCCGGTACTTGGCGTAATCCGGCCCCCAACCGGAGGTGATCAGAAACAGCTGGCCGGGGAACCGGCGGACGGTTTCCAGATAGGCCGCCATGAACCGGTCGGTTCCTTTCCAGCGGTCCGACAGGCGGGCCGGCATGAACAGCACCAACCGGTTCCGCTGTTGCAGGATGGCGTTGATTTCTTCAGGCAGGAAGGGAAAGTTCCACTCCCGCGGCCCCGGCCGGTAGGTCTCGGAATTAATCATAAAGGGAATGGAGGTCACCCTGTTCCCATTACAAATTTCCCGAAAAAGGCGGTTCATCTCCCCGCCGTGAGAGCCGCAGATCAAGGCACCATTGATGGCCCGGCGCAAAATCTTGATGTTGGGCAGGTAATGGATCGACTCCCGCTGCCCGGCGGCATCCCGCAGATCCTGGCCGTGCGGCCAGAAGACATAGGGCGCCCCGGCCTGGGCGCAGGCCAGCAGGCCGGTAATGCCACAGGCCATGACCCAATCGCAGCTCTGAAGTTCTTTTTTAAAAAAAGGATAAAGGTTACCGGCCAATTCGCGTAAAGCCCCATTATTGACCAGATGCTGCCAGGAGAGCCAGGGAACCGCGGCCAGAAATCGGGCAGACCGGCTGTAGTTCGCGGAGTTCGGCTTTTCTGTGACCCATTTGGGCTTGAGCCAGTCTTGATGCAGTCTCAGCACCGCGGCCGGGTCATGCAGACGCTCATAAGGAACAAAGAGGTCCAAATCCTCCCAAAAGGGCTGAGAAAACATGAAATCTGACGGAATATGGTAATAATAAGCTTCATACCCCAGGGTGCGAAACCCCCCGGCAGTATGATACATATTGTTGGCCATATTACCGATAAAGCCGATTTTCATTTTTTACTTTGAAGAAGCAAATACTTCACCAGGTTTCAGATTCATCAATGCGGCGCCCTCGAGTCCTGATACCGTTGCGCCGTTTTCCAGACTAACACTGGTAATGAGCAATGGATGATCTCCGTTTCCGGTGGCCACCAAAATCCCCTGCAACGGTCCTTGGTTCACCATACCCAGGATTGCTCCGGCCTTGGCCGGCCGCTGGGAATAATCGGGAGGCAGGTAATCGAATAGTTTGGCTTCCCAGATGGTGACCTTATGCCCCTTAAAAAAGGCGAATGCTCCTGGATAGGGCCTGGTCTGGGCCCGGATAAAATTATAGAGCTGCCAAGCCGACCATTGCCAATCGATCAAACCGTCTTCCGGTCTTCTTTGGGGCATGATCCGTCTTTTCCTTTCATCTTGGGGAGTCGGTTGGCACTGATTCTGGGCGATTTTCGGCAAGTTCTCCGCCAATAGCTCCAGCCCGGCCTGCTCAATTTGGGCATAGAGGGTTCTAATATTATCATTGAGCCGGATGGGGACGGCTTTCTGCCCGATGAGATCACCGTTATCGACTCCCTCCGCCATCATGAAAAAGCTTATGCCGGCTTTTTCTTCCCCATTAATGATGGCCCAAACCAGGGGGGCTCCGCCGCTATAATCCGGGAGCAAGGAGGCATGGAGCCCGGCAGTGGGGGCCAGGGCGCGGATCACCTTGGGAATCATATGATACCAGCCCACCACCAGGATAAAATCCGGGGCCCACTCCTTGATGGTTTCCGCCAATTCCGGGGAATTCATCCCGCCCAGCATAACGTGCACCGGTATCCCATGTTCTTCGGCGAAGGGCCGGAAATCGACATGCAGAACATTGATGACGCCTTCGGGCCGATAGGATATGACGAAATTGGCCGGATTGGTGACAATACCAGTCACCTGACAGCAAGGCAGGGTTAATACCTTTTTTAAACAGCGCAAGCCAAAACCGCTGGCCCCGATAAAAACCATCTTCATTTTCTTGGGCCTCGTTATTTCAATGCCTATTACATGACCTCAAATTTCTAGACATCATTCTCCGCTTAACTATAAAGATATTTCTTCAGCCACCAGTCAAAATTCAGCAGCGACCAGATGAAGAGTCGCCGGTTCTGCCTGCCCTCCAGGTGCTCCGCCACCATTTCCTGGACGCTGGAGCGGTCCATAAATTGATAAATCGGACAATTGTCGTTAAAGATGGTGCGCCGCACGTAATCAATGCTCTCGCCCTTGAACCAGGAGCCGTCCGGCGCGCTGAAGCCCTGCTTTTCCGCTTCGGTGATCTCCTTGGGGATATAGCGCTCCATCACCCGGCGCAACAGGAGCTTGCCGTCCCGGGTCTTCTGGAAATATTTGGAGGTCTTCAAGCCGGGCTCGTTTTCGTTGAGGCGCACCACTTCGGTGAGATTCTTGAGCTTCAAGGAGACCGGCACCTGCCGGGCGAAGTCCACCAGGTCGTTGTCTAAAAAAGGCACCCTGGTTTCCAGGCTGTGGGCCATGCTCAGCTTGTCTTCCACCACCAGCAGGCCGTGGAGAAAGGTCTTGGCCTCAAAAGAGAGGGAATGGTTGATATAGTCCTCGGGCCGGCTCAGTCGGTGGTCTCGTTCATTAAAGACATCCCGGAAGATATCCCTGGTCCAAACGTGTTTCACCTGCTCCCAGACCGGCCGGAAAACCTGCTGAATCTTGGTGTTGGGGATCAGGCGCTGCCAGAAGAGATAATATTTATCAATGTAATGCTCAAAGTCGTCATTCACCACCGCCCGGTAATAGCGCCAGGGATAGCCGGCGAAGAGCTCGTCGCCCCCGGCCCCGGAGAGCACCACCTTGACGAACTTGGAGGCCAGTTGGGCGATGAAAAAGTTGGGATAGCTCTGGCCGATGCGGGGCTCCTCCAGGTGCCAGGCCAGCCGGGGCAGGATGCGCTCCATGTCCCCGGCCTTCAGGACCATCTCATAATGCTCGGTCTTGAAGAGATAAGACAGGTACTCCGCCTTTTCCCGTTCATCCCAGGCCAATTCCAGGCCCGAGGCCGAATGGAGGTCGAAGCCGCAGGTGAAGGTCTTGATGTAGGGCAGCTGGGTGGCGGCCACTGCGGTGATGGAGCCGGAGTCCATGCCGCCGCTGAGGTAGGAGCCCACGTCCACGTCGCTCACCAACTGGCGCTGCACCGCCTGCCGGAAGAGCCGGTCCAACTCTTCCAGATACTCCGCCTCGGAGGCCGGGCGCTCCGGTTCGGAGAAGGAGAAATCCCAGTAGCGGCAGAAGTTCAGGTTCGCCGCGGTTTGACCCAAGGCCAGCCGGGCCCAGCAACCGGCGGGAAAGAGCTTAATGCCCTTGATCAGGGTCTTGTCGGTGAAGATGTTCTGAAAGGTGAAATATTCCAGCAGGGCTTCCAGGTCCAGGTCGCGGCCCACCGCCGGATGGGTGAGAATCGCCTTCTGTTCGGAGGCGAAGAGCAGGGTCTGGCCCTGAAACAGGTAATACAGGGGCTTGACGCCGTAGCGGTCCCGGGCCAGGAAGAGCTCCTGCCGGGCCTGGTCCCAGAGAGCGAAGGCGAACATGCCGTTGAAGCGGGCGAGGCAGTCCGGCCCCCATTGCATATAGGCCCGCAGCACCACCTCGGTGTCGGTCTGAGAGTGGAAGGCGTGTCCCAGGCCCTCCAGTTCGGCCCGCAACTCCCGGAAATTATAGACCTCCCCGTTATAGCTGATGGCGTAGCGGCCGTCCGGGGTGAGCATGGGCTGGACCCCGGCGGGCGACAGGTCGAGGATGGCCAGGCGGCGATGCCCCAGGCCGAGGCCGCCGTCGGTGTAAATCCCTTCGCCGTCCGGGCCGCGATGGGCCAGGGCGTCGGTCATGCGCTGCAATACGTCCGGGGCCGCCGGTGCGCCTTTGAGGTTAACAATGCCGGTCAGTCCGCACATGAGCTATAACCGCCGGGTCAGTTCCCGGACCACCAGTTGCTGGTCTTCCGGCTGCAGGTCGTGATACAGGGGCAGCGCCAGGCAGTGCTCAAAGGCATAGCGGCTGTTTAAGAGGTCTCCTGCCGCCCGGCAATGCGGCCCGGGGGCGAAGGGGGCGTGCATCTGCAAGGCGTAGCTGCCGATCTGCACCTCGATGCCCGCTTGCCGCAGTTCCGCCATCACTTCATCCCGGCGCTCGATAAAAACGCAAAAAGTTTGGTAGGAATGCCGGCCGTGAGGGGTGGTGCGGGGCAAACCGACCTGGGGGTGATCCTTAAGCAGGGCCCGGTAATTTTCCGCCAGTTCCAGCCGCCGGGAGAGAAGTTCCCCGATCCGGGCCATCTGCCCCAGACCCACCGCGGCCAGGATGTTGCTCAGCTTGTAGTTGGTGCCGATGCGCACGAAATTGGTGGTCAGGCGGGTCTCCGCCGCGCCCATGCCGAAATGCTTGTAGGAGTCCATCCAGTCGCGCCAGCCGGGATTATTGGTGGTGACGAGGCCGCCTTCTCCGGTGGTGATGAATTTGCGGGGATGGAAGCTGAAGACCGAAATATCCGCCTGGCTGCCCACCTTGACGCCCCGGAACTCGGCCCCCAGGGCGCAGGCGGCGTCCTCCACCAGATAGAAACCGTATTTTGCTTTCAGGTGGAGGAGGCGGTCGTAATCCAGGGGATTGCCGAACAGGGAAACCGGGAGCACCGCCCGAGTCCGGGGGGTGACGGCGGCCTCCAAAGCTTCGTAGTCAATGAGCATGGTCTCCCGGTCAATGTCCACCAGGACGATGTCGGCCCCCACGACGGCCGCCACGTCGGCGGTGGCCGGATAGGTGTAGTCCGGCACGATGACTTCGTCGCCGGGGCCGATCCCCAAGGCCCGCAGGGCCAGCTCCAGGCCGGTGGTGCAGGAGGTCACCGCCAGGGCGCAGGCGCAGCCCAGGTAATTCCGAACCGCCTCTTCAAATTCTTTGGTCACCGGCCCTTCGGTCAGGTAGCCGCTGTCCAAGACCTGGCAGACCCTATCCTTGATCTGCTGGTCCATGTAAGGCTTGATCAACGGGATCTTTTTCATG
>CAZOCQ010000214.1:0-5351 GCA_964578335.1 uncultured Desulfobacca sp.
TGGAAATCAAAGCCATCGGCATCGGCGGCATCGGCTGCGCCCTGCTGCCGTTTCTCTGCCGCTACCTGCAATATTCCGGCGAGCCGGCCCGCCTCACCCTCATTGACGGCGATCAGTTCGAGCGCGCCAACGCCGCCCGCCAGGCCTTCGCCCGCCTGGGCAACAAGGCGGAAGTCAAGGCCCGGGAACTGGCCGCCGAATTTGAAGCCCTCGCCCTAAGGGCCGTCCCGGAATACGTCACCGCCGCCAACCTCCCCCACCTGGTCGGGGACGGCGACCTCGTCTTCCTGATGGTGGACAACCACGCCTCCCGCCGCCTGGTGGACGAACACGCCGCGTCCCTGCGGCAGATCACCCTGATCTCCGGGGGCAACGACTACGAAGACGGCAACGTCCAGGTCTATCTGCGCCGGGACGGCCGGGACCTCACCCCCAGCCTCAGCCGCTACCACCCGGAAATCGCCCACCCCCAGGACCGCCATCCCGCCGAGCTTTCCTGCGAGGAGCTCATGGCCGCCGGCGTCCCCCAACTCCTCTTCACCAACCTGACCGTGGCCGCCCTGATGCTCAACGCCTTCTATGCCCTGAGCCGGGACCTCCCCGGTTACTGCGAGGTCTATCTGGACATCCGCCAAAACATCAGCCGTCCCGTCAACCGCCCGGTCGGCTCCTAAAAAAATCGGGGGAAGCCGGCTCCATCCGGCTTCCCCCGCCAATTCCCGAAAATCAATGGCCTGAAGGCCCCCTAAACCTCTTCGTCGGATGACACCCCCTTCCGCACCCGGCGCTTCTGCTTGGGCTTCTCCACCGGCTCGGGCTTCATGATCTCCGCAATAAAATCATAGCATTTGCACATGTATTGATAGTTCCTCGGATCAGCCGAAATACTCAGGCAGTAGAACGGCTGGCCTTCGGAGTAAACGGTGAGTTCAAAATCTTTCTTCCAGGAGACGTATTCTATCCAGCCAAAAGGCCGGATCGTCAGGGTTCCCTGGCTGTTCAAGGAGGGCACGGAAACCTGATGCCTGGTGTTATTTTTAATGACCCCGGTATATTTTCTGCCCCGCTGCACCATCATGCTCGGAGGCGGAGAGGGGAGATCGCTCAAGGCGGGCAGCGCCCCGGGATCGTTCTTTTTGAGGACCTCAATGGCGCTCAGGAAGTTGGCGTCGTTGGCCTCCGACTTCTTGCTTCCCTGGCTCTCATTGACATAGGAAAACTTTTGCAGTTTGCCATCTCCATAGACTATTTCTTCCTTGGAGTAGAACTGCGAACAGCCTGAGAGCAGCCACATGCATCCCAACAGGCAGACCATTATCCGCAGCATGGCCGTCTGTCCTATTTAATGGGCTGACGCCCAAAGGAGGAGGGCCGCGCCGACCCCGAATCGTTAAATTCAAAGCTTACCAGGCCGCAGTCATCGTAAGACACCTTCTTCAACTTCTTGGCGTAATTAATCATGGCAATGGACCTGGCGAAGGGGAGCGGATCGCCTTGGGCCGGAGCCGGGGAGACCCGCAGACCTAAGAATCCGCCGGCGCCACTGGAACTGGCGCTGTCCAGATTGCTCGCGGAATTATTAAAAACCGCTCCCAAAGTTGAAGATGCGGCTGCACCCACGCTGCTCGCCGCGGCCGCGCCGGCCCCCCCGCCCCAGACGCTAAAATCGCATAGCTGACCATGCCGGATATCCCGATATTGCCCGCTGGCCGAGCCGCTTTGGTCGGCGTCCACTATGGTGGTATTATCCACCGTAACGCAGCCCCAAACCCCCAAGGTCAGGATTAGCAACAACAAACCGATTTTTTTCATCGCCTTCCCCCTCTCCAGGTCCTTAAACCAACTGGTATGCCGTTTCGTGAAGCAGAACAATACCATTTAGTGCTTTTGAACAACCTTTAGTTATTATTTAAATTTTTGTCAAGAAAAAATTAGAGCCTTAGACTTTATTTTCGGCCCATGCAGAAACAAGACGGTCTAGCCCTATAAATCAGCAACTATGACTTTATTACTTCAATAGAAAAAGAACCTAGGGGAATCCCTGATTTTGCCGAGGTAAGTCCCTGATTTTAATAGGTGCTGGGATTTGGAGAAGGATCAAGGCGCCGGCTGAGAGGTTATTGGGCGCGTCGGCGGCCCCGGGCTGTTGCGAAGTATTACCTGCCCGATACTTTCCGGCTGCGGCTGAAATGTACAAAAAAGCCGGGGACTTTTTAAAACGTTTTGTTGCATCCATCGCAAATTACGAAGGACGTTGCGCCAACGAATCCCCTGGCTAGTCAACCGGCTCGCCGGTCAAGGCGGCCACTTCCGAGAGCAAAGCGCTTAATAGCTCCTTTTCCGGGACCTTACGGACCGGCTGACCTTTCTTGAACAGCACCCCCACCCGGGCGCCGCCGGCGATGCCCACGTCCGCCTCCCGGGCCTCTCCCGGGCCGTTCACCACGCAGCCCATGATGGCCACCTTGAGAGGGGATTTCACGTTCAAGAGGCGGCGCTCCGCCTCTTCGGCCAAGCCGAAGAGGTCAATGCGGGTGCGGCCGCAGGTGGGGCAGGAAATGAGTTCCACCCCCCGCTCCCGGATATGCAAGGCCCGCAGGATCTCATAGGCCACCCGGATTTCCTCCACCGGGTCCCGGGTCAGCGACACCCGCAGGGTGTCGCCGATGCCTTCCGCCAGGAGCATCCCGATCCCCAGGGCGGACTTAACCGTGCCGGCGATCAGGCCCCCGGCTTCGGTCACCCCCAGGTGCAGGGGGTAATCAGTCCGGCTGGAGAGTTCCCGGTAAGCCGCCACCGTCACCAGGACATCGGAGGATTTCAGGGAGATCTTGAAATCGAAAAAGCCCCAGTCCTCGAATTTTTGCACCCAGCGCAGGGCGCTGGCCGCCAGGGCCTTTGCGGTGGGCGCCCCATATTGCTCCAGGAGATCGGCCTCGAGGGAGCCGGCATTGACCCCCAGGCGCAGGGACACGCCCCGCTCCCGGCAGGCCTCCAGCACCTGGCGGGTCTTCTTTTCCCCCCCCAGGTTGCCGGGGTTGATGCGGATGGCGTCGGCCCCCTGGGACAGGGCCGCCAGGGCCAGGCGGTGGTTGAAATGAATATCGGCGATCAGCGGCAATGGGCTCTCTTTTTTAATCTCTCCGAACGCGGCCGCGGCCTTCTGGTCCGGCACCGCCAGCCGGGCCACTTCGCAGCCGGCCGCGGCCAGCCGTTGAATTTGGGCTAAAGTGGCCGCCACGTCCCGGGTGTCGGTGTTGGTCATAGACTGCACCACCACCGGAGCCCCGCCGCCGACCTGCACCGGGCCGATGCGGATGGCCCGGGTAACTTTACGCGTTATCTGGAAGGTTTCATCAGGTTTAGACATAACTTATTAATTTTAGCGGAAATTGCGGAATATTTCAAGGTTCAAAGTTCAAAGTTACGCCGTCACCAGCCCAACTTTGAACTTTGAACCTTGAACTTTGAACTCTCTCTGTTGCTTATAAAAATTTGGGCTTTCGTTTCTCTAAAAAGGCCGTGGCCCCTTCAAAGGCGTCCGGCGAAGCAAAGCAAAGGGCGAAGGCGTCCATCTCCAGGACGCAGGCGCTGTGCAGGTCCAGGTCGAAGCCCCGGTCAATGGCCCGTTTGATGCCCCGCAGGGCCACCCGGCCCTTCTCCGCCAGGGACCTGGCCACCTTCAGGGAGCCCTCCATCAGGGTCTCGGCCGGAAACACCCGGGTCGCCAGGCCGATGGCCTTGGCTTCGGCCGCGTCAATCATCCTTCCGGTGAAACAGAGCTCCTTGGCCAGACCCTTGCCCACCAGCCGGGCCAGGCGCTGCGTGCCGCCGAAACCGGGCATGATCCCCAGGGTAATCTCCGGCTGGCCGAATTTGGCCTCCTCCGAGGCGTAAATGAAATCGCAGGCCATGGCCAGTTCGCAGCCGCCCCCCAGGGCGTAGCCGTTCACCGCGGCGATCACCGGGATCTCCAGGTGTTCCAGTTTCAGGCCCAGGTCAAAGCCGGCCTGGGCGAATTCCCGGGCGGCCAGCGGGTCCAGCCGGGTGAATTGTTCGATGTCGGCCCCGGCCACAAAGGCCCGGCCGGCCCCGGTGAGCACCAGGCAGCGGATGGCGGGGTCCGCCGCCACCCGGTCCACCGCGGCTCCCAAGTCGGCGAACATCTGCTGGTTCAAGGCGTTCAACTTCTCCGGACGGTTGCAGGTGATGGTGGCCACCGGGCCGTCGATCTCAAAAAGGATGGTTTTATAAGACATGTTTCCTCCTATGCAGTTATCATGCAACCCAAGCTCGCCGCTCTTGCTGGTCCGGCTAATCCCGATTTTCCCTTAAAATTCCACTCCCAGATTGCCAAGTTCCTCTATGCTCCCCGGCTGCCAGCAGGGTTTATCATCCTTATCAATAATCCTGGCCCGGATGCCTTCCAGGTAGTCCGGGTGCTGGATCATGAAGTGGGCCGCCAGGGCCTCCCGTTGAAAAACTTCCGGCAAGGGCCGCCCCTTATTGGCCCGCAGCAGTTTCAAGGTGACCGCCAGGGCCGTGGGCGAGCGCTCGGAGAGGCGTTGAAAGACTTCCCGGCACTCATCCATTTTCATACTGCATTGTTTAAGCGAGGCCACGATCTCCCCCAGGCTGGCCTTGCCGGCGAAGTGCTGCGCCACCCAGGCGTCCAGTTCCGGCCGGGAGGGCAAATCCTTTTCGGCCAGGGCGTCAAGTCCTCTCTTTAATTGCCTTAGCGCCTCATCCTTATCGGCCGGCAGCCGTTCGGCCATTTGCCTCATTTCCGCCTGGCATTGGGCCAGGCGCGCCGACGGCGCCAGGTGGCTGGCCAGCCCCAGGCGGACCGCTTCGCCCCCCAGCACCTCGTAGCCGGTGAGGGCCAGGTACTCGGGATAACCCGGCGGGCAGCGTTGGTGGAGCCAGCCGGTGGCCCCCACGTCCGGGAAAAAACCGATCCTGGTTTCAGGCAGGGCCAGGCGGCTGCGCTCCGTGACCACCACGAAATCCGCTTCCGCGGCCAGTCCCAGGCCGCCGCCCATGCAGATGCCGTCGGCCAAGGCCAACACCGGCTTGGGAAACTGGTGCAGCAGCAGGTCCAGCTCGTATTCTTCCCGGAAAAACTGATCGGCCCGGTAAACCGCCCGGCCTTGCAGGGCTTGCGCCAACTCCTTCAAGTCGCCGCCGGCGCAGAAGCCCCGGTCGCCGGCCCCGGAGAGGAGCACCAGGCGCAGGACGTCATCCTCCCGGGCCTGTTCCAGGGCCCGGCGCAGGAGCCGGACCATCTCCAGGTTCAGGGTGTTGATCACCCGGGGCCGGTTGAGGACCAGACTCAGAAACCGGCCCTGGCG
>CAZOCQ010000215.1:0-5271 GCA_964578335.1 uncultured Desulfobacca sp.
GGGCCTTCGTCATCAACGGCTTTTCCAAGCTCTACGCCATGACCGGCTGGCGCCTCGGTTATCTCATTGCACCGGAGGATTTCATCCGGCCTTTGCAGAAGTTGATGCAGAACTTTTTCATTTCCGCCAATCCCTTTGTGCAGCGGGCCGGGATCGCCGCCCTGACCCAGACCGGCCCGGAGATCGAGCAGATGCGGGCCGCCTACGACGCCCGGCGGCGTTTTCTGATCGCCGGCCTGCAAAAGCTGGGGTTCCGCCTGCCGGCGCCGCCCACCGGGGCCTTTTACGTCTTTGTCAACGCCCGCCACCTGTCCCCCGACTCCTATGCCCTGGCCTTCAACATCCTGGAAAAGGCCGGGGTGGGGGTGACCCCGGGCATTGACTTCGGGGCGGAGGGCGAGGGTTTTCTGCGCTTTTCCTACGCCAATTCTCTGGAAAACCTGGCGGAGGCGCTGCGGCGGCTGGAGGTCTATCTGGCTGCCTTCAAAGGACTGGAAACCTAAGGGCGGTTCAAGAACCGCCCCTACGGGAAATGGGGGAAATATGGTGGATTTCGAGAAAGAGGCGGCCGGCTGGGACGCCGAACCCCGCCGGGTGAAGCTGGCTAATGACGTGGCCGACGCCATCATCCGGGAAATCGAGCCGGGGCCGGACCTGGACGTTTTGGATTTCGGCTGCGGCACCGGACTGGTGACGCTGAGGCTGCAACCGCTGGTGCGGAGCATCACCGGGGTGGACAATTCGCCGGGCATGCTGGCGGTGCTGCAAGACAAGGTCAAAAAGGGCGGTCTCACCAATGTGCATCCCCGCCTGGTGGACTTCGAACGGGGCGGCCGGGTGGAGGGCCGCTTTCACCTGATCGTCAGCAGCATGACCATGCACCACGTGGCCGACACCGCCGCCCTGTTCCGGATATGGTACGAGCTCCTGTGGCCGGGCGGGCGGCTGGCCGCGGCGGACCTGGATACGGAAGACGGCTCGTTTCATGGGGAAGACCAGGCCGGGGTCTTTCATCTCGGCTTCGAGCGCCCGGCAATCAAGGGGCTACTGGAAAACGCCGGCTTTCAGGAGGTGCGGACCGCCAGCGCGGCCGCCCTGGTGAAGGAGGTGGCGGACATTGGACCGCGGGAATTTACCATGTTTTTGCTCACCGGGAGGAAATGAGATCGACAAGAGCATATTTACTAATAAATAAAGTATGTTAACCACATTGGAGAACAATCTCAATTTGGCAATTTTTCCACCCTAAAACCACCTTTTGCCGCCCTTGCTTATCAACTTGAGAAGAAAAAATCCCCGCCGCAGGCCCGGCTCTCAAAATAAGATTCCAAAGTTCCGGGGGAGCCGGATCAGGTTGATTATTGTTAATAATATCAATTTGTTGCTGTTTCGGTCGCCTCCCTGAAAGTTGGCAAGCCTTATGCATACGTAATAGTGGTCGCCGAGGGCGACATAAACCAAACAGGAGAAAAAGCGCAATGAAGAAAGTTGTCACCACCATAACCGCCGCCATCTTTGCCTTGGGTCTGGCCTCCGCCGGCCTGGCGCAGACCACCCAAACCCCGGCTAAACCAGAGGTCAAGAAGGAAGCCACCACGGTTACGACTCCGGCGACCCCCAAGGAAGCCGGCAAGCCCGAAGTGGTCAAGCCCGGCGCGGTGAAGAGCGAAACCGCCAAAGAAGCGGACAAACCGGTCAAGACCAAGAAGGAACTCAAGAAGGAAGCCAAGGAAGCCAAGAAAGAGGCCAAGAAGGCCGCCAAAAAGGAACAGGCTGAGGAAAAGTCGCAGCCGGAAAAGAAGTAACTTCGGGGTCTGAGGCCCCGATCACCCAATAGCCCCGGCCACTGGCCGGGCCATTTTCAGGCCGGGAAGGGTTCAGCCCTTCCCGGCCTTGATCTTTTATGGTTGCCCCAGAAGTTTCTCCTACTTTGCATAACTTATGCTGATAGCTGCCTTTTTCGCCGCCCGGCCCGCCCCCGGGATCCGTAGTCGTCAAAAAAAGTGACTTTCTCCGGCAAATTTTGCACAATGACTCAGGCACTGATAAAGAACGGCAGCCCCCGGGGGGGCAGGAGGTCTGGAAGTCCGGTGAAAAAAAGCGCCCTGGTCACCTTCGGGGTCATTATGTCGGCCCTGGTCCTCTGCTCCTGCGGCGAGGACCGGCGCTGCGTGGACGCCGACGGCAACGTGGTGGAGGATGAGAAGTGCAAGGAGAAGGACAGGCGGCGCACCTCAGCCGCGCGGCTAGGAGGCTATCGCTGGTACTACGGCGGCTCGGGCCGCGGCTTGGGGTCCAAAGTCAGCGGCGGCAGCTACGTGTCCCGGGGCGGCTTTGGGCGCCTCGCCTCTTTCCACGGCTCCGGGGGCAGTTGAAGTATGCAGCGACGGCGCACTACCCCCCGGGACCACTGGCGGCAAAAGATTGCCGAGGCCGGACTGGTGTTCAATGACGAGTCCGACGGCTCCTACTGGCAGGAGGAGGCTTACTACGAATTCAGCGCCGGAGAAGTCGATGAACTGGAGGAGGCCACCGAGACCCTCCACGAGTTGTGCCTGGCCGCCGCGGCCCGCCTCATTGAGGGAGACCGGCTGGCGGAGCTGGCCATCCCGGCCCCGGCCGCCGAAGTCATTAAGGATTCGTGGCGGCGGGAGCGCGACTTCACCCTCTACGGCCGTTTCGACCTGGCCTATGACGGGCAGTCGCCCCCCAAGCTCCTGGAGTACAACGCCGACACCCCCACCATGCTGCTGGAGGCCGGCGTGGTCCAGTGGCACTGGCTGGAAGAGAAGTTCCGGAGGGCCGACCAGTTCAATTCCATCCATGAGCGGCTCCTGGAACGCTGGGCCAAACTCAAATGGCGTCTGCGTCACTCACCCCTGTACTTCACCTACGCCGAAGACAGCCTGGAGGATCTGGCCACGGTGAGCTACCTGATGGACACGGCCGCCCAGGCGGGCCTGGAAACCGCCGAACTGCTGATTTCGGATATCGGCTGGCACCCGGAGCGGCGGCAGTTTATGGACCTGGAGGAGCGGCCCCTGCAGGCCGTCTTCAAGCTCTACCCCTGGGAATGGCTCATCGCCGAGGAGTTCGGCCCTTACCTGCTGCAAACCTACCGGGAGATGCAATGGCTGGAGCCCATCTGGAAGCTGGTCCTTTCCAACAAGGGAATTTTGCCCGTCCTGTGGGAAATGCATCCCGGCCACCCCAACCTCCTGGCGGCCTCAGCGGCCACTCCGACATCAGGGGATTGGGTGCGCAAACCCCGCTTCGCCCGGGAAGGGGCCAACGTCACGGCGCACCGGGGCGGCCAAACCTGGGAGACCCCCGGGACCTATGGGGAGGAAGGCTTTATTTATCAGGAATTGGCGGCCCTTCCCAATTTTGAGGGCTGCTATCCGGTGATCGGCAGCTGGATTATCGGCAGGGAGGCCGCGGGCATGGGCCTGCGGGAGTCCGCCACCCCGATCACCGGCGCCCAGAGCCGTTTCGTCCCCCACCTGTTCAGTTAACCACGAAAGGATGCAGGCATGGCGAATGTGGCTTACCTATCCGGACTGCTCTATATCGCGGCGGCCTTTCTGCTGTTTGTGGCGGGCAAGCTGGCCTATGACTTCACCCATCGCACCTTCAACCTGAAGACCGAATTGCTGGAGCGGGACAACCTGGCCCTGGCCATCGCCCTGAGCGGCTATTTCCTGGGTCTCACCCTGGCGGTGGGCGGCGCCCTGGCCGGCTCGGCTCCTTCCCTGGCCCGGGGTCTCCTGAACACTCTGATTTACGGCCTGGCGGCCATTATTCTGCTCAACGTCTCCATCCGGCTGAATGACTGCCTGATCCTCACCCGCTGCGACCTGGAAAAAGAGCTCATCCAGGACCGGAACTGCGGGGTGGGGCTGGTGGAAGCGGCCAACCACGTGGCCGTAGGGCTCATCCTCTACGGAGTCATTTCCGGCGAGGGCGGCGGCCCGTTGGCCCTGCTGATCTTCTGGGGCCTGGGTCAGGCGACCCTGATCCTGGCCGCCAGGGTTTACGACCTGATCACCCCTTTTCGCCTCGGCGAAGTCATAGGAAAAGGCAACATGGCGGCGGGCGCGGCCCTGGCCGGGGTGCTGCTGGCCCTGGGCAACATCGTGCGCTTTGCGGTGCAGGGTAATTTTGTCTCCTGGACCGCCAGCCTGGCTTCCTTCGCCCTGGTGGCGATCGTGGGTCTGGCTCTCCTCCCGGTGGTGCGGCTGGCCACCGACAGGCTTATCCTGCCCGGTCGCTCCCTGACCCGGGAAGTTATGAAGCAGGAGGCCCCCAATATCGGCGCCGGGGTCATCGAAGGCGCCATCTACGTGTCTGTCTCTTTCTTAATCGGCTGGTGCTTTTAGGGATCGGCTGGTCGGGCGAAGGGTAAGGCAGCCTTATGACCGAATCCTGGCCTCATCTATCTGACGCGGCTACTGACTTCCGCTATCTCCTGGGCCGGGGCTATCCCCGGGCTGCGGCCCTGGCCCTGGTGGGCAACCGCTACGGGCTGCGCCACACCGCCCGCCAACTCCTGCACCGGGGAGTCTTCGCCCCGGAGGTCGCGGCGGCGCGCCGGGCCAAGCTGCGGCGGCTCGCCGAGGTCGCCGGCCTGCCCCTGGGCATTGACGGCCACAACGTGCTCATCACCCTGGAATGCGCCCGCCGGGGGCTGCCCCTGGTGGCCGCGGACGACGGCTTCATCCGGGACGTGGGCCAGGTTTCCCGCAGCTTTAAACCCTCCCGGGACACCGACCGGGTCCTGGCCCTGCTGCTGGACTATCTGGCGGCCCAGGCCTGGCCGGCCCCGGTGGCCGTCTTTTATGACGCCCCCCTGAGCCGCAGCGGCGACTTGGCCCGGCTGACCCTGGAGGCCGCCGCGGCCCGGGGGCTGAAGCTCGCGGCCGCCGCAGTGCCGGTGCCGGAGAAGGAATTACTGGATTTTCCGGGGCCCATCGCCAGCAGCGACACCGCCCTCATTGACGCCCGCTCCGTGGTGGTGGACCTGGCTGGGGAGATTATCCGCCGGGAATCTACGCAGGTGGTGGATTTGAACGACTAATCGAGCAATCCATGATATCAATTTGAACCTTATAAAAATATTGACAAAGAGTAAATTAAAGATTTTAATGAGTTAGCTATCATTTTGGCGTCACTGGATTTTGGGGTATTTTAGGCATAATTATTAAGAAAGGAGGTGCCTGATGGCGATTAATAGAATAAAACTGGAACATTTCACCGCATTCGAAAAATTAA
>CAZOCQ010000216.1:0-5266 GCA_964578335.1 uncultured Desulfobacca sp.
TCTTGCCCACGTCCGAGCCGGAGCCCAAAATCATTAAAGGACGGTATTTCATAAGTTTCGAGTTTTGAGTTTTGAGTTTTTAGTATTCGTGTGTCTTGGCGGTAACACCCTTAGGGACGCAAGCGCCGGGCCCGTGAAGGCTGCTCGCTACTTAGGCCGGTTGCCGCGTTGCCGGAGCCCAGTTCCGAGTCATAACGCCACACTGCCACCCCCTGCTGCCTCTGAGTCAACGCCTTGGCCGCCGGCAGGCCTTTGACGTAATGATCCAGGAAGGCGCGGCTGTAGGCGATGATCTGCTGGTGCTGCGAGGTCCGGAGATCGGTCCAGGCGAGATGCCCGGCGCCGGAGAACTCGACATAATATTTGGGAGGCCGCGTCCGGTCATAGGCGCCTTGGGGCCGGCGCAGCGCCGGAGTAATGCCGAAATCAAAGGCGCCGCCCTGATACATCACGGGCGCGGTCAGGCCGCCTAAGGTCCGGTGCGTCAGAAACGGCTGGGTGTAGGGCGACAGGGCCAGCACCGCCCTGACGCCGTTAAGCCTCCAATCCGGCCAGGCCCCGGCCAGCCCCAGCACCGTGTAGCCGCCCAGGGAATGTCCCACCAGCCCGAGATGCCCCAGGTCGGCCTGGTCGCGAAAACGCGGGTCGGTTTGGAGCGCGGCCACCAACTGGCGGATATCTTCGGCGCGATCCCGATAGGTCTGGTCGCTCCACTTCTCCGGCTTCCGGAATTTCTCCTGGAGCCGGGCGAGGCGCCCGGCTCCGTCGCCGCGCTCCCTGGCATCTTGGTGATAGGGGGCCAAGACCAGATAGCCGGCTGCGGCCAGAGCCTCCAGCAAAAAGCCTGACTGTCTGGGGTTGCCGCGAAATCCGTGGGAAAATATGATGACCGGCTGTTTAGCCGGGGCCGGGGCCACAGCAGACCACATGACCGCACGCTTGCCGCCGAGGCTCACGGTTTCGCCGCTGCGGGCGGACGCCGCCGCTGGCATAACCACCAATACCCAGAGTGCAATAATCAGTAAACTGCGACGCATAAGGCGTCTCCTTGGCAGAACAAGCGGAGCAGAAAATTTCAAGGCCGCCCTGGACTTAGCCGGAGCCGGTTCCGCCTTCCTGGACCCCGGCCTCTTCCACCACCCGATATTTGTCCAAGTAACCCCGGGGCGTCACCAGGTAAGGCCCGTAGGTGAAGGTCCGGGAGTTGCCCACAATGATCACGGTCTGCATGTCCACCTCATGCTGCAAGAGTCCCTGCAAGGTGGTGATGACGGTGGTCTGGCCCTGGCGCATGGCCCGGCCGACGATACCCACCGGGGTGCCGAGGTCCTTGTATTGCAGCAGCAACTCCTGCACCGCGCCCAGCTGCCAGTCCCGCTTCTTGCTCTTGGGGTTGTAGAGCACGATGACGAAATCACCCTGGGCCGCCAGCTCCACCCGCTTCCGGATGAGCTCCCAGGGGGTGAGCAGGTCGCTCAGGGAGACGGCGGCGAAGTCGTGCATCAGCGGCGCGCCCAAAAGCGCCGCGCCCGCGGCCAGGGCCGGGACGCCGGGGATCACCTCCAGGTGCAAATCCACTTCCGCCTCGCTGTCCGGCGGGGCCACTTTCAATTCTCTGGCGGCGCAAAGCTCCAGGACCAGCCCGGCCATGCCGTAGATGCCGGCGTCGCCGCTGGACACCAGGGCCACCCGCGCCCCGGCCAGGGCCCGGTCCAGGGCCGCCTGGCAGCGCTTCACTTCGGCCTTCATGCCGGTGGCCACCACCTCCTGGCCGGTCAGCAGGGACTCGATCAACTCGATATAAGTCCGGTAACCGGCCACCACCTGGGCCTCGTCCAGGGCGGCCCGGGCCTGGGGGACGATGTAGTCCGGAAAGCCCGGCCCCAGGCTCACTACCGTCAGGCGACCCGGGCCACCGCCAGGGTGGCGTTGGCCCCTTTGGTCTTGGGCAGCAGGAGTTCCCCGCCCCCGGCCCTCAGGGCCGCGGCCTCGCTGACGCTGTCCACCCCCATGAGCCGCTCCACTTGCGGCGAGGGATGGGGCGCCTTCACGGCCTGCAATTCTTCCTTGCTGAACCATATAAATTCCACTCCTAAGCTGGCGGCGGCCTCTCGCAGGCCCGGTTCGTCTTTTTTGGCCTCAATGGTGGCCAGGGCCTTCAGGGACGCCAGGGAGAGCCTCTCTTTTTTGAAAATATCTTTGATGAACTCCAGGATTTCCGCGGCCGGCGTGCCCAGATGACACCCCATGCCGAGCACCAGGTTCCGGGGACGCAGCACCAGCCAGTGCTTGGGCCAGGTCCGCTCCCGGAAGCCCACATAGACCCCGGGCCAGCCCCGGCCCAGGGCCTTATCCAGATGATTTTCGGCAATGAACCTCTGAGGATATTCGGCGAGCAGATCGGCCAAATAACCGTTCGGGTCCACCAGGCGCAGGCTCAGGCCCGAAAGGAGCGCCATTTGCACCTGGGCCGCGGCCTCCGGGTTGTCAATGGTGAGGCCGGCCCGGGCCGCGGCCAGGTCCAGGGCCGGCAACCCCTGGACGTCGGAGGCCGTGGTGATGACCGGAGCGGCCTGAAGGATTTGGGCCACTTGCCGGGCCAGTTCGTTGGCCCCGCCCAAATGCCCGGAGAGCAGGCTGACGGCGAACTGGCCCGCCTCATCCACCACCACCACCGCCGGGTCCACGTCTTTCCCCCGCAGATGGGGGGCGATGCCGCGCACCACGATGCCCGCGGCCATGACGCACACCAGGTTTTCGCCGGTCTGGAAGGCCTCCCGCAAGACGGCAAAAACCCGGTCAAAAACGCTGACCTGCGGGTCGCCGGCGGCCAAGTCGCCCGGCAGCCAACAGCGGGAGCCGGGCAGACTGCGGCTCAACTGCCGGGCCAGGGCCGCGGCCGCAGGCGTCAGGGCCACAATTCTAATCGGCCGGGCCGGAGCGGAAACCATGGATAAAGCCTTTGTCATAGAGTTTGGAGAGCGTCTTCAGGCGGCCTTCCCGGGCCGCCAGGGCCGGCCCCACCAGGATCAGGGCCTGGCGTTCGATGCCGGCCTCCTTGACCTGGGCGGCGATGTCGGACAATTTGCCGCGCAGGAGCCGCTGGTCCGGCCAGCTTACCCGGTAGGCCACCACCACCGGAGTCTCCGGGCCGTAAGCCGGGGTGAGTGCGGCCACCACCTGGTCAATGAGCTTGGTGCTGAGATAGATGACCATGGTGGCGCCGTGCCGGGCCAATTTCCCCAGGGCCTCCCGTTCGGGCACCGGGGTGCGTCCCGCGGCCCGGGTCAGGATGACCGTCTGGGTGACCTCCGGCAGGGTGAGCTCCTGGGCCAGGGCCGCGGCCGCGGCCGCCGCCGCGGTGACCCCGGGGATCACCCGGCAGGGGATGCCTTCCCCTTCCAGGATTTCCATCTGTTCCTGGATGGCGCTGAACAGGGCGGTGTCGCCGGAGTGGACCCGCACCGCTCGCAGGCCGTTTTTGTGCGCCTGGATGAGGGCGGCGACGATCTGCTCCAGGTCCAGGGGGGCGCTGTCGATCAGTTCCGCCTGGGGCCGGGTCCAGCCCAGCACCGCGGGGGACACCAGGGAGCCGGCGTAAACCACCACGTCGGCCGCGGCCAGGGCCCGCTGGCCTTTGACCGTGATCAACTCCGGGTCTCCCGGCCCGGCCCCCAAAAAGATGACGGGATGGCGTTCAGTCATAGCTATTTCGCAACCTGACTCGCAAATTCTTGCGTATTAATTAATCTGCACAGAAACGAACTCCCCCTCCCTGCGAGGGCCCCTCAAGGGGGAGGGAATTTTAAATCTTTCTGCGGGGTTATTTTCCATTCTCCTGTTAGTCTGGAGATAATCAATCATTTATGTCGTTACCTCCAACTTCATTTTGGGAGGCCGTGACGAGCCACACCGGGTTCAGGGCCTGCAGATACAGTCCGTCCGCCAGGGGCCGGGAGCGGCTCACCTGGAGTTGGACCACCTCCACCTGCCAACCGGCCTGGGAGAGAACAGACCGAGCCGTCTCCAGGGTCTCCAGCCGGGCCGCCGCGAGCACCAGGCGGCCGTCCGGGCTCAGTCGTCCCATGACGGTATGCAAAATATCCGCTAAATCTCTGCCTCCGCCGCCGATGAAGACCCTCTGGGGCTCAGGCAAATCCGCCAGGCAAGCCGGGGCGCGGCCGCAGACCACCTCCAGGTTCCCCACCCCGAACTTGGCGGCGTTGGCCCGGACCTGGGCGGCCCGTTCCGGGTCCTGCTCTACTGCCAGGATGCGCCCGCCGGAGAGGAGGAGGCTGGCCTCCAGGCCCACCGAGCCGCAGCCGGCGCCCACGTCCCAGAGGACCAGCCCCGGCCGCAGGGCCAGCTTGGCCAGGGCCACGGCCCGCACCTCGCCCTTGGTGATGAGGCCGCCCTGGTGGGCGTAAGCCTCTTCCGGCAAACCCAGGTGCAAGTGGCCCAGGCCTCCGGCCTGTGAAGTCTGAGATTGCTTCCCGGCCTCGGTGAGAATCACCACCATATTCAAAGGGGAAAATTCCCGTTCCCTGGCCTCCTTTGGGCTGAGCCAGGAGAGGCGCTCGCCGGGCTGGCCCAATTCTTCCAGGACGCAAAGCCGGGCCTGGCCCCATCCCCGCTCCAGCAGAAAACGGGCCACCGCGGCGGGGGTGTGCACCGGGTCAGTGTACACGAACAGTTTGGCCGCCCCGCGGTTCAGGACCTCGGCCAGGGAGTCAAAGCCGCGGCCGTGCAGGCTGACCACTGTGGCGTCCTGCCAGGCCAGCCGCAGGCGGGCGCCGGCGGCCTGGACCGCGGTGACGTTGGGGTGCAGCACCACGTTTTCGGCCCCCAGGACCTTCACCACCAGCGGCCCCACTCCGTAAAAAATGGGGTCCCCGGAGGCCAGCACCACCACCCTTTTCGTGGCGGCCAGGGGCGGGAGCTGGGCCAGGGTGGTTTCCGGGTCCTTGCTTAGGACGATTTGTTGGGCCGGATGCTCCGGGAAATAGGCCAGCAGGCGCCGGCCGCCCACCAGCACCTGGGCCTTGCGGAGGATTTCCCGGTGCCTGGGCGTCAGGTCCTCCGGCGACATGCCCCAACCTATTACCTGTACCGGAATCATTTTTTAGCTCTCAGCTCTCAGCTTTTAGCTGTAGGGTGCGCACTGCGCACCGAAATATGGCCCTTGGGAAACAGCAACGCTTTGGCGCAGGCTAAAGCCTGCGGCTACATTTTTCCCTGATTTTCGCCCTGCCACAAGGGAAGTCCG
>CAZOCQ010000217.1:0-5215 GCA_964578335.1 uncultured Desulfobacca sp.
CCGCAATATCAGCCACGGGCGAGTTTGGCGTTTCGAGTTTCAAGTTTCGAGTTTCAAGTTTCAAGTTTCGAGTTTCGAGTTTCGAGTTGTGGGTTGTGGGTTGTGGGTTATGGGTTGTGGGTTGTGGGTTATGAGTTATGAGTTATGAGTTGTGGCTTGTGGCTTTAACTCACAACCCACAACTCACAACTCACAACATGATTTTAATGTGCGCCTTCTCCCTGAGGGTCTTGACCCACTCGGAAAATTCCTTGGCCATATCCTCCTGGGACAGCATCTGACGGATCATCGGCGCCACTTCTTCAAAGGGCCGGCGCTCACCGGTGCGGCGCTCCACCAGTTGAAACAATTGAATCCCTTGCGGGGTTAAGGCCGGGGCTACCTCCTTGGGTTTTAACTGCGCCAGGAACTGCGCCAGCCTGGGGTCCAGGTCGCTTTCGGAGACGGAGCCCAGATCGGTCACCGGCAGGGAGTGTTTGGCGGCCACGGCCTGAAAAGAGGCGCCCTTTTTGACTTCTTCCAGGATGGCTTCGGCCTTCTTTTTAATTTCCTCCTTTTGGGCCTCCTTGGCGTCGGGAGGGAACGGTAATTGAATGCCCTTCAGGTGCAGCTGGACGCCCCCTTCCTTATATTTTTCGTCGTAGAAACGACGCACCTCGGCGTCGGTAACCGTGGACTTGGCCTTCGCCGCCACCACCGAAAGGAGACGCTGCTGGGTAATCTGGTCGGCGATGCTTTGCCGCAGTTCCTTCACAGTGATGCCGTTCTTGGCCAGGGCGGCCTTAAAGGCCTCGTCGTTTTCCAGATTATTGCGCTTTCGGATATCGGCCATGGCGGCGTCCAACTCTTTGTCTTCCACCTTGATGCCCCGCCGCTTGGCCTCGGCCTTGGCTAACTTCATGTCAATCAGGGAATCCAGCATTTTCTGTTCGATTGCTTTGTTCGCCTTGCCTTTGGGATTGAGGCCCGCCTGGGCTTCCAGAGATCTGGAAGCCGCCACCAACTCCGACATGGTGATGATCTCGTCATTGACCTGGGCCACTATGCGGTCCACAACCTCAGCCCCGCCCGGAGGCGCCGTGCAAAGCTGGAAAACGCCGGCCAGGGTCAGCGCCAGGGCCAACATTCTTTTGGCAATTTTAGTCATCTTTTTATCCCTCTACTTCTGCCTTAACAAATGTTTCTATCTCTTTCAAGCAGTTTTGCAAACGCCCCAGGGGTGGGCCTTCCTGGGGCAGTCGCACCCCCAGGGTTTGATCCCGGTTGAGACGGAAAGTTTCCGGTCGCTTCTGCAGCAGACCGATGAGGCGCGGCAGGTCCAGGCGTTCCGGCTGGGCAAACTGCAGGCTGGCGTAGCTGTCCTGCACTTCCAGGCGCTTAATCCCCAGTTGCCGCAGCAGGTGCTTGAGGCGGACCACCTCCAGAAGGTTCCGTCCTTCCTGGGGCAGCGGCCCGAAGCGGTCCTGGAATTCCTCCTCCAGTTCCCGGATCATCTCCGGGGACAGGCGGCCCGACAACCGCCGGTAAAGGGCCAGGCGCTGCTGCACGTCGGGCACGTAGTCCTCCGGCAGGTAGGCCGCCAGGGGCAGCCGGATTTCCGGGTCCGGGGCCAGGTCTTCCGGCTCCCCTTTGTATTCCCGGATGGCCTGCTCCAGGAGCTGCAAATAGAGTTCGTAGCCCACTTCCGCCAATTGCCCCGATTGGGCCTGGCCCAGGAGGTTGCCGGCCCCCCTGATCTGCAAGTCGTGCATGGCGATCTGGAAACCGGAGCCCAGTTCGGTGAATTCCATCAGGGCCTTGAGGCGCTTCTGGGCCTCATTGGAGAGGGCCGCCTCATCCGGCACCAGCAGGTAGGCGTAGGCCTGGGCCTGGCTCCGGCCCACCCGGCCCCGGAGCTGATAGAGCTGCGCCAGCCCCAGGGCGTGGGCCCGGTTGATGATGATGGTGTTGGCCGCCGGGATGTCCAGGCCGGCTTCGATGATGGCGGTGCACACCAGGACGTCCACCTCCCGGCGCCAAAAGCGCACCATTACCCTTTCCAGTTCCCGTTCGGGCATTTGGCCGTGGGCCATGGCCACCCGGGCCTCGGGCACCATCTCCTGGACGTGGCGGGCCCAGGTGGCGAGATTGCGCACCCGGTTGTGCACGAAAAAGACCTGGCCGGAACGGGCCAGTTCCCGGCGGATGGCGGCCTGAATCACGGCCCGCTCCGGGCGGCAGAGGTAAGTGCGCACCGCCAGGCGGTCCTCCGGCGGGGTGTTGATCAGGCTCAGTTCCCGCAGACCGGTGAGCGACAGTTGCAGGGTCCGGGGGATGGGAGTGGCCGTGAGGGTGAGGACGTCCACGGTGCGCCGCCAGTCCTTGAGCCTCTCCTTCTGCTTCACCCCGAAGCGCTGCTCTTCGTCAATGACGGCCAGGCCCAAATCCTTGAAGACCACGTCCTTGGACAGCAGCCGGTGGGTGCCGATGATGATGTCCACCCTGCCCGCGGCCAGGTCCGCCAGGACCTTACGCTGCTCCGCCGGGGACTTGAAGCGGCTCAAGACCCGGACCTCCACCGGGTAGGGGGCCAGGCGGCGGCGGAAGGTCTCGTAGTGCTGCTCCGCCAGCACCGTGGTGGGCACCAGCACGGCCACCTGCTTGCCGTCCAGGGCGGCCTTGAACGCGGCCCGCAGCGCCACCTCGGTCTTGCCGTAGCCCACGTCGCCGCAAATCAGCCGGTCCATGGGTTTGTCCGAGGCCATGTCCGCCAAAACCTCGACGATGGCCTGTTCCTGGTCCGGGGTCTCAGCAAACTCGAAGGTGGCCTCAAACTCCCGGTACACCGGGTCCGGCGGCGAGAAATGGTGCCCCGGCAGCACCCGGCGCAGGGCATAGAGCTCCACCAGTTCCCGGGCGATCTTCTCCACCGCTTTCTTGACCCGGCGCTTGGTGCGCTCCCAGGTCTTGCCCCCCAGGCGCTCCACCCGGGGTTCGACGCCCTCCACCCCCAGGTATTTCTGCACCAGGTTGAGGCGGTCCACCGGCAGGTAGAGACGGTCGCCGTTCTGGTATTCCAGTTCCAGGAAGTCGTTGGCCTGGGGGCCGACGGAGAGTTTCACCAGGCCCCGGTAGATGCCGATGCCATGGTCCAGGTGGACGATGTAGTCGCCTTCCTCCAGGTCCGCCAGGGAGGCCAGGTCCTGGGGAACTCGTTTTTCCTTGCGGCGGCGGCCCTCGGGGCGGAACCCCAGGGCCTCGTCTTCGGTGAGCACGATGAGGCCCTGGGACAGCAAGCGGAAGCCTCCGGAAAGCTCGCCCGTGGTGACTTCCACCCGGGGGCCGGGGTCCCAGGCGGGGGTGAAGTTGACCGACACCTCCAGGTTTTCTTCCTGCAGCAGGCGGGCCAGCCGCTCGGCCCGATGGCGGCTTTGGCAGACCAGCACCACGTGAAACCCGCCCCGCCGCCAGTCCTCCAGGCGGGCGGCCAGGGCCGGCACCAGTCGGCCGGCTTCGGCCCCGGCTTCGGTCAGTTCCCGGGCCAGATCGTCGTTTTTTTCCACCTGGAAATGGCGGTCCCGCTCCGGCTGAGGATGGCCCCAGGCCAACAGCGGGCAGAAGATGGTGCTGAAGCGGCCCAGGCGGTTTTCCCAGGAAAACTGGTCCAGCCACCCCGGAGGCTCGTGGGCCGTATCATCCGCCGCCTTTTTGAGCTCCCGCTCCAGGTTCAGGGGGTCCCAGACCGCCACCACGGTGTCCGGCGGCAGCATTTCCCACAGGGTCTGGGGCTGATCGTAAAATTCGTCCAAGTGGCGTTCGATGCGGGGGAAGTGGCGGCCCTCCTGCACGTTGGCCCAGAATTGCGGGTCCTGGCGGCGTTTGCGCCGGGCCAGGGCGTGTTCCCGGGCGGCGGCGTCCAGCACCACTTCGCTGGCCGGCAGCACCGCCAGTTCCTCCAGGCTGCCCAGGGAGCGTTGGGTGGCCGGGTCGAAGAGGCGGATGGACTCCACTTCGTCGCCCCAAAACTCCAGACGCACCGGCTGCTCGTAAAGTGGCGGGAACAGGTCAATGATGCCTCCCCGGACGCTGAATTCACCCCGGTCCTCCACCACCGGCCGCCGGGCATAGCCGCCGTCCAGCAGGTTTTGCAGAAATGCCGGGCGCTCCAGGGTCTCGCCAGGGAGCACGTAGGCCAGCAGGTCCCTGATCCGCGCCGCCGGCGGCAGCTTCTGGCGCAAGGCCGGGGCCGGGGCCACCATAAAAAAAGGCTCCTTGGCGGTCAGGGCCGCATAGGCCGCGGCCAGCCGGGCGCAACTGACATCCGAGTCGAAGCTCAGTTCCCGGAAGGGCAGGACTTCGTGCCCCGGAAACAGGACGAGCCGCACCGCGGCGTCCCTGGTTTGATTCTCCGGTTGCCCCAGGAAAAAGGCCAGGTCTTTCAGAAAGGCGCCAGGCCCCTCGCCGTTGGGGGTCACCAGGAGAAAGGGCCGGGCCAGTTGCTTGAACAGGCTGGCCAACACATAGGCGCCGGCGGCGGGGGTGAGGCCTTGCAGATAGACCTTGCCGGGTTCCCGGGCAAAGGCGGTTAAGAGGTCCTGGGAAGCGGCTCCCGTTGCCAAAGCAGAATGCATTGTTTAATGATAACGTGAATTTGTGAGATTTTCAAGCGGCTGGACGGGCAATACAGGAAGGGCAATCAGGCTGAAAGGTTCAACTCTCGCACCTGCTTCTAAAAATTCGTTGTCCTTGGTGGCACAGGCGTCTCGCCTGTGCGAACTTAAACCGCGCCACCGGGGCGGCGGCGCTACCTTCTCCTCTGAAAATGGGTTCCGTAGGGTGCGTTCCACACACCAATAATGGTGCGCAGTGCGCACCACCGTATTCAGGAGCATTAAGTTCCCCCTCCCTTGAGGGGCAGGGGCGCTAACTTAAAGGATTTTTATCAATCAAGTGCCCCCCAATGGTAATGTTTTGTCATTCTGAACGGAGCGCAGCGGAGTGAAGAATCTCGGTATTTACTTGATAAAACAGAGATTCTTCGCTTCGCTCAGAATGACAAAAAATATCGTCATTTGCTGTTTTCAACTTAAGTTAGCGCTTATGCCCTTGAGGTGAGGGGGTCATGGGGAGGGTGGCGATCGCCTTTCCCGGATTCACAGACAACGCCACCCCCTCCCCGGCCCTCCCCCCTCAAGGGGGAGGGAGCAAAACTACTTGCGTCCAAGGTTATCAGCTT
>CAZOCQ010000218.1:0-5212 GCA_964578335.1 uncultured Desulfobacca sp.
AAACTCGAAACTCGAAACTCGAAACTCGAAACTCGAAACTCGAAACTCGAAACTCAAAACTCGAAACTCAAACCTTATCCATGCGGATTTCTAATATTTTATATGCCTTAAGGCCCGAGGGGGTATGAACCTTTATCCGCTCCCCGACCTTGCGTCCCAGCAAGGCCCGGCCCAGGGGCGAGGCAGTGGACAGGTGCCCCAGGCCGGCGTTGGCCTCCAGGGTGGACACCAGCTTAAATTCCTTTTCCCGGCCGGTGTGCAGGTTAAGGACTTTGACCAGGGAGTTGAAGCGCACCTGGTTGGGGGGCAGATTGCTGCCCACCAGGACCTCGGCGTTGGCCAGGGTCTGCTGCAACTGCTTGATGCGCCGGTCCAGGCGCTGGCGCTGGGCCAGGACGGAGAGGAAATCGGGGTTCTTCTCCACCGCGCCGTCCTGGGCGGCCTCCAACAGTTCCCGGACCACCTGGGGGCGCTCCACCCGGCTCAGGAGGTCCAACTCCCGCACCAGTTGCTCATAGCCCGACCGGGTCAACAGGATCTTTTCCATGCCTAATCCAAAGGGAAATGCCCTTCTTATTCTTATCCTAAAAAGATAAGCGGGGTCAACTGGGGAGGCAATGGCGGCGGCGGGATTTTTCCAGGGGGATTGGGAAATTGTATAGACAAATTGACTACACAATGATATGTTTGAATGGGATGAAAGCAAGAGGGGAAAAACCCTCAGAGAGCGCGGCCTCTATTTTCGCGATGCCCGGTTGATTTTCGACGGTCGGCCGGTCGTTCATATACCGGTGTTCAAAAACGCTGAGGCCCGTTTTGTATCCGTAGCCCTGATCGGTAAAAAATTTTTGGCGTGGTCTGGACCTGGCGGGGTGAGTGGCGCCGGATCATATCTTTCCGGAGGGCGAGAGATGGCGAGGAAAAAGCCTACCGTCAAATACACGGCTGAAGAACTGGCCGAACTGGTGGAGCGGGAAGGCAGCGGCAGCAACTGGGAAAAGGCCGAGGCCATGACCGAGGCCGAGATTGAGGCCAGCATTGCCGCAGATGCCGATGAAACCGGCATGGTCATGGACTGGGACCACGCCATCGTGGAAATGCCCAGACCCAAAGCCGTGCTGAATATGCGAATCGACCAGGATATTCTGGACTATTTCCGCCAGACCGGCAAAGGCTACCAGACCCGGATTAATGCCATCCTGCGTTCCTATGTGAAGCAGCAGGGCTAAAGCTGTGCTGCAGATTGTTAACAATCATTGACAATCATTGATACCGCCTTTATATTGAAGATGCCCTAAATAGACAGGGAGGGTAGCATACCGATGAATGTCAACTTAACCCCTCAGCTTGAGGAAATGATTAAAAAGAAGGTAGCTTCCGGCCTTTATAATTCGGCCAGCGAAGTGGTCCGCGAGGCCTTGCGCCTCATGGAAGAACAAGATCGGGTGCGGGCGGTAAGGCTTGAGCAGTTGCGGCAAGACATTCGCGCTGGGCTTGACAGTGGCGAACCCACGCCCTGGGACGCAGAGGAAGTCAAGCGCGAAGGCCGAAGCAGAAGGACCGGCAGAATGATCCCCAGCCAAGAGACCTAAATGCCGGTCATCATTAAGCGTCCGCTGGCCCGAAGCGACCTTGCCGAGATTTGGGATTACATCGCCGATGACAATGAAAGGCGAGCGGACGCTTTTGTTGACCTCATTGACCGGAAATTTCAGGAATTAGCCCGCCACCCCAACATGGGCCTCTCTCGAGAGGAACTGGGAGAAGGTTTACGCAGTTTCCCGGTTGGCCGGTATGTCATCTTTTACCAAGTCATACCGGGAGGCGTCGAAATTATCCGCGTCCTGCACGGCTCAAGAGACCTGAACGCCATTTTCAATCCCAGTGATTGATGGTTAAATTTCCCCGTCCCGGCGCCTTGGCGTGAGGCTTATCTTTTCGCAGCAATGATGGTGCGTGGGACGCACCCTACCGGCCACTCAAATCAGCGACAGCCTTTCATCGTAGATGAACTCCCGGGTGTGGTGCGCGACCCGTTCGGGCTCCAGGCGGATGCGGGCCGTGCCCGTCTCCAGCCCGGCCCGGGCCACGGCCTCGGCCACCGCCGGCGGCACCCGGAAGTCCATGGCCCCGGGCAGGATATAATCGGGACTCAGCTCCTCCTCCGCCAAGGCGGCGATGGCCTGGGCCGCGGCCAGATTCATGGCCGTATTGATGGACTTGGCCCGGATATCCAGGGCGCCCCGGAAGATGCCGGGGAAGGCCAGGCAATTGTTCACCTGGTTGGCGAAATCCGAGCGGCCGGTGGCCACCACCTTGGCCCCGGCCAGTTTGGCCTCCTCAGGATAGATCTCCGGGTCGGGATTGGCCATGGCGAAGACAATGGGCTCCGGCCCCATGGCCTTGACCATGTCCTGGTTGAGGGCCTTGGCGGCGGACAGGCCGATGAAGACCTCGGCGCCCCGGAGGACTTCGGCCAGGCTGCCCTTCTGCCGCTCCGGGTTGGTCAGCTCCGCCAGTTCGTGCTTGATGGAGTTCATGCCCTTGGCGCGGCCCCGATAGATGGCCCCCTTGGTGTCGCAGACCACGAGGTTTTGCGCCCCGGCCTCCATCAGGAGCTTGGCCGTGGCGATGGCCGAAGCCCCGGCGCCGTTGAAAACGATCTTCACTTCCGCCAGCTTCCGCTCCACCAGCTTCAAGGCGTTGAGCAGGCCGGCCAGGGCCACCACCGCGGTGCCGTGCTGGTCGTCGTGAAACACCGGGATGTCCAGCCGCTCCCGCAACCGCTGCTCGATTTCGAAGCAGCGGGGCGAAGAGATGTCCTCCAGGTTGATGCCGCCGAAGGCCGGCGAGATATTCTCCACCAGGCGCACCACCTCATCGGTCTCCTGGGTGCTGATGCAGATGGGAAAGGCCTCTACCCCGCCGAAGGTCTTGAAGAGCACCGCCTTGCCCTCCATGACCGCCAGAGCGGCCCGGGGGCCGATATTGCCCAGACCCAGCACGGCGCTGCCGTCGGAGACGATGGCCACCAGGTTGTTCTTGCAGGTAAAGTCGTAGGCCGCCATGGGTTCGCGCAAAATCTTCTGGCAGACCTCGGCCACCGCGCCCGGCGCATAGAGCCGGCTGTAGATGACTTCGTCCTTGATGGGCACCTTGGTGTAGATTTCGACGCAGCCCTGATAGCGGCGGTGCAGCTCCAGGGATTCTTCATCAAGGCTCATTTTGCCGTAATCCTGGCCCTGGGTGGGCAGCCAGGCCCGCTCCCCTTCATAGATATAGCGCTCGGTGCGTTCATAGACCCACTCCGGGCTCACCTTTTCCGGCCCCAGGGAAGCCACTCCGGTCTCCTGGGCCGTTTGGGCCACCGCCCGGGCGATCACCGGGGAGATGCGCCAGTCCATCTGCCGGGGAATTATATGGCTGGGGGAGAGTTTCTCCGGCGGGATCATGGCCGCCAGGGCCTGGGCTGCGGCCAGGTACATCTCGATGTTGACCCGGGTGGCGCCCACGTCCAGGCAGCCCCGGAAAAACCCCGGGGTCACCAGGGAGGAGCGGATCTGATTGTCGCTGCCCGCCAGGCCGGTGGCCACCACCGCGGCGCCGCCGGCCCGCGCCGCCTCTTCGCTGATCTCCGGGGTCGGCAGGGCCAGGGCAAAGACGATGGGGTCCTTCGCCATGCCGGCGATCATCTCCGGGGTGACCAGGCCCCCGGCCGAGAGGCCGATGAAGACGTCGGCCCCCTTGAGGGCCTGGGCCAGGCCGCCTTTGAAATCCTGGGGCCGCACCAGGCGGGCGATCTCCGATTTGGCCCAATTCATGCCCACCAGCCGGTAAACGTGGAGGGCTCCGTGGCGGTCGCACAGGATGATATTATTGTTGCCCGCCACGATCAGGCCCTTGGCCGCCCCGATGCCGGCCGCCCCGGCCCCGCTGATGACGATGCGGGCCTCCTGAAGGTCCTTGCCCACTACCTTGAGGGCGTTAATCACCGCGGCCAGCACGATGATGCCGGCGGCGTGATTCTCCTGGTGCAGCACCGCCATGCGCACCGCCTTGCGGATGCGGGATTCGATGGTGAAGCATTTGGGCGCGGCGATGCCCTCCAGGGCGAAGCCCCCGAAAGATGGGGCCAGGGCCCGGACGATCTCCACGATCTCGTCGGCGTCCTGGGTCAACAGGGCAATGGGCACGGCGTCAACGTTGGCGAAGGTCTTGTAAAGCACCGACTTGGCCTCCAGCTTGGGCAGCGCGGCCAGGGCGCCGATGTTGCCGTAGCCATAGACCTGGCTGCCGTCGGTGATCAGGGCGATGGAATTGCCCCGGCAGGTGTATTCATAGGAGGCCAGGGGGTTCTTGTCGATTTCCCGGCAGATGGCGCCCACCCCGGGGGTATAGATGCGGCTCAGGACGTGGGTGTCCCGGATGGGCATCTTGCTCTTGATGCCGATCAGGCCGCGGTAACGGCGGCGATATGACAAGGCATCCGATTCAGTGGTCATGCTCAGCCTCAGTCCTCAATCCACCTTCTCGTGGATATAGTAGAGCAGCTTTTCTTTACCCTCCAGGTCCTTGAGGAGGGCCTTTTCGTCGGCCACGTCCCGGGCCCGGATATAGACCCGCAGCCAACCGCCGTCACCCCCTTCGCAGGACGTGAAGATGCTGACGATGCGGCCGCCCTGGGCCCGGATCACGTCGGTGACCTCCTTGATCGCCCCCGGCCGGTCCTGCAGTTCAAAGCCCATGGCCAGGCTGGCCACATTGATCCCGGAGACCGCCACGAAGGACCGGAAAACGTCGCCTTTGGTAATGATCCCTTGCAGCATCCCCTGGGGGTCCACCACCGGCAGGGCCGAGATATTCCGTTTCAGCATCATCGCCGCGGCCTTTTCCACCGTTTCTCCCGGCGTGATGGTGTAAAGCTGCTTGGGCATCAGGCTCTTCACCTTGACCTGGTCCAACAGGTGGTACATTTCATGGATGTCCAGCGTGGTGGCCTTGGAGGGGGTGGCCTCCTTCAATTCCCGGTCCGAGACGATGCCCACCAGACGCCCTTTGCGCAGAATCGGCAGATGCCGAATGCCGTTTTGCTTCATGATTTTGGAGGCCCTCATGATGGAGGCGTCTTCATCAATGGTGATCAGGTCTTTGCTCATATAATCCTGTACCGGCATGGCCAATCTCCTGAGATGGTTTTTGGGTTTGGATTTAA
>CAZOCQ010000219.1:0-5204 GCA_964578335.1 uncultured Desulfobacca sp.
GCGCCTCAGGGAGAAATTGATATTTTCCCCCAAATGGAAGATAATAGATTATATTCAACTGACTGCGATTTCGCCATGATGCCCGCCCCCCTGGAACAACTGGCCGCCAAGCGGCAGAACCTGGAGCATATCCTGGACCACCTGCCGGAGGCGATTATCGGCCACGACCGCCAGCGGAAGATTTTTTATTTCAACCGCGCCGCCCAGGAGATCACCGGCTACAGTAGAGCAGAAGTCGCCGGCAAGGATTGCTACGAGGCCTTCGGCGCCCCCTTTTGCGGCAAACACTGCTCCTTCTGCGACCAGCCGCCCGAGACCTGGACCAGGGTCACTTACCCCATCAATATCGTCACCAAGTCAGGAGAACCTAAACAGATTCAGATGTCGGTGGTGGGCATGACGGATGAGCAGGGCGGCCTGGTGGGGGTCCTGGCCTCTTTTACGGACATCACCAGCCTGACGGGCCTGAAGATCTTCGGGGAGGAATTCCCGGGCTTCGCCGGCATCATCGGCAAGGACCCGAAGATGATCCAGGTCTTTAAACAGATTAAGGTCCTGGCGGCCCATGACTACGCGGTGCTGCTCAACGGCGAGACCGGCACCGGCAAGGAGTTGGCGGCCGCGGCCATCCACCGCGAGAGCCGGCGGGGCGGAGGACCCTTCGTGCCCGTCAACTGCGGGGCCCTGCCGGAAGGGGTGGTGGAGAGCGAGCTTTTCGGCCACGTCAAGGGGGCCTTTTCCGGGGCCATCCGGGACAAGAAGGGGCGCTTCGAGCTGGCCCACGGCGGCACCATCTTCCTGGACGAAGTGGCCGAGCTGCCCAAGGCGATGCAGGTCAAGCTGCTGCGGGTGCTGGAGACCGGCGCCTTCCCGCGGGTGGGGGGCGAAAAGACGGTGGTGGTGGACGTGCGGGTCATCAGCGCCACCAACCGGGACTTGAAAAGGGAGGTGGACCGGGGGAATTTTCGCGCCGACCTCTATTACCGCCTCAACGTGGTGCCCCTGGTGCTGCCCCCCCTGCGGGAGCGTCGGGGAGACATTTCCCTGCTGGTGGCCTACTTTCTGCAACAAACGGAGCGGCGGGGCCAGAAAACCGCGCCCTTTTCGCCGGCGGCTATGGTCTTGATGCAGCAATACGCCTGGCCGGGGAACGTCCGGGAGCTGCAAAACGCGGTGCACTACGGCCTGGCCCGGAGCGACGGGGCGCCGGTCGGCCCCGACGACCTGCCGCCGGAGTTGCGCCAGGGCCAGCCCAAGCCCGGTCCGGCTCCCAAACTCGACGCGGCCGCGGTGGCCGCCGCCCTGGAACAGTGCGGCGGCAACAAGGTCCAGGCCGCCCGTCTCCTGGGGGTGGGCCGGGCCACCCTGTATCGTTTTCTCCAGTCTCATGAGACAGCCGTGTCTCAGCCGAAAACCTGAGACACTCCCTAAGGCAAATCCTCATTTAATCTCAACGACTTAGTCCATCTCCAACCTGACCGCGGTCTCACCGCCGGCTAAAGAGCGTCGGCGGCTGAGGACGCGGCGGTTCATTCCTGCTCAGTATAACCTGTTGAATTATCATAACAATATATCCAAGCAAGACGCCGGCCCCCACCTGGCACGAATCTTGGTTATTAGAATTCCGAAGCCCAAAAGGCCTCAAACCATCACACCAAGAGGTGTTTATCATGCCCAAGCCTGAAAATATGTGCCAGTGCCAGATGGCCAACTGCGGCTATATCTATGATGCGGAACGGGGGGACAAAAAGGGGAAGATACCCCCCGGCACCCGGCTGGAGGACCTGCCGGAGGATTGGCGCTGCCCTTGCTGCGGCGCCAGCAAACAGATGTTCCGGCCCCTGGCCGGTCCGGGTTCGACGGCGGCAGCGGGGAAATGAAAACCGCGGCGGCGGTTCCAGCGTTATCTGGGAGGGCGAGTAACTTGACAAAACCGGATGATCAATGCCTGGAAAAGACCCTGGAACTGGCGGAGCGTATGCTCCGGCTGGCCGATGAGGGCGACGCGGTCCGGCAGGACCCGGGCTGCGGCGTCCTCTACGGGGTGTTGCGGGATTCGGCCTACAAGCTCCAGCGGCTGGCTGAAGCGGAGCAGCGGGCCCACCAGGGGAAAAGGGCGGCGGTTCAGACGGACCGCCGGATGCAGCCGGAGGGGGAGCCTCAACCGGCAAGATGAGCGCACGGGTTCTCATCCGTGCCTGAGGAGCGGAGGTCAATAACTGCATGCTGGTGAAAAGATGGCAAGAAGGAGACGAGATGCGCATCGGGCCGAACATTTGGATCAAGGTGGTGGAAATCCGGGGCAAGCAGGTGCGCCTGGGCATTGAGGCGCCCAGGGACACCCCGATTTTCCGGGAGGAACTGGTGGCCGCGGGCCAGGCTCCAAACGGCGGGAAGCCGGGTTCGGGTCCAGAGGGGCTTTAGTCCTTGACCAGGAGATGTAAGACCACCTGCGGAGAAGTTTATGGCTGGTAAATTGCAGACCTACAGATGTGAGCGCTGCGGCAGCCTGGTGGCGGTGCGGCTTCAGGGACGCGGCGACCTGCGTTGTTGCGGTCTGCCTCTGCAGTTCCTGGCGGAGGCAGACACCGAAGCCAGGCCGGAGCAGGAGGGGCCGCTCCTGGACCTGGTGGAAAAGTGGGTGGATGGCCAATCCTGGTGGCAGCTTCCGCCGGCGGAACCGGCCGCGGCGTTTTGTCTATTTAGTCCCGGCGGCCGGGAAGGCTGCGCAGAGTCCGGATGCAGAAATAACTTATAAATAATTTCGGCCACTTGCCAGGCCGCCTGGTCATGCCTAATAAATTATCAAGCGTCTTGAAGGGAGGATAGCTAGCGATGGATGCCCTGATGCTCTCGCGCCTGCAATTCGCGGTGGCGACTTTCTTTCATTTTATCTTTGTCCCGCTCACCTTGGGCCTTTCCATCCTCATCGCCATCATGGAGACGGTGTACGTCAAGACCGGGGATGAGGAATACCTGCGGATGGCCAAGTTTTGGGGGAAGATCTTCATCATCAACTTCGCGGTGGGGGTGGTGACCGGCATCACCCTGGAGTTCCAGTTCGGCACCAACTGGTCCCGCTATTCCCGCTACGTGGGGGACATCTTCGGGTCCCTGCTGGCCATTGAAGCCACCCTGGCCTTTTTCCTGGAATCCACCTTTCTGGCGGTGTGGATCTTCGGCTGGAAGCGGCTGTCTCCCAAGATGCACGCCCTCTGCATCTGGCTGGTGGCCCTGGCCGCCAACCTGTCGGCCTTGTGGATTTTGATCGCCAACGCCTGGATGCAGCACCCGGTGGGCTACGTCATCCGCAACGGCCGGGCCGAACTGGATAATTTCCTGGCGATAGTCACCCAGCCCTTCGCCTTTCAGATCTTTTTCCATACCGTCAGCGGGGCCTACATCCTGGCGGGCTTCTTCGTCATGGGGGTCAGCGCCTATCATCTCCTGCGGCGGCAGCATGTCAGCTTCTTCACCAAGTCCTTCCGCCTGGCCCTGGGTCTGGCCCTGATCTTCTCCCTGGCCGAACTGGTCCAGGGGCATATCCACGCCGGCGAGGTGGCCAAGATCCAGCCCACCAAACTGGCGGCCATGGAATCCTTCTGGGAGACCAAGGCCGGGGCGCCCCAGGTGTTGTTCGCCATCCCGGATGAAAAGAACGAACGCAACCTGGTGGAGTTCGGCCAGATTCCCAAGCTGCTGAGCCTGCTGGCCTTTCATTCGCCCGAGGCCACGGTCAAGGGGCTCAAGGACTTCCCCAAGGAGGACCGGCCCCCGGTGCTCCTGACCTTCGCGGCCTTCCGGCTGATGGTGGGCCTGGGGGTGCTCTTTGCGGTGCTGTCCCTCTGGGCCTGGTTCAAACGGAAAAAACTGGTGGACAGCCCCCTGCTCTTGAAGGTGCTGCTCTACGCCATCCCGCTCCCGTATATCGCCTTGCAGGCGGGCTGGATCGTCACCGAGGTGGGGCGGCAGCCCTGGATCGTTTACGGCCTGATGCGGACCTCGGACGCGGTCTCGCCCATTACCGCGTCCCAGGTGGGCACGACCCTGGCGGCCTTCATCGGGGTTTACGGCCTGCTGGGAGCAGTGGCCTTCTATCTTATTGCCAAACAGGCCCGGCGCGGGCCGGAACCGGCCCCGGCGGCCGCCGCGGTGGAGGGTTAACCGATGTTGGAGACGATCTGGTTCTTACTGTGGGGCATTCTCTGGGCCGTCTATTTTATGTTGGACGGCTTTGACCTGGGTCTGGGCACCTTGATGCCCTTTCTGGCCAAAAACGACACCGAGCGCCAACTGGTTTACCGGGCCATGGGGCCCTTCTGGGACGGCAACGAAGTCTGGCTGATCACCGCCGGCGGGGTGACCTTCGCCGCCTTCCCCACCACCTACGCGGTGATGTTCAGCGGCCTTTATTCCGCCCTGATGCTCATCCTGTTCGCCCTGATCTTGAGGGGGGTGTCCTTCGTCTTCCGCAATGAGGTGGATAATCCCCGGTGGAAGCACGTCTGGGACGTCTGCCTCACCCTGGGGAGCTTCCTGCCGGCCCTGCTCCTGGGGGTGGCCTTCGCCAACATCTTCCGGGGGCTGCCCATCGGCGAGGGCGGCGTCTATCAGGGGGGCCTGCTCACCCTGATCAACCCCTACGGGTTGGCCGGGGGCGTGCTCTTCCTGCTGCTCTTCCTGGTGCACGGGGCCCTGTGGCTGGCGGTCAAATCCGGAGGCGTGCTGCATGAGCGGGCCGCGGCCCTGGCGGGCAAACTCTGGTGGCCGCTGCTGGTGGTGGCCGCCCTCTTTCTCTTCGCCACCTCCCGGGCCACCCAGCTGTTTGCCAATTATGCCGCCCGGCCGGTGCTCTTTCTGATTCCGGTGTTGGCGGTGGCGGCTCTGATAATGGTTTATGTCTTCCTGCGCCGGGGCGCCTGGTGGCCGGCCTGGTTCGCCTCCTGCGGCGCCATTGTGGCGGTGACGCTTTTCGGAGTGGTGGGGCTCTACCCGAACCTGCTGCCGTCGCGGATCGATCCGGCTTACAGCCTGACCATCAGCAATTCCGCCTCCAGCCCCCTGACCCTGAAGATCATGCTGACGGTGGCCCTGATCTTCGTGCCCATCGTCATCGCCTACCAGGTCTGGGTGCATTTCCTCTTTAAGGAGAAACCCAAAGAGGAGGATTTGGCCGGGGAAGAGGGGTATTGAGTTTCGAGTTT
>CAZOCQ010000220.1:0-5196 GCA_964578335.1 uncultured Desulfobacca sp.
CTTGATTTTCTGGGCCGATGGGATATGTTAATAGGATGTAATTGTCCCGGAGGCCGTGGTGGATGGATTATAAACCGACCCTGAACCTGCCCAAAACCGATTTTCCCATGAAGGCCGACCTGCCCCGGCGGGAGCCCCTAATCCTGCAGCGCTGGACCGAAATGGACCTCTACGGCCGAATTCGCGCCGCCGGCCGCGGCCGGCCCCGCTTCCTGCTGCACGACGGCCCGCCTTACGCCAACGGCCACATCCATCTGGGCCACGCCCTCAACAAGATCCTCAAGGACATCATCGTCAAGTCCCGGCAGATGACCGGCTTTGATTGCCCCTACGTGCCCGGCTGGGACTGCCACGGCCTGCCCATCGAACACCAGGTGGACAAGGAACTCAAGGCCAGGAAACTCCGCTTGACCCAGGTGGAGGTGCGGCAACGCTGCCGGGATTATGCCCAGAAATTTATCGCGATCCAGCGGGACGAGTTTAAGCGCCTGGGGGTGCTGGGGGATTGGGATAACCCCTATCTGACCATGAACCCGGCTTACGTGGCGGAAATCCTGGAGGAATACGGCCAGTTCTATTTCAGCGGCGCCATCCACCGCAGCAAGAAGCCCATCCATTGGTGCGCCACCTGCCGCACCGCCCTGGCCGAAGCCGAAGTGGAATATGAGGAACACCAGACTCCCTCCATTTTCGTGAAATTCCCCCTGGTCCAGGCGCCGCAAGCCTTGCCGGAGTTGGGCCAGCTCCCGAACGTCTCTCTGGTCATCTGGACCACCACCCCCTGGACCCTGCCGGCCAACCTGGCCATCGCGGTGCACCCCGATTTTGAGTACGCCGCCCTGGAAGTGAACGGCGAAACCCTGGTGGCGGCCGCCGACCTGACCGCGGGACTCCTGGCTTTCTGGGGGTTGCAGGGAAAAGAAATCCTTAAGGTGCGGGGCCGTGAACTGGAGGGCGCGGTCTGCCGCCACCCCTGGATCGAGCGAAACTCCCAGGTGATCCTGGCCAGCTACGTCACCCTGGATGCCGGCACCGGGCTGGTGCACATCGCCCCGGGCCACGGCCAGGAGGACTATGTCTTCGGCAGCAAATACGGCCTCAGTCCCTACTCCCCGGTGGACGACGGCGGCCGCTTCACCGATGAAGTTCCCGAGTTTGCCGGTCAGCAGGTCGAGGCGGCCAACCCCGGCATCATCGAGTTGCTGCGGCAGAAGGGCAAACTGCTGGCGGCCCAGAAGGTCAGCCACAGCTACCCGCACTGCTGGCGCTGCAAACAGCCCATCATCTTCCGGGCCACGGAGCAGTGGTTCATCTCCATGGAGAAAAACGGCCTGCGCCAGAAGGCCCTGGCCGCCATCGACCGGGTCAGCTGGATTCCCCGCTGGGGCCGGGAGCGCATCTACCAGATGGTGGAGCGCCGTCCCGACTGGTGCATCTCCCGGCAGCGTTCCTGGGGGGTGCCCATCGTGGCCTTCCACTGCCAAAAGTGCGGCCAGGTGCTGCTGACGCCGGAGATCATGGCGGGCATCGCGGCGCGGGCCCGCCGGGAAGGGGTGGATTTCTGGTTCTCGGAGGCGGCCGCCGCCCTGCTGCCGCCGGGGACTCAATGCGCCTGCGGGGCCGCCGATTTCCGCAAAGAGACCGACATCCTGGACGTCTGGTTCGACTCCGGGGTGAGCTGGGCCGCGGTGTTGGACCCGGACCCGGCCCTGGGCCTGCCCGCCGACCTGTACCTGGAGGGCTCCGACCAGCACCGGGGCTGGTTCCATTCGAGTCTCCTGACTGCGGTGGGCACCCGGGGCGGGGCCCCCTACAGAGGGGTGCTGACCCACGGCTTCGTGGTGGACGGCGAAGGCCGCAAGATGTCCAAATCCCTGGGCAACGTCATCGCCCCCCAGGAGGTCATGAGCCGATACGGGGCGGAAATCCTGCGGCTCTGGGTGGCGGCGGAGGACTACCGGGACGACGTGCGCCTGTCGCCCGACATCTTGAAGCAGTTGGCCGACGCCTACCGGCGCTTCCGCAACACCGCCCGCTTCATGTTGGGGAATCTGTACGACTTCGACCCGGAGGCCCATTACGTGCCGCCGGCGGGACGGGAAGAACTGGACCGGCTGGCCCTCTCCTGGCTGGCCCAACTCCTGGAGCGGGTCAAAAAGGCTTACGCGGACTACGAATTTCACCTGGCCTTTCATCGGCTGCACCAGTTTTGCGCCGTGGAGATGAGCGCCATCTATCTGGACATTCTGAAGGACCGGCTTTATATCTCCCGGCCTGATTCCCGGGAACGCCGGAGCGCCCAGAGCACCTTGTGGGACCTGCTCCGGGGCCTCACCCTGGCCATGGCCCCCATCCTCTCCTTCACCGCCGAAGAAGTCTGGGACTACCTGCCGGGAAAAGACCAACCGGCCAGCGTCCACCTGGCCGCCTTCCCTACGGCGCCGGCGGAGTTTCCCGACGAAGCCCTGCTGACCAAATATGACTTTTTGCTAAAGGTGCGGGGCGAGATCAACCGGGCGCTGGAGGAGGCCCGCAAAGCCAAACTCATCAGCGCGTCGCAGGAGGCCCGGGTGCTTTTGTGGGGCGACGGCGGGCTTAATCAAAACCTGGCGGGCCAGGTCCAGGAACTGCAAACTCTGGCGCAAGTGGCGGAATTAAAGGTGGACGGCCTGGCCAGCGCCGCCTCGGAACATTATGTCTCTTACGACATCCCGAATTTGAATGTGCTGGTGCAGAAAGCCGCGGGCGAGAAATGCGTGCGCTGCTGGTTTCATTATCCCGGGGTCGGCGAAGACCCCGGGCATCCCCAGGTGTGCCGCCGTTGCCGCCGAGTCTTGGAGCCTTAACCGCCATGTCCCGCAAAACGACCATCTTTCTGGCCGTCCTGGGGTTGGGTCTGGGTCTGGATGTACTGACCAAGGCCCTGGTTTTGGAGCACATCCCCATGGAGTCGGGGATAGTGGTGATCCCCGGCTTTTTCAACCTGGTGCACATTCATAACAAAGGCGCGGCCTTCGGCCTGCTGAGCAGCCTGCCGGCGGTGTACACCCGCATCTTTTTTATCATCACCAACAGTCTGGTGCTGGCGGTGTTGGGTTACCTCTGGTGGCGCCTGCCGCAAAGGAACTGGGCCACGGCTTTGGGCTACAGCCTGGTGATGGCCGGAGCCCTGGGCAATCTGATCGACCGGGTGCGGCTGGGGGTGGTGGTGGATTTTCTGGACTTCTACTGGGGGCGCTACAGTTGGCCCGCCTTCAACGTCGCCGACATCCTGGTCTGCCTGGGCGCCGGTCTGTTGATTTACGTGATTTTAACGGAAGAAAAACGTTGCCATGCATCCGATCCTGTTTGAGTTGGGCCCCCTGAAAATTTTTTCTTATGGGCTCTTCCTGGCCCTGGGCTTTCTCTGCGCCATCTATATCGCCAGCCGCGAGGCCGGGCGTCTGGGCCTGCCGGTAAGTAAATTTTACGACCTCTGCTTCTATATCGTCGTCTCCGCCCTGGTGGGCTCCCGCCTCCTCTATGTCATCCTGGATTTTCGGCCTTTCCTGGAAAATCCTTTAAAGCTTTTCGCCCTCTGGGAAGGCGGCCTGGATTTTCAGGGCGGCCTGTTTCTGGCCCTGGCGGTGGCTTTTTGGTATATGCGCCGCCACCAGTTGCCCTGGCGCAGCGCCCTGGACGCCCTGGGGCTGGGCATTCCGGTGGGGCAGTTTTTCGGGCGCCTGGGCTGCTTCATGGCCGGCTGCTGCTACGGCACCCCCAGCAGCCTGCCCTGGGCCGTCACCTTTACCGCGCCCAACACCCTGTGCCCGCTGCGGGAGCCGCTGCATCCGGCTCAACTTTACGAGGCCTTCCTGGACCTGGGGGTCTTTGGTTTGCTCAATATGCTGAAGACCCGCAAACGTTACGAGGGCCAGTTGATCCTGACTTATTTTTTTCTGGCGGGTCTGGTGCGTTTCGTGGTGGAATTTTTCCGGAGCCCCACGGATTATCGCGGCCCCGTGATCTTCTGGTCCATGCCCCTGACCCAGATAATCGCCTTGGGGGCGGTGCTGGTGAGCGGCGCCCTGCTCCTCTGGTTCGGCCGGCGGGCCGCAGCCGCTTAAGAATGGGAAACCGCCGCCCCCGGCGGTTCCTGCGCCGACGGGATGCCGACGCCATAAAAGAGGAGGATCCATTGCACGCCCAGCGCTGGCTCACGGCCCTCATCCTTTTGCCCCTCCTGATCCTGGTGCTGCTCAAGGGCGGCCTGATCCTTTTTGTCCTGGTGATGCTGGTGGTGAACGGCCTGGCCCAGTGGGAGTTTTTGGGCATGTTCCAGTTGCAGGGGGATAAAACGCGGCAGGTCAAGGCCATCATGCTGGGCTCCCTGCTGCTCTTGAGTTTTTGCACCGCCCATCCTGCGAGCAAATTGTGCATTCCTGCCGGTCCCTTATTCTGCAATCCATCCATTGTCTTATTCGTCCTGGCCTGGTGCCTGTTCGTCCTCTTTCTCTTCTACCTGCTGAGTTACGGTCATATCGGAAACCTGACTCATGATCTGGCCTTCAATGCCCTGGGGCTACTCTATCTGCCTTTTCTGCTGGGGCACCTCGTCTGGCTGCGCTTCCTCTACCAGGGGGAATGGTGGGTCCTCTGGTTCCTCCTGGTGATCTTTGCCGGGGATACCGGGGCCTTCTATGCCGGCCGCACCTGGGGCCAGACCAAGCTCTACCCCGCGGTGAGTCCGGGAAAGACCTGGGCCGGGGTCATGGGCGGCCTGGCGGCCAGCCTGGCGGTGGGGGTGGGATTGGGAAAGTGGCTCCTGACGGGGGTCGGGATTCCGGCCCTGGCCCTGCTGGCCCTGGTGCTGGCGGTGGTGGGCCTGCTGGGGGATCTGTTCGAATCCATGCTGAAGCGCCAGGTCCAGGTGAAGGACGCCTCCAGTCTGCTGCCCGGCCACGGCGGCATGTTGGACCGGCTGGACAGCATCCTCTTCGCCGCCCCGGTGGTGGTTTACGCCCGCATCTTTCTTTTTGGCTGGTGAAAAATCAGCTTTCAGCTTTCAGCTTTCAGGAAAAACCATCGGCAGCGAAGGACCCTTAATCAAAACTCCCATAAGGGTCAAATGAAAAGGGGGCAGGCCCAACGGCCTGCCCCTCATACCAAGTTGCGGTCAAAGAGATAATAAACCTGGAGCCGCCGGCTTTGCCGTGA
>CAZOCQ010000221.1:0-5128 GCA_964578335.1 uncultured Desulfobacca sp.
TCGATGCTGAAGCCGGTGCGGGCGGCGTGGCGCAGCACCCGCAACATGCGCACCGGGTCCCGCCCGAAGCGCACCGCCGGATCGCCGATGACCCGGATGCGCCCGGCCTGCAAATCATCCAACCCCCCCACGTAGTCCACCAGGGAGAAGTCGGCGACGTTGTAAAACAGGCCGTTGATGGTGAGGTCCCGGCGCTGGGCGTCCTCCGCCGGGGTGCCGAAGGTATTGTCCTTGCCGGGCGGGTGGTCCTGCTCCTGGTCCTGGACCTCATCGAATTCCGAGCGCCGCCGGAAGGTGGAGACCTCGACGATGTGACCCCCCCGAAAAAAGACCTGCACCAGCCGGAAGCGCCGCCCGATGATGCGGCTGTTGCGGAAGAGCTTGCGCAGTTCCCCGGGCCGGGCGTTGGTGACCACGTCGAAGTCCTTGGGCCGCTTGTTTAAAAGCAGGTCCCGGACCCCGCCTCCCACCAGGTAGGCGGTATAGCCGGCGTGGTGCAGCCGGTACAGGACCTTCAGGGCCTCCAGGTCGATGTCGCGCCGGGAGACAGTGTGTTCCGGCCGGGGGATGATGCGGGGCTGGGGGAGCAATGGTTCGGGGGCGTCAAACCGCATAAAATCATTATAGCCGAAAATTCTCAATTTTTTAACCTCTTATTAAATCTTTGCCGCTTATTCCGTCCCCGTCCGGCGAAAATTTTCCGGTTGCCGGGGAATTATTGACATCCCGCCCGATTCCATATATTTCTAAACTGTTAGAGGTTTACGCTAAGATTGGAGAGAAACCCGGTCCACCGAAGGCTGGTGCTGGCCCTGGCCACCTGGGGGGGAGTCGGCTATCTGCCGGTTGCCCCGGGCACCTGGGGGACCCTGGCGGCGCTGCCCCTGGGGTGGGGACTGTCACACCTTGGCCCCTGGGGCTACGGCCTGGGGACATCCTTGGTGCTGCTCCTGGCCCTCTGGTCCGCCGGTCCGGCTCAAGGTTACCTGGGAGGCCCCGACCATCCCGCCATAGTCATTGACGAAGTGGCGGGCCTGTTAATCACTCTGGCGGGCGTATCCGTAACCTGGCCGCACGCCGCCGCCGGCTTTTTCTTATTTCGGGCGTTGGATATTCTGAAGCCGCCCCCCATCCGCTGGTTCTGCGCCGGAGAATCGGGGGGCCTGGAAGTGGTGATAGACGACGTCATCGCCGGGTTGCTGGCGCGGCTGGCTTTGGAAGTGATTATTGTAAGTTGCCAGTTCTCAGTTCTCAGTTCCCAGTAAACCAGTCTGGGATTAAGGAACTGAGAACTGGGAACTGGGAACTATATATGCAAGGTGAAATCATCGCCACCGGCGCCGAATTGATTACCGGGCGGGTGGCCGATTTTAACGCCCGTTACGCCGCCCGGCGGCTGCACGACGCCGGTCTGAAGGTGGAGCGCATCACTATTTTAGGGGACGAGCCGGCGGTTTTCCGGGAACTCCTGCTCCAGGCCCTGGCCCGCTCCCGGTTTGTCATTATCACCGGGGGCCTGGGGGCCACCGAGGACGACCTGACCGTGGCCGCGGCCGCCGAGGCCCTGGGTCTGCCGCTGTCGCACGACGAAGCGCTGTTGGCCCGCCTCCGTCACTTCCTGGAGGAGCGGAAGATTCCCTGGCTGGAGCGCTACGGCCGCCTGGCCTTGATTCCCCAGGGCGCGGTGGTGCTGGACCCGGAAGGCATGGCCTGCGGCTTCGCCCTGGAGCACGGCCAAGTCCGGCTCTTTTTCCTGCCCGGGGTGCCCCACGAAATGCGGGCTTTGTTCGACGGCTACGTGCTCCCCAACCTGGCGGAGTGGGCCGGAGACGGCCAGGGCATGGCGCAGCGCACCCTGCGGCTGTTCGGCATCTCCGAAACCCAGTTGCAGGAGATCGTCTCCCGGATTCCGGAATTTCAGGCCGGGGTGGGCGTGGGTTATTATCCCAATTTCCCCGAGAATCACCTCACCCTGACGGTGCACGGCCCGGACCGGGAGGCCCTGAATGAGACCCTGGACCGGCTCACCGCGGCCCTGGCCCGGGAAGTGGACGACGTGCTCCTGGGGCCGGTGGAGTCGCCCCTGGAAGAACTGGTGGGGCGGCAATTAAGAGAGGCCGGGCTGACCCTGGCCCTGGCCGAGTCCTGCACCGGCGGCCTCATCGGCCACCGGCTCACCGCTGTGGCCGGCTCCTCCGATTATTTCCTGGGCGGGGTGGTTTCTTACAGCAATGAGGCCAAAGCCGACCTGCTGGGGGTGGACCCGGAGGTCCTGGCGGCCCAGGGCGCGGTTAGCCCCGAGACGGCCCGGGAGATGGCCCTGGGGGCCAAGGCGGCCTTCGGCGCCGACCTGGGCCTGGCGGTCACCGGCATCGCCGGCCCTACGGGCGGCAGCGAGGCCAAACCGGTGGGCACGGTTTATATCGCCCTGGCCACTGCCGAAGAGGTGGAGGTCTGGCACTACCTCTTCCGGGGCAACCGGGAGGCCATTAAAATATTGACAGCCGAGACCGCCCTGGACCGGCTGCGCCGCAAGCTATTAAAGACAGTGGTTAGTGGTCAGTGAATAGTGAATAGTAAAACCCGGCGAGGACAAATGTTAGGATGCGCACCTCGCCCCAAATGTAGGGCGGGAAAGCGCAGCGCATCCCGCCATTAGGCTGCCTTAGCAAAATGCTCTGGTGGCACAGGCGTCCCGCCTGTGCAGAAAATGTGGCGGGGGATAATGCCCGCCCCGCCAACAAAAACTGAAAACTAAAAACTCGAAACTCGAAACTCGAAACTCGAAACTAAAAAATGATCCGCTGCTTTCTGGCCATTGACCTGCCCGAGGACCTGCGCCCGCAACTGGCCCTGGTGCAGGGGGAATTGAAAAAGGCCCAGGCCGACGTGCACTGGGTGCAGCCGGGGAATATTCATATCACCTTGAAATTTTTTGGGAACGTCGTGGACACGGAAATTTCGGCCATCATCGCCGCGGCCCGGGAGGTGGCAATTAAACAGGCGCCCCTGACGCTGAAAGTCACCGGGGCCGGGGCCTTTCCCAACGTCCGCAGCCCCCGGGTGGTGTGGCTGGGGCTGGGCGGGGACATGATCCCCCTGACCAAGTTTTTTCACCGGCTGGAGAAGGCCTTCACCGCCCTGGACTACCCCCCGGAGGGCCGGGCCTTCAACCCCCACCTCACCCTGGGCCGGGTGCGCTCCCCCGAAGGCCGGGCGCAACTGAGCCGGGCCATCGAAAAACTGGTGGTGGACTGGCCGCCCTTCCCGGTGCGGGAGATCATTTTATTCCAGAGCGTCCTGTCACCCAAGGGCTCGACCTATACGCCGTTGGAGATCATTAAATTAGCAGGACCGTAGCGAACCTGGTGCTCGCCCAGGAACGAAGCTAAAGCAAAGGTTTGGTAGGGTGCGTCTTACGCACCATCAGGTTAGCATTTCAGGGAAACGCATAAATGGTGCGTAAGACGCACCCTACGGCCAACCCCGGTGGCCCAGGCGTCTCGCCTGGGCAGGTAACTATAGCGCCGCCGCCCCCGGCGGCGCAAAGAAATGTGGCCGCAGGCTTCAGCCTGCGCTTGCACAGGCGGGACGCCTGTGCCACCAAGGAAATTATAGGGCGGCCCGCGGCCGCCGATTAGTATAAACATATATGACAAGCCTCATATGTCAAATATAAAAAAAGATCGAATCATAGACCACATAGAAAGGCTATTATATGTAGTGCGTAACGCGGCATGCCACCGAGCACTTGCAAAATATAAGGACGAGCTTAATCAGAATTATTGGATATTGATTTTTAACAATTTCTTGCACATCGCAATATTGGAATGGTGTAAAGTCTTTGGGTCACACAGTCAGCCAACCCATTGGAAAAAAATAGTTGACGATCACAGTTCTTTTCGTCAAGGCCTTTTAGAAACGCTTGAGATACGAAAATCTGACTGGGATGCATATTGGAAAGACTTAAAAGATTATAGAGACAAATTTGTGGCTCATCATTTAGTGGACCCTAATATAACTCATTATCCAAGTTTGGATATTGCCCTTGAATCTTCTTTTCATTATTATATTTACTTGATAAATAGATTTTTTACTCATGCTCAAGGACTAGGTGCTGTTGATAACGAATTGGAAAAACTGAAAATAATATTTGATGAAAGATTCAAACAATATAATGAGGCTGAAAAATTAAATTCATCTGATATCATACAAGAATGGGTTATTATGTTCTTGAAAAATATCTTGTCAGATGAAAAAGGGTTTTTAAATATTTATTTATGGCTTCCAGTTGCAGAATTTATAACGAAAGGGAATGAACTAATGGCCAAGTATATAGAATTATTTCTAAAAAAATCTAAGATAGTAAATTGACCGAATTTTGATTTGGTTTCCAAGTTAAATTTATACAACCAGAAACAACGCAGGCTAAAGCCTGCGGCTACATAAACAACAGGCTGGAAGCCTGCGCTACCGAATACCCGAAGCAGGAGCTTCGGAGCTAGGGGAGTGCCCAAGCGGAGCTTGGGAACGAGAAATGGTGCGTAAGACGCACCCTACGAACTACAGGCTGGAAGCCTGCGCTTCCAAGTTTGTTGTTTTTGTTTTTGTTTTTGTTTTTGCTGAAAGCTAAAAGCTAAAAGCCGTCACCTAATCACCGGAAGAAACGAGCAACCTAACTCTGCAAAATACACCACCAAACCAAGAGGAAGACACCATGAGCGACCAAACTGCGGCGGACAAGGCCAAGGCCCTGGACCAGGCGTTGAGCCACATCGAAAAGCAGTACGGCAAGGGCTCCATCATGCGCCTGGGGGCCGACGAAAAGATCGAGGTGGCGGTGATTCCCACCGGCTGCCTCTCCCTGGATATGGCCTTGGGGATCGGCGGCGTGCCCCGGGGCCGGGTCATCGAAATCTACGGCCCGGAGGCCTCGGGCAAGACCACCCTGGCCCTGCACGTCATCGCCGAGGCCCAGCGCCGGGGCGGGGTGGCGGCCTTCGTGGACGCCGAGCACGCCCTGGACGTGGTCTACGCCAGGAAGTTGGGGGTCCGCACCGAGGACCTGCTCATCTCCCAGCCCGACTCCGGCGAGCAGGCCCTGGAGATCGCCGAAATCCTGGTGCGC
>CAZOCQ010000222.1:0-5038 GCA_964578335.1 uncultured Desulfobacca sp.
ATCCGGGAGAAGCTGTTCCGGCTGCTGGGGGACGGCAGCCAACTGGGGCTGCGCTTTGTTTATGCCGAGCAGCCCCGTCCCGAGGGCCTGGCCCAGGCCTTCATCATCGGGCGGGACTTCATCGGCGCCGACAAGGTGGCCCTGATCCTGGGGGACAACATCTTTTTCGGCCACGGCTTACAACAAATCCTGCGCCGGGCGGTGCAACTGGAGCAGGGCGGCCTCATCTTCGGCTACCGGGTGCACGACCCCGAAAGGTACGGGGTGCTGGAATTCGACGACACCGGCCGGGTGCTGGGCATCGAAGAGAAGCCCGTCAAACCCAAGTCCCATTTCGCCGTGCCCGGTCTCTATTTTTACGACAACCGGGTGGTGGACATTGCTGCCCGGCTGAAGCCTTCGGCCCGGGGCGAATTGGAAATCACCGACGTTAATCTGACCTATCTCAGGGAGGGCGAACTCCGGGCCGAACTGCTGAGCCGGGGCTTCGCCTGGCTGGACACCGGCACCCCCAACGCCCTCTATGAGGCCTGCTCTTTCGTGGAGACCATCGAAAAACGCCAGGGCTTAAAGATCGCCTGTATTGAAGAAGTGGCCTACCGCATGGGCTATATAGACGCCCGCCAGGTCGCGGCTTTGGCCCAAGACTATAATAAGAGCGAATACGGCAAATATCTGCAAAGTCTTATATGCCTATGAAAAACTCAGGGGCGAACACCAGGTTCGCCCCTCCGGTTAAATCCCCATTAGGTTCTTGGCCCCGCAGCCCGTGGCCCGTAGGGCGGGAAAGCGCCGCGCATCCCGCCTTTTGTTCTATTTTACCCCTTTCTGCTGGAGCTTGGCCCAGGGGTCCTTCAGGGTGACAGTGCGGTTGAACACCGGCGCGCCGGGGGTCGAATCCTCCAGGTCGGCGCAGAAGTAGCCCTGGCGCTCGAACTGGTAGAAGCTCCCCGGCGCCGCCTGGGCCAGGCCGGGTTCCAGCCGGCAGGTCTTCAGCACCTCCAAAGAATTGGGATTGATATCCTTCATAAAATTCCCCTCGTGGGCGGCGCCGGGTTCAGGCGTAGTGAAGAGCCGGTCGTAGAGGCGCACCTTCGCCGGGATGGCGTGGGCCGCCGAGACCCAGTGCAGGGTGGCCTTCACCTGGCGGCCGTCCGGGGCGTAGCCGCCCTTGGTTTCAGGATCGTAGGTGCAGCGCAGTTCCACCACTTCGCCGGTGGCATCCTTTACCACGTCCACGCACTTGATGTAATAAGCATAGCGCAGCCGCACCTCCCGGCCCGGAGCCAGGCGGTAGAACTTCTTGGGCGGCTCTTCCATGAAATCTTCCCGTTCGATAAATAGTTCGCGGGAAAAAGGCACCAGGCGGGTGCCGGCGGCCGGGTCTTCGGGGTTGTTGACGGCCTCCAGCTCCTCCACCCGGCCCTCCGGATAATTTTCAATGACCACCTTCAGAGGCCGCAGCACCCCCATGACCCGGGGGGCCCGGCGGTTCAGGTCCTCCCGCAGACAGAACTCCAGCAAGGCCATATCCACCAGGTTGTCCCGTTTGGCCACCCCGATCTTGTCGCAGAAGAGCCGAATGGCCTCGGGGGTATAACCCCGGCGGCGCATGCCCGCCAGGGTGGGCAGGCGGGGGTCGTCCCAGCCGGCCACGTGGCCTTCATTCACCAGCTTCAGGAGTTTACGTTTGCTCATCACCGTGTAGCTCAGGTTCAGCCGGGCGAACTCGATCTGTTGGGGATGGCAGGGAACCGGCAAATGGTCCAGGGTCCAGTCGTACAGGGGCCGGTGGTCCTCGAACTCCAGAGTGCAGATGGAGTGGGTGATGCCCTCCAGGGCGTCGGAGATGGGGTGGGCGTAATCATACATGGGGTAGAGGCACCACTCATCCCCGGTGCGGTTATGCCGGGCGTGGAGGATGCGGTAGAGCACCGGGTCCCGCAGATTGATGTTGGGGGAGGCCATGTCGATCTTGGCCCGCAGGGTCCGGGCGCCGTCGGGAAACTCCCCGGCCCGCATGCGGCTGAACAGGTCCAGGTTCTCAGCCGCCGAACGGTGGCGGTAGGGGCTGTCCTTCCCCGGTTCGGTGAGGGTGCCCCGGTGCTGGCGGACCTCCTCGGCGGTAAGGTCGCAGACGTAGGCCCGGCCCTCCTTGATCAGGTGCACGGCATAGTCGTACATCTGCCCGAAATAATCCGAGGCGTAATAGAGCCGGTCCTGCCAGTCGAAGCCCAGCCAGCGCACCGTATCCATGATGGATTCGACGTATTCCTCTTCTTCCTTGGTGGGGTTGGTGTCGTCGAAGCGCAGGTTGCAGACCCCGCCGAACTGGGCGGCGATGCCGAAGTTGAGGCAGATGGACTTGGCGTGGCCGATGTGCAGGTAGCCGTTGGGCTCCGGGGGGAAGCGGGTCATCACCCGGCCCTCGTTTTTGCCGGCCTTGAGGTCGGCGGCCACTATATCGCGAATAAAATCAGAAGGTTGAGTTTCCGGCTCGGTCATCTTAAGTTCCTTCCGGGGAATGGGGGCATTTTCTCACTAACAACAATTGGATAGGAAATTATATACTAGAAAAGTCTCGGGGAGAAAGCCTTGAAGAGGAAAGACCGCTCATGCCGGGCCTGAAAAATGAACTGACTATCCGCCGCCTGGCCTCCGGCGGCCTCATCACCAACTATTACTGCACCTCCCGCTGCGCCCATTGCCTCTATTGCTGCAGCCCGGCCTGGGAGAAGCGCTATATCGACGCGGCCGCCGCCCGCGCAAATCTTCGGAAGATCAAGGCCCTGGGCTGCCACTCGGTGCATATCGGCGGCGGCGAGCCTTTCCTCAATCCCGACGGGCTGCTGGCGGTCCTGGAAGTTGCCCGGCGGGAGCGGGTTCAGGTGGAATACGTGGAGACCAATTCTTCCTGGTATCAAGACCAGGACTCCGCTGTGGTCCTGCTGGCAGAGCTGAAAGACCGGGGGCTGAGCACCCTGTTGATCTCCATCAGTCCCTTTCACAACGGGTATATCCCGTTCCGGAAAGTTAAAGGAGTCATCGCCGCCTGCCGGGCCGCGGGTCTGGCGGCCTTTCCCTGGGTCAACGATTTCTACCGGGAGATCGACGCCTTCGATGACCGGGAACCCCACCAGCTGGCCGAATACCAGGACAAGTTCGGGCCGGACTACCTGCTGCGCCTGCCCCGGCGCTACTGGATGCACCCCGGCGGCCGGGCCTTGAAGTTCTTGAGCCGGATTTCAGAAAGCCGGAGCCTGGAAAGCCTCCTGGCCGCCCATCCCGGAGGCTGCCGGGAACTGGCCGACGTGCGCCATTTCCACCTGGACCTGTTCGGCCATTATATCCCGGGGCTGTGCTCCGGGCTGGCCATCCGGCGGGACGATTTGGGGCAGCCGCTGCCGGCGGAGCAATATCCGTTGTTGAACACCCTGTTTGTCACGGGGATCAAGGGTTTTTTGCAACTGGCCCAAGGCATTTACGGTTTTCAGCCGGAGGCGGCCTATCCGTCCAAATGCCATCTCTGCATGGAGATCCGGCGTCACCTGGCCCTGGAGAGGCCGGAGGATTTTCCGGAATTGCAGCCCCTGGCCTTTTATGAAAATTATGATTGAGGGGAAACCTGGGGGGGTTCGAGAACCGCCCTTACGGCCATAGGGTTATTCATGACTGAGGAACCATACAACGTCTTCGAGCAAGGCCCCATCCGGCCGCCCAGCGAGGCCGGCAGCCTGCTGCTGCGGCTGACCCGCAACTGTCCCTGGAACCGCTGCAAATTCTGCCCGGTCTATAAGGACACCCAATTCTCCCGGCGGCCGCTGGAGCACGTCCTGCGGGATATCGACGCAGTTTATGAGGCCGTGCAGACCTTTGGAGGCGAGACTGGAGAGACGGGCCGTCTGGACCTGGCCCGGGTCAAGGCCACCGGCGAGGTCCCCGGCGACCCCCGGGCCTGGCAGGCCGCGGCCCACTGGCTCCGGAACGGCCGGCGTTCGGTCTTCCTCCAGGACGCCGACAGCCTGGTGCTCCCGCCGGGGGAAATCATCACCATTTTGAGTCATCTGACCAAAAGATTCCCCGAAGTGCAACGGGTGACTTCCTACGCCCGCTCCGCGACAGTGGCCCGCCTGGACCCGCGGGACCTGCAAGCCCTCCGGGAAGCGGGCCTGAACCGCCTGCACATCGGCCTGGAATCGGGCTGCAACCAGGTGCTGCGGTTAATGCACAAGGGCACGACCCAAAAAAACCAGATTACCGCCGGCCAGAAGGTGAAGCAGGCGGGCCTGGAGCTCTCGGAATATTACATGCCCGGTCTGGGGGGCCGGAACCTCTGGGAGGCCCACGCCCGGGAGACCGCTGCGGCCCTGAACGCCATCAACCCGGACTTCATCCGGCTGCGCACCCTGGCCATCCCCGGCAGCGCCCCGTTATATGACGATTACCAGGCCGGGCGCTTCCCCAAGCCCACTGACCTGGAGATGGTGCGGGAGATTCTGCTCTTCCTGGAATCGTTGCAGGGCATCACCAGCGTGGTCAAAAGCGACCACATCCTAAACCTGCTGCCGGAGGTGGAGGGGACCTTGCCCGCCGACCAGGGGCGGATGATCGCGGCGCTGGAGACTTTTCTGGACCTGAGCCCCGCCGAACAATGCCTTTACCAGGTGGGCCGGCGCACCGGGGTCTTCGGCGGCCTGGAGGACCTGGAAAACCCCTTCCGGCGCCGCCGGGCCGAGGAAATGGTCCGGGACAACCAGATCACCCCGGCCAACGTGGAGGCGTTGGTGGACGACCTGATGCGGCGGTTTGTGTAATGAATCGGCGGGCGGAGAGCTCCGCTCAGAAAAGTTGTCAGTGCCCTCCGGGAAAAATAGGGACAGACATTATTTGTTGCTGGTTAAATGCCTGCCCCTATTTTTTCCCGCGAACTTTTAGGTCAGGCATTCCTTGGCCAGCCGCACCGTTTCCCGGATCATCTGGCTGGTGTAGCTCCATTCGTTGTCGTACCAGCTCATGACCTTCACCAGGTCGCCGTCCA
>CAZOCQ010000223.1:0-5029 GCA_964578335.1 uncultured Desulfobacca sp.
TCGCCAAACTAAAAAAAGTCGCCAATGCTTAAGTCAACAGCATTGAGGGCTGGGGTGAGGGGGAATTCTGCTTGCCTGCCGCTAAAATTGCGAAAATTGTTTCCAGAACCGATTCAGTCTCTTGCAAGACTTCATTATTCCAACACCGAAAAACCCGAAACCCCATCTTGTTTAAATAAGCAGAACGCTTAATATCCTGTTCTTCATTTTCGGCGTGTTGTCCGCCATCCACTTCGATGACCAGATTTTTCTCCAGGCAGATAAAATCGACAATATAAGGCCCCACCGGGTATTGCCGCCGGAATTTCCAGCCTCCCAGCCTACGATCCCGCAAATGACGCCAGAGCCGCCGCTCGGCATCGGTCATTTGCTGGCGCAAGGTCTTGGCGAACTCCCTGGTCAAAGCAAGCCACCCCTCACCGGCCCTCTCCCCTCGCAGGGGAGAGGGGGAAAACCTTCTTATTTTGGTGAGTTATAGATTTTGCTGTCATGTATGTTCCCCACAGTCACAGTCATCATTTCTTGCCCTTCAAAGACTATCTATCTAAGAAAGCTGCATTTTCTTGAGGGCTACACAAATCCAGAAATCCCCCTCTCCCCCGATGGGGGAGAGGGTTGGGGTGAGGGGGAATTCTGCTGGCTACTCGCTAAAATCGCGAAAATTATTATGCCCTTTTCGGGGCTTTGACGCAGGCTAAAGCCTGCGGCTACTTGGGTTTCCGCCACAATCAATGGTGCGTAAGACGCACCCTGCAAAAACTGACCCCTGACCCCTGACCCCTGCCTTTTCTGCTTACTGCTCACTGCTCACTATCCTGCCCCCCACCATAGTCATTACCGCCTTCCCCTGCAAGGTCCAGCCCTGGAAGGGGCAGTTGCGGGACTTAGAGGCGAAAAAGTTGGCGTCCACGGTCCAATCCTTATTGAGGTCGATTAAGGTCAAGTCGGCGGGCGTCCCGATTTGCAAGGTGCCTCCGGGAATCCCCAGGATGCGGGCCGGATTTGTGCTCATCTTGGCCACCAATTGCGACAGTGTCAGCACCCCATCGTGCACCAGCTTCAAACTGAGCCCCAGAGAAGTCTCCAGGCCGAGGAGGCCGAAGGCCGCGGCCTGGAACTCCAGGTCTTTTTCTAAAACGCTATGGGGGGCGTGGTCGCTGGCGATGGCGTCCAACGCGCCGTCCCGCAGGCCCTCTTTGATGGCGGCCACATCCGCCGCGGTGCGCAGGGGCGGGTTGACCTTGGCGTTGGTGTCGTAGCCGTACACCGCCTCGTCGGTGAGGCTGAAATAATGGGGCGCGGTTTCGGCGGTCACCGGCAGCCCCGCGGCCTTGGCCCGGCGGATAATCTCCACGCTCCCCGCCGTGCTGACATGGGCGATATGCAGACGGGCGCCGGTCAGCCCCGCCAAGGTAATATCCCGGAAAATCATCACCTCTTCCACCGCCGCGGGGATGCCCTTGAGGCCCAGTTCCAGGGAGACCCGGCCTTCGTGCATGACGCCTTCGCCCCGCAGCTCCAGGTCCTCGCTGTGGGAGATGACCGGCAGCCCGAAGGTGCGGGCGTATTCCAGGGCCCGGCGCATGAGCAGGGAGTTCATCACCGGCCGGCCGTCGTCGGAGACCGCCACCGCCCCGGCCTCCCTCTGCTCGCCGTATTCGCTCAACTGCTCCCCCCGGGAGCCCATGGAGATGGCGGCCACCGGATAGACCCGGGCGAGGTTGGCCGCCCTGGCCTGATCCAGGATGAAGCGGGTAATGGAGGCGTTGTCGTTCACCGGCTTGGTGTTGGGCATGCAGGCCACCGCGGTGAAGCCGCCTTTAACTGCGGCCCGGGTCCCCGTTTCAATGGTCTCTTTGTATTCCTCCCCCGGCTCCCGCAGGTGCACGTGCATGTCGATGAGCCCGGGGGTGAGCACCAGCCCCTGGGCCTCGATTATTCCACGGCCTTCAACAGGGATGGTCCCGGGAGCCTCCAGGGCGGCGATTTTGCCGTGGTCAATGAGCACATCCCGCGGAGCTTCCAGGTCTTGCGCCGGATCCACCACCAGGGCGCCCTTAATCAAGATCATTTTTCACCTCCGATCAAGAGGTAGAGCATGGCCATGCGCACCGCCACGCCGTTGGTCACCTGCTCCAGGATGACGGAGTAGGGGCCGTCGGCCACCTCCGGCGAAATCTCCACTCCCCGGTTCAGGGGTCCGGGGTGCATGATGATCACGTCTTCTTTGGCCTTTTCCAGGTGCCGGGGAGCCAGCCCGAAATGGCGGCTGTATTCCCGCAGGGTGGAGATGAAGCCCTGGCCCATGCGCTCCAGTTGCAGCCGCAGCATCATGACCACGTCGGCCCCCGCCACCGCCTCCTCCAGGGAACAGGTGACCCGCACCCCCAGGTCGGCCAGATACGGCGGCAGCATGGTGGCGGGCCCGGCCACGGTCACTTCGGAGCCCAGCTTGCTTAGAGCCAGGATGTCGGAGCGGGCTACCCGGGAGTGGGCGATGTCGCCGATGATGGCCACCTTCAGGCCATCCAGACGCCCCTTGGCCTCCTGGATGGTGAGCAGATCCAACAGGGCCTGGGTGGGGTGCTCGTGCAGGCCGTCGCCGGCGTTGATCACCCCGCATTTGAGCTTGCCGGCCAGGTAATGGGGGGCGCCGCTGGCGTAATGGCGAATAATGAGGACATCCGGCTGCATGGCCTCCAGGTTGTGGGCCGTGTCCGCCAGGGTTTCGCCTTTGACGGCGCTGGAGGCCGCCACCGTCAGGTTGAGGGTGTCGGCGCTGAGGCGCTTGGCGGCGATCTCGAAGGACATGCGGGTCCGGGTGCTGGGTTCGTAGAACATGGTCACCACCGTCTTGCCCCGCAGGGTGGGAACCTTCTTGATGGGCCGCCGGGAGATCTCCTTGAGGGAGGCGGCGGTGTCCAGGATGAGCCGGATCTCCGCCTCCGTCAGGGGGGCGATGCCCAATAAATCCTTGTGCCGGAAGGTCATGGGCCGGGTCCTTTCTGGGCTGTGGATGGAGGCCCAAAGTTAGACAATCCCTGATTTCTGCTGAGGGGCTCCCCATCCCGGGGATCGGCAAAAAAAAACCTCCTTAGGGCCTAAGGAGGTCAGTGGTGATCTTTGCTGGAGTCTCGGTTCATAGGGTCAGCCTGCCTAAATCAATTATTTTCTATCACTGTCCGCCGAGAAATTCAAGGGTAATCTGAGGAGATTTTCCGGCCCCCGGTTGACAGCTTGCCGGCCAAGTCCTATTTAATGCACAGTAAACCTTGACGTTAGGGAGGACCCATATATGACCAGAGAACTGGCCAAATGGCAACCTTTTCGGGAAGTTTCCCGGCTGCGCCAGGAGATGGATCGGCTGTGGGACGACTTCTTCGGACCGGCCCGGCGGGCCTGGCGGCCCTGGAGCGAGGAATGGCTGCCGGCCGTGGACGTGGCGGAAGCTCCCGATAAAGTCACCGTAAAGGCGGAGGTCCCGGGCCTGGACCCCAAGGAGATCGACATCTCCCTGGTGGGCGATGTCCTGACCATCAAGGGCGAAAAGAAATCGGAGCGGGAGGAGAAAAAGGAAAATTACCACCTGGTGGAGCGGAGTTACGGCTCCTTTGCCCGTTCCATCCGGCTGCCCGCCCCGGTGAACGCCGACCAGATCGAAGCCAAGTATGATAAGGGGGTCCTGACCATCACCTGCCCCAAACAGGAAGAGGTCAAGCCCAAGGCCATTGAGATTAAAACCGCTTAACCCTTGGCAGGGGCGGTTCTGAACCGCCCCTGCGTCACTTAAAAGGAAATTTCATGAACCCCGAACTCGACGCCGTCATCAAGAGCGCCATCGCCCAGGAAGAGCTGTCGCACGATTTTTATCAACGCCTGGCCGACCTGGTTAGCCATGCCGATACCAAAGAAACCCTGCAATACCTGGCCCAGGAAGAGTTGGAGCATAAGCACTTTCTCCAGAGCTGCTATACTCCCGAGGGCTGCAAGCTGGTGGGCAACCCCCAGGAGGTGCATCTGGCGGAGATGTTGGCGGCCCCGGCCTTCACCGAGGCCCTGACCCCCAAGGAGGCCCTGATCATCGCGGCCAAACGGGAAGAGGGCTCTTACCGCTTCTACCAGGCCCTGGCCGCCCTGCAGCCGCCGGGAGAGATCAAGGATTTCCTGGAGAAGATGGCGAAGGTGGAATTGAGCCACAAAGAGAAGATGGAATATCTTTACGATAACACCGCCTTCCCGGAAGTGTGGTAAAGGAGTCCCCCATCGCGCCCGGCCTGCTCATCGCCCTGGAAGGCGTGGACGGCTGCGGCAAGAGCACTCAGGCCGAACTCCTGGCGGCCGCCCTGGAAAAGGCGGGCCACCGGGTGGTCCTGACCCGGGAGCCCACCCAGGGCCCGGCCGGCCAGAAACTGCACAGGTATCTCCTGGGACCCAGCCGCCACCTCACTCCGGCCGAGGAGCTGGCACTCTTCATGGAGGACCGCCGGGAGCACGTGGCCCAGGTCATCCGGCCCTCCCTGGCCCGGAGCCGGATTGTCATCACCGACCGCTACTATTACTCTTCGGTGGCCTACCAGGGGGCCTTGGGAATTAATCCCCAGGACATCCAGGCCGCCAACGAAGCCTTTGCCCCGGCCCCCGACCTGGTCTTCATCCTGGAGCTTCCGGTCCAAAAGGCCTTGGCCCGCCTGGCCCGCCAGCGCAGGGGGACCCGGCAGGTGAGCGAATCTTTATCGTACCTGAGGCGGGTGGCGGCGATTTACGCCGGCCTCCAAGGCCCCCGGTTTCGCCGGGTGGAGGCCTCCCGGCCCCCCCTAGAGGTGCATCGGGACATCCTAAATGAAGTCAACCAGGTTCTGAAGGAGCAGGAGTAATTCAGCCGGGGCGGCTTAGGGGCGCTTTTTGCGCGGCCGGGGGTGCGGATACCCTTGACAACGCTACCCTCAAAAGTTAATAATAACCCGTTAAGCTGTACGGGCCGTTAACTCAGTCGGTAGAGTATCTGCCTTTTAAGCAGAGAGTCGTTGGT
>CAZOCQ010000224.1:0-4987 GCA_964578335.1 uncultured Desulfobacca sp.
TTGATAAATGTGGGGCTGACCCGTCTCCGGGTCAAGATAGAAACGAATATTCATTTCTGTTTAGATTATAATCCTTCCATTAGACAATCAACTAGAAAAACTTGGTCGTCCTGCCTGGGCCGGTGCAGGCTAAAGGCTGCGGCTGCGAAAGAATAAAAAGGAGGGCCGCTTGGCCCTCCCTTTTGTTGGCGACGGGATTTTTTCCGCGCCAAGAAACCCCTATTGCAACAAGAGGAGCAGGTCGTTGGCCGGGGACGCCGCCACCGGGGTCAGCAGGCAGCTATTCCCATTGGATTGGCGTGCCAGAATATTGCCTTTAGGGCTGATCAGGTTGACCAAGTCAACGGTGACGTCCGGCGGCAGGTTCACTATCAGGGTGTTCAGGTCCTGCAGCCCGCCGCCGGGGGTCCAGGAAAAGACCCCCGAGGGTCCAGGCCACCACGTGCCGACCACTTGATTGGCGTTGCTGAGGCCGGCGGCCTCGCCGGCCCTATCCTGCCCTTGGGTAAAAACTTGCGTCTGGGCTGTTTGCTGATCCCAAAAGAAGCCATAGGTTGCGGGCAAGATATCCTGTCCGCCGCCCACGACATTGCCCAAGTTGTTAATGCCAGTGGCGACGGGGGCCCAAAGAGGGACATCGATGGCTTGCGGGCCCGGGTTCCAGAGACATGCCTGCCATTCCTCCTGGGCATTGGCAGCCCAGCCGACGATCTGCCCGGCGTTATTTACCGAGCTCGCCGCACTGCTGCTGCCTCCCAGGGCGCCCAGGTCCACCGGCTGGTCCGGGGCCGTAATGGTCCACTTGCAGGCATGCTGTGTGTCATTATTATTATAAGCATAGCCGACTATCAGGCCGTTATCATTGATGGCATTGGCGTGACCGGAGGTGTAATTGGGCAGCGTGGATAGCATGGTGGGCGCCTGCGCCGGATCGGTCCAGACACAGGCGACGGATACGGTATTTTGAGTATTTGAACAGCTGCCGACGATCTGCCCCAGCTTATTGATGCCATAAGCGTAGCTGTTGGGGTAATCCCCGCCAAGGGGTTGCAACCAGATAAAACTCCCCGTTATCAGATCATAGAAATAGCCCTGGCTGCCGCCGTTAGGGGCGAAAGGAGCGTAGTAGTAGCCCACGATCTGGTTGGCGTCGTTAATTGCAGTCACCAGGTCACCCGGGTCATTGGGAAAGCCCTGCTGCAGGTCCGTGAATTTGTATGACGCCGCCTCCAGGCTGCCGGCCATACAATTCCAGCCGATAACCAATCCAACCACCAACACCAAAAAACGAACTTTGTTTCTCATGGCCTCCTCCAATGCTAAGGCTGACTTAATGGATTTCTTTCTCCGATTGGGGCTGTAGGCATTTCAGGTGATAAGGATAGGGCGGCAGATAATGGCCGGCATCTTCTAGTCGAAGCTCGAATGCAAATTAATTGTGGGAGAGTTGGTTGCCGTTGGGAAATGACCAAGGCCTCTGATGGCCCGGCCATCCTTGAAGACTCTGGCCAGCAGGTTGTTATCATAACAATTTTTGTCCCACTTAAAGCATGCCTAGAAAATTATGTCAAGTAATATTGATTTGATTATTATTTGTTAAATAATATATTATTTTAATTTATAAAGAGATTCTTGGAAAATGACCAGGGACGACCTAATTCCAGATTAAAATCTACCAAGCCTAGTTGGAGAAATTAATAGGGCGGTGGGGTCCATCCCTCAGGAAACCGATTCTCTGGGGGGCGTTAACTTGACAGTCAGACTTTTTTTGTCCCGGTCTTTTTATTCTGCGATAAAATAGACAGGTCAATTCAGGAAAGGAGGCGCCTATGGGCCTAACCGCCCGGGACGTAATGGACGACTGTTTTCAGACCCTGCGGCCGGAGATGACCATTAGCGAGGCGGTGCGGGTGTTTCAACGCGCCGGCCGGGTCTCCGGGGCGAAGGTCTTCGGGTTGATGGTGACCGACGCCTCCGGCGACCTGGTAGGGATGCTGTCGATTTATGACATTTTCCTGCTGCTCAGGCCCAAGCATATTCACATCTGGGGGGAAATGGAGGACCTGGAGGTCTCTGGCCTGCTGGAGGCCGCCTGCCGTGGCGCCCAGGGAGTGCTGGTGGGGGACGTCATGACCACCGAACTCATCACCATCACCCCGGAGACCCACCTGCTGCTGATCATTGACATCATGATCAAGAAGCACGTGCGCCGCCTCCCGGTGCTGGAAGACGGCAAGATTTTAGGCATCGTCTATATTTCCCGGGTGTTCGACCGCCTCCTGGAAAAGCTGGCCGGCTGATTTTCTTTCAATGGTGGCGCAGGCTTCCAGGTTGCGACCCAGAAGTGGTGCGCAGGACGCACCCTAGATTTTTGCTTAACATTATCCAGTGATTGAAACGTAATTTTGTTTCATGGTTCTTACTGGCTACTGGCTACTGGCTACTGACTACTGGACACTGACTATGCCGGTTATTGATTATCAGGACGTCCTCAAGGGCCTGACGGTGCAGGAGGCCATGCGCCGCCAGGTGATCCGTCTGCCCCAGGAAGCCCCCCTGGAGCAGGCCATCCGCTACACCATCAAGTATAAGGTCAATGCCATCCTGATTACCGATGAACGGCAGGCGGGGCTGGGGGTGGTGTCCAAGACCGACCTGATGGGGGCCTACTACGCCGGCCTGCCCCTGGGCACTCCTTGTGAAGCGATCATGGTGGGGCCGCCCCTTTTTTGCCGGCCCGAGGATACCCTGGACGCGGCCCTGGACGCCATGCGGACCAACCGGGTCCACCGGCTTTACGTGGGGGAACATGGCTCACCGCAGGCCCTTGGGGTACTGGCCTACCCGGATATCGTCGGCCTCCTCTATCGCTATTGCAACAAGTGCGAAAGGAGCCGGCGGCCCCAAGCCGGCGTCGAGAATATCCCTGCCGACCTATACCGGATTCGGGAGGTGATGACCCCGGAAATCTATGCCCATCAGGAAGAAGACACCCTCCAGACGGTCATGGAGGGCCTGGCGGCCTACCGGTTCGGCGCCGTCTTGCTCAAAAATCCGGACGGCTCTCCGGCCGGGGTGGTTTCCAAGACCGACCTGATCCTGGCCTATAAACACGGCCGGCCCAGCCACATCCGGGCCGGGGAAATCATGACTGCCCCGGTGCGGGCCTGCGACGGCGAGGCGCCGGTGGTGGAGGCCCTGAAGACCATGATCTATGCGGACGTGCACCGGCTGTTCGTTTATCAGGAGACCCCCGAAAATCTGGTGGGGGTCCTGTCGCTCTCCGACGTGGCCCGCTTCCGCTCCGGCACCTGCCGGGCCTGCCTGGTGAGCCGGATCATTTCTTAAGAGCAAAAAAGGCGAACCACTGGTTCGCCCCATGTCAACTTGCTGACCAATGGTGCGCGGTGCGCACCCTACACTAATCCACCCAGTAGTTGGGCGCTTCCTTCATGATGACCACGTCGTGGACGTGGGATTCCTTGAGGCCGGCGGGGCTGATGCGCACGAATTTGGCCAGCTTCTGGAGCTCCGGGATAGTCTTGGCCCCGACGTAGCCCATGCCGGAGCGCAGGCCGCCCATCAATTGATAAATAACGTCGGAGAGCTTGCCCCGGGAGGGCACCCGGCCGACGATGCCTTCCGGCACCAGTTTACACTCCAGATCCACATCCTCCTGGCAGTAGCGGTCCCGGCTGCCGGTCTTCATGGCCTCCAGCGACCCCATGCCCCGATAGACCTTGTAACTGCGGCCCTGGAAGATCACGGTTTCGCCCGGACTCTCCTCGGTGCCGGCGAAGAGGCTGCCGATCATGACCACGTCGGCGCCGGCGGCCAGGGCCTTGGTGACGTCGCCGGAGTACTTGATGCCGCCGTCGGCCACCAGGGGGATATCGGCTTTGCGGGCCTCTTGGGCGCAGTCCAGGACGGCGCTGAGTTGGGGCACCCCCACCCCGGCGATCACCCGGGTGGTGCAGATGGAACCCGGCCCCACCCCGACCTTGACGGCGTCGGCCCCGGCCTTGATCAGGTCCCGGGCGCCCTCGGCGGTGGCCACGTTGCCGGCGATGAGCTCCGCCTGGGGAAAGTTCCGCTTGGTATCTTCCACCGCCTCCAGCACCCGGTCGGAGTGGCCGTGGGCCGTATCAATGACGATGACGTCCGCCCCGGCCTTGAGCAGGGCCTCCACCCGTTCTTCCCGGTCGGGCCCTACCCCCACCGCGGCTCCCACCCGCAGGCGCCCGAATTCATCCTTGCAGGACCAGGGGTATTTCCGAATCTTCTCGATATCCTTGATGGTGATGAGACCGTTCAGGTCCCCATTTTCGTCCACCACCAGCAGTTTTTCGATGCGGTATTGATGGAGCAGGGCCTTGGATTCCTCCAGGGTTATGCCCACCTTGGCGGTGACCAGGCGGTCCTTGGTCATCACTTCGCTGACCTTCTGGTTCAGGTTGGTTTCAAAGCGCAGGTCCCGGTTGGTGACGATGCCCACCAGTTTGCGCCCCTGCACCACCGGAATCCCGGAGATGCGGTAGCGCTGCATCAATTGCAGGACGTCGGCGATGCGGGCTTCCGGCCCGATGGTCACCGGGTCGATGATCATCCCGGACTCCGACTTTTTGACCTTCTCCACCTCCAGGGCCTGGGCCGCGGGCGGCAGATTGCGGTGCAGCACCCCGATGCCGCCCTGGCGGGCCAGGGAGATGGCGGTGTCGGCCTCAGTGACGGTGTCCATGGCGGAGCTTAAAAGCGGGATGTTGAGGCTGATGCGCCGGGTGAGGCGGGTGCCGAGGTTCACCTCGCTGGGCAGGACCGCCGAGGCCCCGGGCAGCAGCAGGACATCATCGAAGGTATAGGCGTAGGGAATGGCGTCTGGGCTCATGGGACATCCTTGAGTTTCGAGTTTCGAGTTTCAAGTTTCGAGTTTCGAGTTTCGAGTTTCGAGTTTCGAGTTGAAAAACCCAACTCTATATTGTTTTGGAAA
>CAZOCQ010000225.1:0-4933 GCA_964578335.1 uncultured Desulfobacca sp.
CCTGAACAACTACCTGGCCCGCCTGGGCTGGTCCCACGGCGACCAGGAGATCTTCAGCCGGGAGGAGTTGGTGCAATATTTCACCCTGGAGCACGCCACCTCATCTCCGGGGGTCTTCGACGAAGAGAAGCTCCAGTGGATCAACAGCCAGCATCTTAAGGCCCTGGCCCCGGCGGCCCTGGCCCGGGAACTGGCTCCGTTTCTCAACCGGATCGGCCTCCAGGCCCCGGACCAGGAGTATCTGGCCCGGGTGGCAACCACCCTGAGCGCCCGCTGCCGCACCCTGGTGGAGATGGCCGACGCGGCCCGCTTCTATTTCCAAGCCCCCGGCGCTTATGAAGAAAAGGGGGCGCAGAAGTTCCTGACACCGGCCAATGTGCAGATTTTGCAGGAAGTGGCGCGGCGGCTCACGGCCCTGCCGGAGTATTCCGAAGCCGCCCTGAACCAGCTTTTTCATGACCTGGCGGCGGAGACCGGACTAAAAATGGTCAACCTGGCCCAACCGGCGCGCCTGGCCCTCACCGGCCGCACCGCCAGCCCCGGTCTCTTTGAGATCATCGATATCCTGGGGAAGAAAGAGACCTTGCAAAGGCTCGAAAACGCCATCCGCTTTATCGCAGGCAGCAACCAATAAATCCTGGAAATTTTCTCCAGTTGCCTTATAATTCGACCCAACTCAAGGAGGTTTGGCATATGGCGGCAGCAAAACAAGGTTATCGCAAAAAACAGGCCATGCTGATGATCCTGGTCTTTGTCTGTTTGGGGGTGGCCATCTGGGGCGGCAGCGCCCTGGTGAGCGTGGGCGCCATTCTGGCGGCCTGCGGCATCTGTTTCTGGGCCTCCACCCTGGAGCCGGAAAAGAGCCACGACGAGCATCATCATTAAGGGCCAGTTCCCCCAGGGGTTTTGTCTAATCGGCTATATTTTCTCCCGATGGGGAAAAGGGTAAAGGGGGAAAGGGGCAAAAGGGAAAGGTAGCGTCGTTCCTGGTTTTCCTCTTCCCCTTTTCACCTTTTGCCCTTTTCCCCCAGCTTTTTCCACCCAGACAGGAGGGGCGCCATGCGAATCGCTCTTATCGGTCAAGCGGCTTTCGGTGCGGACGTCTTGAAGGGGTTGCTGAACCACGGTCAGGAGGTGCCGGGGGTTTTTTGCCCGCCGGATCGGGGAGCTAAAATGGACCCCCTGAAGGAGGCGGCCCTGGCCGCCGGGGCGCCGGTCTTCCAACCCGGCCACATGCGGGATCAGGCGGCCTACGAGGCCATGATCTCTCTCAAGGCCGACCTGGGGGTGCTGGCCTTTGTCACCGACATTATCCCGCCCAAGGTCTTTAACGCCCCGCGGCTCGGCTCCATCTGCTATCACCCTTCCATCCTGCCCCGCTACCGGGGCTCCAGCGCCATAAACTGGGCGGTGATCAGCGGCGAAACCGAGACCGGGCTTACCATCTTCTGGGTGGACCAGGGCATCGACACCGGCGACATCCTGCTGCAAAAAACCGTGGAGATCGGCCCCAGCGAGACCACCGGGGAGGTCTATTTCAACAAACTCTACCCCATGGGGGTGGCGGCGGTTCTGGAGGCGGTGGAGTTGGTGGCCAAAGGCCAGGCCCCCCGCATCCCCCAGGACCACTCCCTGGCCAGCTATGACCCGCCCTGCGACGAAAAGGTGGCGGGTCTGAGTTGGAACCGGCCGGTGCGGGAGGTCTTTAATTTCATCCGGGGCTGCGACCCCCAGCCCGGCGCCACCACCACCTTCCGGGGCGAAAAGGTGAAATTCTACAACGCCGCCTTTTTGGCGGAACCGGCCGACGCTCAGCCCGGCGAAATCCTGGCGGTGACCGACAAGGGCCTGCAGGTGGGAGCGGCCGGCGGCGCTTTGCTCATTACCCGCTTTCGCACCAAAGAACTGGGCAAGGTCAAGGCGCCGGACTTCATTGCGGCCCGGCAGCCCAAAGTGGGGGAAAAGTTCGGAAGTTAAGGAGGAAATGGGATGGATTCCTTAGCAGGAATTGCTCAGATCATCGCCGGCGCGGCCGCCAGTCCATCGGCTGACGCCTTGAGTCGGGCCGGCGTAGAACTGGTGCAAGCCCGGAATGAGATCAGGGAAGCGGTGCAGCAACTGACGGCCGAGGCCATGCAGCCCATCATCGCTAAGTTAAGGAAGAATGAGCCTTTGGGCCTCGAAGAAAAGGACCTCGTCCGGCTGTGGATCGTGGGCGACGCCGAAGGCTACACCCAGATGGAAAATGACTACCGGGAGTGGCTGGAGGAATTCCAGCGCCTGGGCCGGGCCATCGGCGATCAAGGCGCGGCGCCGTCGGCACTCCCCGAGATGCTCAATCTGTATGGCAGCCTGGAAGACGCCGTGCGGCTGGCCGCGGACCTGCAATTCTTCCTGGAAGAGAAGGAGCGCATCGGCCGTTTTCAGCAGGCCATCCAAAATCTCAGCGCCTCCGACGCCGAGTTGCTGGCCAATATCCTGCAAGAAAAGCTGACTTCCCCCGAGATGTGAGATACACTCTGCCGCCGGGGCGGGAATGCTCCGCCCCGGTCCCTAATTTGCAAATTCCGCATTATTAATAAGGACGGTCGGCATGGCGCGAAGGCCCCTGGGCACCTTGCAGCAGCAATTCAAAATCACCAACTACGTCGGGATGGCGCTGATTGCCTCGGTGTTTCTTTACGCTTTTCTGGTGCTGGCCATCAGTAAAGGTTATCTTCCCGTCAGGCTGGATTCCTCTTTGGATAAGGCTCTTTTGAACAATCTCTCCTATGTCTTTCTCTTCCTGGCCGTGGCCGATTATTTCATCCTCAGTTTTCTCAAAAAAATTTCCCTGAAAAACGTAGCTTTTCTACAACCACTCTCCATCGCTATCTTCGCCTTGTGCGAATCGGTCAGCATCTTGGGGCTGGTGCTTTTCTTTTTAACCGGCAATGCCAATGACTTTTTCATTTTTATGGTGATCTCGCTGCTCTATTTTTACCTCTTTTATCCGAAATATGCGGATTGGGAGAGGTTGGCGCAGCAAAAATAATATTCAGATGCCCTTTTGTTAAGGATTTGTTATGGAAGAAATCACGAAAGGTATGAGTCCATTTTATCCCGGTCAGCCCGTGCCAGTTGAACTCTTTGTCGGCAGAGCTCAACAAATTGAAAGAATAGTTACTAGAGGTGTCGGCCAAGTTGCTTTAGGAAAACCAGTCTCGATATATGTCCAAGGTGAATATGGAATAGGGAAAAGTTCTTTCGCACGTTTTATTCAATGGATTGCTGAGAAAGAATATGCCTTACATGGAATTTATGTCAATGTAGGTGGTGCGCAAACTCTGGATGATCTAGCTGCCTCAATCTTAGAAGCCACCATCAGGTCAGGGGCATTAGACCCAAAAAAATCTGAAAAATTCAAGAGTTGGCTTGCTAAATATATTGGTGAGGTTACCTTATTCGGCTTCAAGATAAATACCAAGGCGTTAAAAGATGATGCTCCAAATTTTTCTAGTCCTTTTGGGATGTTATCCTTTCTTTCCGAACTTCAGGAACGGTTAACTGATATCGGCATAAAAGGAATTTTTCTAATTTTGGATGAGATCAACGGGATTACTTCAAATCCCCTGTTCGCCAATTTTATCAAGGGCCTCGTGGACACCAACGCTCTTTCCCACAAGCCAATCCCCCTACTATTAATGCTCTGTGGAGTTGAAGAACGACGTCGCGAAATGATTCAGAAGCACCAACCAATTGAGCGGATATTCGATGTGGTTGATATTATGCCTCTTAATGAACAAGAAATGGAAGAATTTTTTAAGCGTGCCTTTGACTCTGTACAAATGACCGTAGAGCCGGAAGGTATGTGGTTCCTTACGCATTATTCTGCGGGTTTTCCAAAAATAATGCATTTAATTGGAGATACTGCTTATTGGATTGATAAGGATAACATAATTGATGAAGTTGATGCGTCACTTGCAGTCTTCACTTCCGCTGATGATGTTGGAAAAAAGTATGTAGATCAGCAAATTTATGGAGCTCTTCAAAGTGCTGACTACCGATCGATTCTTGACAAGATTGGCATGATGAGTCCAAATAACATGAAATTTACTAAAGAGGAAGTTTCATCCGATTTGACTGAAAGCGAAAAGAAAAAATTTAATAACTTTCTCCGAAAAATGGTTACATTAAAAGTCTTCCGAAAAGGTGATATCCGCAGCGAATATATCTTTAATAATAGAATGGTGCGTCTTTATATTTGGCTTAAGACCTCTCCGCCGAAACCGTCGGCAAAGATTGTCAATACTAACCGGCCATGAAAACCGTCGGCGTCTTCTACCATCCCTCCTTCAGCCGGAAGAGCTACATGACCATCGGCAACCGGCTGCGGGATTTCCCTGAGGCGTTGGAGCCTTTGCTGCAACGGCCCAACGTGCGCCTGTTTACGGCCCCCCGGGCCTCGGAAGAGCTCATCCTCAAGGTCCACGCCCCGGAAATGCTGGGCATGGTGGCCCGGGACGGCTTCTGCTCCACCGCCTATGAGTCGGTGGGTTCAGTGGTGGCGGGCATGGAGGCCCTGGCCAGAGGCGAAATCGACCGGGCCTTCTGTTTCATCGGGGCCGGCGGCCACCACGCCGGCCACCGCCAGTTCTGGGGGGCCTGCTGCTTCAACGACGTGGTCATCGCCTTGACCCGCGTGCGTGAGATCAGCTCCTGGCGGCGCTTCGCCATCGTGGACACCGACGCCCACCACGGCGACGGCACCCGCCAGTTGGTCCGGGAGGACCCGGAGGTGCTGCACCTCTGTTTCTGCGGGCAAAGCTACCAATCCCGGGACGGCGGCAAGATTGACGTCAACGTTTACCGGGGCTATGGTCCCGGCGACCCGGACGCCCAGTATCTCCAACAAGTGCGGGACCATGTGGACCTGGTGGCGCCCTTTAAGCCG
>CAZOCQ010000226.1:0-4922 GCA_964578335.1 uncultured Desulfobacca sp.
TATGCCTCCACCTCCACTGAGAACCTGATGCCCATGCCCATCTGGTATGCCCACCGCCTGGCGGAGCGCCTGGCCAAGGTGCGGAAGAACGGCACCCTGCCGTGGCTGCGCCCGGACGGCAAAACCCAGGTGACGGTGCGCTATGAAGACGGCATGCCCACCAGCATTCACACAGTGGTGGTCGCCGCCCAGCACAACCCCGAGGTCAAGTACGAGGACTTGCAGGAGGCCATCGTCGAAGAAGTGGTTAAAAAGGTCATTCCGGCCAACCTGCTGGTGGACACCAAGTTTTTGGTCAACACCACCGGACGGTTTGTGGTAGGCGGGCCGCTGGGCGACTGTGGCATAACCGGCCGGAAGATTATCGTCGATACCTACGGCGGCCGGGGCTACCACGGCGGCGGCGCTTTTTCGGGTAAAGACCCCACCAAGGTGGACCGCACCACTTCTTACATGCTGCGGCATGTGGCCAAAAACGTGGTGGCCGCAGGTCTGGCCCACCGTTGCGAAGTCCAGGTGGCCTATTCCATCGGCCTGCCGGACCCGCTGTCCATCATGGTCTATACCTACGACACCGCGGTGATCCCGGAAGACCGGCTCCTGGAAATCATCAAGGAGACCTTCAGCTTCAAACCCGCGGCCATGATCCAGTACCTGGAACTGCAGCGTCCCATTTTCAGGAAGACGGCGGCCTACGGCCACTTCGGGCGCACCGACCCGGACTTCACCTGGGAATACGTCAACAAAGTGGATGTCCTGCGGGAGAAGGCCGGCCTCAAAGGGCCCTCCCCCATCTGCGTCTGTCAGCCGCAATTAGCCGCGCAATCGAAATGAGGAACTCATGAATTATCATGTCAAGGATATAACTCTGGCCGACAGAGGCGCCCTGCGGGTGGAATGGGCCCGGCGGGACATGCCGGTGCTGAACGCCATCCGGGAGCGCTTCGAGCGGGAGAAACCCTTGCAGGGGCTGAGGATCGCCGCCTGCCTGCACGTCACCACCGAAACCGGGGTGCTGGCCGCCACGTTAAAGGCCGGAGGCGCCACGGTGCACCTGTGCGCCTCCAATCCTTTGAGCACCCAGGATGACGTGGCCGCCTACCTGGCTAAAGAAGGCATTCCCACCTTCGCCATCAAGGGAGAAGACGGCGAGACCTATTACCGCCACATCAACCAGGCCCTGGACGTCAAGCCCCAAATGACCATGGACGACGGCGCCGATATCGTCTTCACCCTGCACACCAAACGGCAGGAACTGCTGGCGGGGGTCTTCGGCGGCACCGAGGAGACCACCACCGGGGTCATCCGCCTCAAGGCCATGGCCGCCGACGGGGTGCTGCAATACCCCATCATTGCGGTGAACGACGCGCAGACCAAGTTTATGTTCGACAACCGCTACGGCACCGGCCAGAGCACCATGGACGGGATTCTCAGGGCCACCAACCGCCTGATGTCCGGCAGCATCTTCGTGGTGGCGGGCTACGGCTGGTGCGGCCGGGGTCTGGCCATGCGGGCCCGGGGCCTGGGCGCCCGGGTCATCATTACCGAAGTCGATCCCCTCAAGGGTCTGGAGGCCATCATGGACGGCTATGAAGTGCTGCCCATGGCCCAGGCGGCCAAGGTGGGCGACATCTTCTGCACCCTCACCGGCGATATCAACGTCATCCGGGAGGAGCACTTCCTGGCCATGAAGGACGGGGCCATCCTGTCCAATTCGGGGCACTTCAACGTGGAGATCGACATCGAGGCCCTGACGCGCCTGAGCACGGGCCGGCGGGCCATCCGGGAAGCGGTGGAAGAGTTCGCCCTGAAGAACGGCAAGCGCCTCTACCTGCTGGCCGAAGGCCGCCTGGTGAACCTGGCTGCGGCCGAAGGCCATCCCTCGGCGGTGATGGACATGAGCTTTGCCAACCAGGCCCTGGCCTCGGAATTCATCTCCCAAAACCACGCCAAATTCCAGAAACAGGTCTATCCGGTGCCGGAAGCCATTGACAAAGAGATCGCCCGCCTGAAGCTGGCGGCCATGCAAGTGGAGATCGACACCCTGACCCCGGAGCAGGAAAAATATCTGGCCTCCTACGATTTGGGCACCTGAGCATTCCAGGGCAGGAGCCGCGGGCTCCTGCCCTTTCCTGCGGAGGCCAGGCGGTGTGATCCGGGAGCGGCGTCTTGATTAACCCGCTCCCTCTTACCCCCTCAGGAGGACCATCCCCATGAATAGTCCTGGCCGCTTCTTTAACCGCCGCGTTGGTCTCCTAACCCGTTCCTTCTTGCTCGCGCTCTGCCTGAGTCTTTCCGTCAGCTTGGCCTTTGGCGTCGAGCTGGGCAAACCGCCCACCTTTCCCCAAACTCTGATGGGTCTGGAAATTCCGGCCCAGGAAAAGGCCCTGGGGGGAGTCGAAGTCGCGGCCGCGGTTCCTTTGAGCGTCAACCCCAGGAACCGGGAGGCTTCCAGGCAGTTCTATATTACCTATTACCAGAACGCCGCCACCCCGGCCATTCTCTGGACGGGGAACCGGGACTCCTGCACCGCCTGCGCCACCTCGGTATTCTTCCGGGATGCGGTCTTCCAACGGCTGAACTATTACCGGGCCATGGCCGGGGTGCCGACCCTGACGGGGTTCTCCGACACCTACGGCGGCAAGGACCAGGAGGCGGCCCTGATGATGAGCGTCAATGGGGCGTTGTCCCATACCCCGCCGGCCACCTGGACCTGTTACACCGCCAACGGGGCTGAGGCCGCGGGCAATTCCAACCTGGCCCTGGGGGCCGACGGCTGGGAGGCTATAGACCTGTATATCGCCGACCCCGGGGTTTCCAACGGCGCGGTGGGGCACCGGCGCTGGATCTGTTACCCCCAGACCCAGTATATGGGCACGGGAGACCTTCCCTTTGACACCGGTTGGGCTTCCAATGCCCTCTGGGTCATTGATGAACACATCTGGGACCCGCGGCCTCCCACCCGGGACGGCTTTGTGGCCTGGCCGCCGCCGGGTTATACGCCCTACCAGGTGGTTTATCCGCGCTGGTCGTTTTCTTACCCCGAGGCCGATTTTTCCGGGGCTACGGTGACCATGACCCAAAACGGCGCTTCGGTGCCGGTGGTCCAGGAAACGGTGGCCATTTACATGGGAGAAAACACCTTGGCCTGGATCCCCAACGGCATGGACAGTTGGGATTCCTGGCCCCAGCCGGCCTCGGACACCAAATACCGGGTGAGCCTCAGCAACGTGGTCATTGCCGGGAGCCCGCAGACTTTTGCTTATGACGTCACGGTCTTCGACCCGGCCACCGCTTCGGTGCAGGGACTGCCCTTTCTGCCATTGCTGCTGGATTGAGAAAGGAGGGTATTACCACCCCATGACGGCTATCAAATTCGGCACTTCCGGCTGGCGGGGGCTCATCGCCGAAGATTTCACCTTTGCCAATGCCCGCCAGGTCTGCCAGGCCATCGCCGCTTATCTCCAGCAGGAAGGGCTGGCGGCCCAGGGCGTGGTGATCGGTTATGACACCCGCTTCCGCTCCGAGGACTTTGCTGCGGCCGCGGCGGAAGTCATGGCCGGCAACGGCATGGTCAGCTATTGCACCGACCGCGACTGCCCCACCCCGGTGGTTAGTTACGCCATCCGGGAAGGCCGGCGCGGCGGCGGGATCAACTTCACTGCCAGCCACAACCCCGCGGAATATAACGGCCTCAAGTTCTCCCCGGCCACCGGCGGTCCGGCCCCCGAGGCGGTCACCAAGCCCATTGAGGCCCTGATCGCCGGCCTGTCCCCGGATGACGTGAAGACTATGCCCCTGGCGGAGGCGCGCCGGATGGGGCTGATCGTGGACATTGATCCCCGGGAGGAATATTTCCGGCATCTGGAGAGCCTGGTGGACACCGCGGCCCTGCGGCGGGCCGGCCTCAAGGTGGTGGTGGACGTGCTCTACGGCACCGGCCGGGATTACCTGGATGCCTTCCTGAAGCGCTGCGGAGTGGAAGTGGAGTTGCTCCACGGCTGGCGGGACGCCTATTTCGGCGGCCACCGGCCGGAGCCGTCGGAGGAGTTTCTTGCCGAGCTGGCCGGGCGCATTCCGGCCGCCGGGGCCCAGCTGGGTCTGGCGGTGGACGCCGACGCCGACCGTTTCGGGATTATGGACGCCGCCGGCCGGTACCACGAAGCCAACGGCATCCTGGGCCTGCTCCTGGACTACCTGATCCGGACCCGGGGCTGGGACGGCGGGGTGGCCCGCAGCGTGGCCACCACCCATCTGGTGGACCGGGTGGCCCGATATCACGGGCGGCCGGTCTATGAAACCAAAGTCGGCTTCAAGTACCTGGGCGAATATATCCTCAAAGACCAGGTGGTCATGGTGGGGGAGGAGAGCGAAGGGTTCTCCATGAAAAACCACCTGCCGGAAAAGGACGGCATCCTGGCCGGGGTGATGGTGGCGGAGATGGTGGCCCAGACGGGCAAAGGGATTCCCGAACTCCTGGCGGAGCTGTTTTCCCGGGTGGGTCCGGTTTACAACCGCCGCCTCAACTTTGCACTCACCCCGGAGGCCAAGGAGCGCCTGCTGGAGAGCCTAAAGCAGCCGCCGGCCGTGTTTGCGGGGCTCAAGGTGGCCGAACACGACACCCTGGACGGCCATAAATTGATCCTGGAAAACGGCAGTTGGGTCTGTTTCCGGCCTTCGGGGACCGAGCCGGTGGTGCGCTTTTACTTTGAGGCGTCTTCCCAGGAGGAACTGGCCAAACTGCGCCAGGCCGGGGAGGCCATGATACGCCAGGCCTGAAGAAAAGTAGCCGGTAGCTTTTTGCTTTTAGGCCAAGCAGAGCTTGGCCGGAAAATTGGGTTCCCAAGCGGAGCTTGGGAACCAGATGAAACTCAAAACTCAAAACTCAAAACTCAAAACTCAAAACTCAAAACTCAAAACTC
>CAZOCQ010000227.1:0-4879 GCA_964578335.1 uncultured Desulfobacca sp.
GAGGCGGCCACCCTGGAGATCGCCCGGAGCCTAAAGGCAATTGCCGGAGAGCTTGGTCTGCCCTTGATTTTTAAGGCCTCCTTTGACAAGGCCAACCGCACCTCCATTGACTCCTTTCGGGGCCCGGGGCTGGAGAAGGGCCTGGAGATTTTGGCCCGGGTCAAGGCCGAGGTGGGCCTGCCGGTGCTTTCCGACGTGCACGAGACCTCCCAGGTGACGGCCGCCGCCGAAGTCCTGGACATCCTGCAAATTCCCGCCTTCCTCTGCCGCCAGACCGACCTGCTGGTGGCCGCGGCCCGGACCGGCAGGGTCATCAATATCAAGAAAGGCCAGTTCCTGGCCCCCTGTGATATGCGGCCCGCGGTGGACAAGGTTAGGGCCGCGGGAAATGATAAGATCATCCTCACCGAACGGGGCGCCTCTTTCGGCTACAACAACCTGGTGGTGGATTTCCGCAGCCTGCCCATCCTGCGGGGTCTGGGCTGCCCGGTGGTCCTGGACGTCACCCACAGCGTCCAGCTCCCCGGCGGCCAGGGTACTTGCTCCGGCGGCCAGCGGGAGTTCATCGCGCCTCTGGCCCGGGCCGGGGTGGCGGTGGGGGTGGATGGGCTCTTCATGGAGGTGCACCCCGAGCCCGCTAAGGCCCTCTGCGACGGCCCCAATTCTCTGCCCCTGGCCGCAGTCCCGGCCCTGTGGCGGGAGTTGAAGGCGTTGCATGATTTTCTCCGAGCAAGGCCAGAGATGTGAGGATATGTGGAGCAGGCGCCCTCGCCTGCTCTTTAAAGAACAGCCGGGGGCGGCTGTTCCACATTTTTTCATCCAGGGGGTGGCCCAAAATAGGCCATGAATGTTTACCGTGCAAAGCTTCAAATCCCCCTAAATCCCCCTTTTTCAAAGGGGGACTTTAAAACCCCCCTTTGAAAAAGGGGGGCAGGGGGGATTTTCATTCTCTGGGTGATCGTCAGGATTTCAGGCTATGGTCAACCTCATCGGACATCGGGGCGCCGCGGCCCATGAGCCGGAAAACACCTTGCGGGGCTTCCGGCTGGCCCTGGAATTGGGCGTGGCCGGGGTGGAACTGGACGTGCAGCTCACCCGGGACGGCCGCCTGGCGGTGATCCACGACGAGACCCTGGAGCGCACCACCAATGGCCGCGGGCAGGTTAAGGACTTCACCCTGGCGGAACTGCAGCGGTTGGACGCCGGCCAGGGCGAACGCATCCCGGTCCTGGAGGAGGTCCTGGAACTGGTGCGGGGCCGGGTCCAGCTGCTGGTGGAAATGAAGCAGCCGGAGGCGGCCCCGGCGCTGCTGGAGTTTTTCCACCAAAAGCAGGCTTTCGATGATGCTCAGCTCATCTCCTTCTGGCATCCGCCCTTAAAAATCCTGAAAGAAGCGGAGCCCCGCCTGCAGACCGGCGTCCTGCTGGTGGGCTGCCCGGTGGACCCGGCCGGGCTGGCGCAGGCCGCCGGGGCCGAGACCCTGGTCCTGAATTATCGCTACGTCAACCGGGAGTTGTTGGCGGCCGCCCACCGCCAGGGGCTCAAAGTCATCGCCTGGAATATTGACGATCCGGCCCTGCTGCCGGCGTACCTGCCCTTGGGCCTGGACGCCATCTGCACCAACCGGCCCCGGGAGATTATCGCGGCAGTGAGCAGTAGTCAGTAACCAGTTGCCAGAAAGGCGGCGAGCGCGGTCCGCCCTATTTATCTCGTCCCCAAGCTCCTGCTTGGGGACGCCTGTTGGCCGCCAAGCTCCAGCTTGGCGAACAGCCGCAGGATTTTTACGGTTTCCCGCCAAGCAGGCTTGGCCTGAAAATTGGGTTCCCAAGCGGAGCTTGGGAACCAGAGGTGGGGCGGCTGTTCTACACCAAAAAGATTAGCTCCCCAAATATTTATGACTGAAAGCAGCGACACCCTCACCGCCCAATTAGCCCAGGTGGCCCGGGAAGCCGCCGACCGGGTCGCCATTATCTCCCTGGAAGGGGACACGGTCAGGGAGTTGACTTACAGCCAGCTTTACCGGGACAGCCTGTCAGTGGCCGGGTGGCTTAAGGCCCAGGGGATCGGCAAAGGCGACCGGGTGGCCCTCCTGCTGGAAAACCGGCCCGAGTGGCCCATCAGCTACTTCGGGACGCTGCTGGCCGGGGCGGTGGCCGTGCCCCTGGACCCGGTCTCCCGCTGGGACCACCTGCAGCACGCCCTGGAAGAGACCCAGGCCCGGATCGTCTTCACTTTCCCTCAAGCGCCGCTCACCCCATTACAGGAATTGCCCTTTCTGGCAAAGGTGGTGCTGGTGGGGGCGGGTGAGGCAGCCGGCGAAAAAATCATCCCTTTCACTGCGGTCCTGGAATCCTCTGCCGATGAGGCCGGACTACCGGCTTTGGGCCCCGCCGACCTGGCCTCCATCATTTACACCTCCGGGACCACCGGGCGGCCCAAGGGGGTGATGCTCACCCACCGGAATTTTCTGGCCAATTGCCGGGCCGTCATGCAGCTCAACGCCATCCGGCCGGAGGACAATTTTCTCTCCATCCTCCCCCTGCACCATGCCTTTCCCTTTACCGCCACCCTGCTGCTGCCCCTGTTTTCCCGGGCGCGGATCACCTATCTGGACACCTTGCAGGCCGCGGCCATCCTGCGCTGCCTCAAAGAGCAGGGGATCACCATCCTGGTGCTCACCCCCCAGGTCCTGCAGCATTTTCACCAGGGCATGGAGCGGCGGTTGGGGGCGATTCCCTGGCCCCTGCGGCCTCTGCTGCTGGCCTGGCTCCATTATTCCCGGCGGCTGGAGCGATTTCTGGGGATCAATCCCGCCCGTCCCCTGCTGCGCAAATTCCATGCCGCCCTGGGGGAGCAGTTCCGCTTTTTCGTCAGCGGCGGGGCCAAGTTGCCCGAAGCCCTGGGCCAAAACCTGGCGCGCCTGGGATTTACGGTGCTGGAGGGTTACGGCCTCACCGAAACCGCCCCGGTGGTGACCTTCAACCCGCCGGAGGCCCCCCGCCTGGGGTCGGCGGGACGGCCCCTGGAGGGGGTGGAAGTCAGGATTGCCCAGCCGGACGCGGCCGGAGTGGGCGAGGTCCTCATCCGGGGGGACAACGTCATGGCCGGGTATTACCGGCACGAGGCCGCCACCCGGGAAGCCATAACAGACGGCTGGTTTCACAGCGGCGACCTGGGGTATTTCGACCGGGAGGGCTATCTCTTCCTCAAGGGCCGCCTCAAGGAGATTATCGTGCTGGCCTCCGGGAAAAACGTCTCCATTGAGGAAGTGGGTCAGCACTACCTCCAGGCCAATTCCATCAAGGAAATTTTCATCACCGCCGACGCTGCGGCGGAGAAGCTGGCGGCCCTGGTGGTGCCGGACCTGGACTATTTCCGCAAGACCGGGGAAACGGACATTTACGACAAGGTGAAGTGGGACCTGGAGTTGCTGTCCCAAGGGTTGGAGCCATACAAGCGGGTGCGGGAGTTTGTCCTGCTCAGCGAGGAGTTGCCCAAGACCCGCCTGGGCAAGGTCAGGATCCACGAAGCCCAGCGGCTCTACCGGGAGCGGGCCGGGCAACGTTATGAGCGGGGTAAACCGGCCGGGGAAGAAGACCTGTCCCCCGCGGGCGAGACCGTAGTGGAATTGTTAACCCAGCAACTCGGCGACTCCCGCTTTTCCCTGGACGACCACCTGGAACTGGACCTGGGACTGGACTCCCTGGCCCTGGTGGAACTGCTGGCCGCCCTGGAAAGCCGCTTCGGCCTCAAGATCCGCGACCAGGAATTCACCGGCATCCTCACGGTGCGGGAGCTCATCAATTTTATCGAAGCGAAGGGTCCCGATGCCGGCCGGGAACCGGAGGAAGAACCGATGGCCTGGAGTTCCGTGCTGCAACAAGCGCCGCCCCCGGCCCTGCTCAGGCAACTCGGCCTGGAAGGAGGGCTGGCCGCCCGGCTGGTCACCCAGGGGCTGGCGGCGCTGATGGGTTTCTGGTTCAAAAGGATGTTCCGCCTCCAGGTCGTGGGCCGGGAGAACCTGAAGGGCCGGGGCTACATCCTCTGCCCCAACCACGGCAGTTTCCTGGATGGCTTCCTCCTGGCCTACGCCGTGCCGGGGCCGCTGCGTTGCCGGCTTTTTTCCCTGGGCTACAGCGGCTATTTCGACGTGCCGGGCGTCCGCAGCCTCCTGAAACTCATCCGGGTCATCCCGGTGGATTCGGCCCGGAATGCCGTGGCGGCTTTACAGGTGGCCGCCTCTATCCTCAGGCAGGGCCAAATCCTGGGGATTTTCCCCGAGGGCTTCCGCACCCCCACCGGCAAGCTGGGCCGCTTCAAGAAAGGGGTGGCCATCCTGGCCAGGGAACTGGACGTCACCCTGGTCCCGGTATATATTCAAGGTTCATACGAAGCCTGGCCTCCCGGAGTGACCCTGCCCCGGTCCCACCCCATCCGGGTGGTCTTCGGCCGGGAGTATTCCTGGCAAGAGCTTAAAGCGCAAGGGCTGGCGCTCCGCCCGAAGGCTTCGGAATACGACGCCATCGGCCTGGGCCTGCGGCAGGAAGTCTTGCGGCTGAAAGAGACGATGGGATAAAATTAAACATTGGGAGAGGCGACCCGGCGGAAACTGCCTCTGAAAAGGCCTTTTTATCTGCTCGTTCCCAAGCTCCCGCTTGGGAACGCAATTTTGGCCCAAGCTCTGCTTGGGCACCCGGCCTCGCAAAGCAGAGCTTTGCCTACAAGTGGGTTCCCAAGCAGGAGCTTGGGAACCAGGAAGATACGAGACTTGACAAGGGAAAATATGCCCCAAACCATCGTAGAGCAAATCATGGCGGCGCACCTGGTGTCCGGGGAGCTAGTTCCCGGCAGTGAGGTGGCCCTGAAGATTGACCATACC